>QBLT01000131.1 GCA_003249105.1 Leptolyngbya sp. | reverse complement strand
GGTGAGGGAGACAGGGTGGGGGGAGTCAGCCCTACTCTGCGGAGCGTCCTGGGTCACAATAGATTAAGCACGTTTATCTCTGTACCTATGGCTCCTTTGGCCCCGTCGCGATCGCAGCCTACCGCCGCTCCCACCTCAGCACTGTGGGCCGGGGCGATCGCCCAGCCCGCTACCGAATTCGCTGCCACCACACTATCCGTCTTAGAAGGACAGTTGCCCGCTGGTCTGCGGGGCACCCTCTACCGCAATGGCCCAGCTCGCCTAGAGCGCGGCGGCACCCGAGTCGGCCACTGGTTTGACGGCGACGGGGCGGTGCTGCGGGTGAATTTTGACGGCGATTCCCGCAGGGATACTCGGTTCGAGTCGGTTCCCGAACGCTTGGCGAATCGCGCTGTGGCCACCTACCGCTACGTGCGCTCTGCCGGGTTCGTGGACGAAGAAGAGGCCCAGCAATGTCTCTATCGGGGCTATGGCAGCCTGCCGCCCGGCTCGATCTGGCAGCGGTGGCAGACTCAGATCAAGAATGCAGCCAATACCTCGGTGCTGGCCCTGCCGGATCGTCTGCTGGCCCTGTGGGATGGCGGTCTGCCCCACAGCCTTGACCTAGAGACTCTGGAAACCCATGGCCTAGACAACCTCCAGGGGTTGCAGGCCAGCGACACTGTGGCAGCCCACTCCAAGCGACACCCTCGCACCGGAGACATCTTTAGCTTTGGTCTCATTCCTGGCGGCAATGCCACGCTCAAGCTTTACCGTTGCAGTGCCGCCGGTGCCCTAGAGCAGACCGGCACCATTCCTCTGGCGGGGATTCCGCTGATTCACGACTTTGTGCTGGCCGATCGCTACCTGGTGTTTTGCGTGTCGCCTGTGCGTCTCAGCCCGCTGCCCGCGCTGTTTGCTCTGTCTAGCTTCAGCGATGCGCTCCAGTGGCAGCCCCAGCAGGGCACCCAGATTATCGTGGTGGATGCCGACAGTCTAGAGGCGATCGCTCTCAACCCCGTTGACCCCTGGTACCAGTGGCACTTTGGCCACAGCTACCTCGATTTCGACGGTTCTATTGTGTTCGACGTGGTGCGCTACCCCGACTTCACCACCAATCAGCAGCTCAAAGAAGTGGCCTCGGGTCAGGTTACCACCACCGCCGATGCCCAGCTCTGGCAGTACCGCATCGACCCCAACACCGGCAAGGTTCTCGACCAGCAATGCTTGATCGATCGCCACTGCGAGTTTCCGGTCGCGTTTGGCTACGACGAGACGGCCACGACCTATCTGAATGTGCATCGCACGGTGCCTACTCCAGTGGGGGAGCTATTTGGGGCGATCGCTCGCCTTGACCCTAAAACTGGCCTCACCGTTGCCGATGCCGGAGAGGGCCGCTATCCCTCAGAACCGATCGCCGTCGCGAACCCGGCGAACCCTCAGCAGCCCTGGGTGCTCACGGTGGTCTACGATGGCCACCAGCACCGCAGCGAACTGTGGATTTACGAGGGAAATGAGCTAGAGAATGGGCCAATCTGTCGGCTGGGGCTGCCCGAGGTAGTGCCCCACAGTTTTCACGGCACTTGGGTGGATGGCTGAGATAGCGGCAGGGTGAGCACTCCCCATCAGCTAATCGAACAAGACCTCAGCCACAGATTGTCCCTGGTCGAAGCAGGCTTTGGCCAACTGCAACAGCGGTTCTATCCCTTCAGCCCCTTGCCAACCGTTTTTTGGGCAATCTGCTGGGCCTGCTGCAAAGCCTGCGCAGTGGTGGTCGCTAGATCTTCGGTGGCCTGCTGGGTCGCGGCAACGGCTTTACCAATTTGGCTTCCGATCTGCTGATTAGTTTCCGATGCCGTGTCTGCAAGCTGTTTAGCGTGACCCCAAAGGTTCATTGAGTTATTTCCCCATACGCAGGGGGGCAAATGACACTAGCTCCAGTCATTTACCTCAACGAAATCAGGGTGCAGTTGGTGTAAGCACCATTAGCGACTATATCTCCTGACAACTCCGTGCGACTTGCCCACTCGCCTCTTCAACTGTTCTAGTGTTAAGCAATATGATGTTAGAACTGTGCTCGGTTGGCAAGAAATCTAGACAGTATTATTGAACTAAACTGCCTCTTTGCAAACCTTGGCGCTTGGCTCAAAGCAACGTGAACAATTGTTGATAGCTCGCCAAAGGAATTGTAGCTTTTCGTTCTATCGGGAATTATTTGTTTCCTGGGAGTTATACGTAAAGCCTGCTGGGGATTAACTTAATCTGAGGCAGATTGACCTTACTAAGGATTGGGCTGTTTTGGTAAAGAACACTATCTATGCATGGTTAAATCCATAAACAGGATTTTAATCTCTACATTTGTTCTCAATAATTTACTCGGTCAGATCTTAGGATTGTTTATGTATGTCTCAAACCAATAGCGCGATCGCACCGCAATACGTGCAGCTAGCCAAATGCCCGACCGGCATTCAGGGGCTCGACGAGATCACCGATGGGGGAGTGCCCCAGGGCCGTCCTACTCTGGTGTGCGGCTCAGCAGGCTGTGGTAAGACGCTGCTGGGCATGGAGTTTTTGGTGCGGGGCGCAACTCAATACGGCGAACCGGGCGTGTTTATAGCCTTTGAAGAAACGGCTGAGGAGCTGGCTCAAAATGTGGCCTCTCTAGGGTGGGATCTAAATCAACTGATCGCCGACAACCAGATTGCTATTGACTGTTTTTACATTGACCCCACCGAAATTCAAGAGACCGGCGATTACGATCTAGAGGGCATTTTCATTCGCCTGGGCCTGGCGATTGATCGCTTAGGGGCTAAGCGGGTGGTGCTCGACACCATTGAGGTGCTGTTTGCAGGGCTGTCTAATGTCACCATTGTGCGGGCCGAGCTGCGCCGTCTGTTTCACTGGCTCAAGGCCAAAGGGGTGACGGCCATTATTACCGGCGAGCGGGGCGAGAGCAGCCTCACCCGCCAGGGGCTCGAAGAATATGTCTCGGACTGCGTCATTCGCCTTGACCAGCGCACCCAAGATGAGCTCTCGACCCGACGGCTGCAAATTGTCAAATATCGCGGCTCGCACCACGGCAGCAACGAATATCCATTTTTGATCGATAAAGACGGCATTTCGGTGCTGCCGATTACCTCGGTGGGGCTCAACCACGGGGTGTCTACCGATCGCGTGCCCACCGGCATTGCCCAGCTCGATGCCATGCTGGGGGGCAAGGGCTACTATCGCGGTAGCAGCGTCTTAGTTACCGGCATGGCGGGCACCGGCAAGAGCACCATTGGCGCACATTTTGCCGCTGCCACCTGCCAGCGGGGCGAGCGCTGCCTCTACATTGCCTTTGAGGAGGCACCCCAGCAAATTTTGCGCAACATGCGATCGGTGGGGCTAGATTTAGCCCCCTACATGGAGAAGGGTTTGCTGCAAATTGAATCGCTGCGACCCACTACCCACAGCCTAGAGCAGCATCTGGTGCAGATCCATCGCTGGCTCAGCACCTCGCACCCCACCACCGTGGTGATCGACCCGATTAGCAACTTGCCCCTGACCGGCACGATGATGCAAACCAAATCGTTCTTTATGCGGCTGATTGACCACCTCAAGGCCCAGCAAATTACCTTATTCATGACCAATCTAATTGCCTCCGGCACGCCCATGGAGCACACCGAGATCGGCATCTCATCGCTGATGGATACCTGGCTAGAGGTGCGCTCGATTGAGCACAATGGCGAGCGCAACCGGCTGCTGCAAGTGCTTAAATCTCGCGGCATGAGCCACTCTAACCAGGTGCGCGAGTTTCGCATCACCAGCCAGGGCCTTGAGCTGGTCAACGTCTATTTGGGCCAGGGGCAGGTCTTGATGGGCACGGCGCGGGCCATACAAGAGGTCGCCGACGACAAGGCGCGGGTCGAGCGGCAGCAGCAGGTGGCTGTCCGGCGGCGACAGCTTGAGCAACAGCGCCAGGCTACTCAGACTCAGCTGGCCATGCTCCAGCTCCAGCTAGAGGCAGAAAGCACCGAGTTTAACCACCTGCTAGAAGAAGAGCGCCTCTACGAAGCCGCAATGCTTCAGGATAAAGCGACGATCGCCCAGCTGCGTCAGGCCGACTAGCCTTACTTATGTCGTTAGAAACCCTCTGCTAGCCCAATTAAAACCATGAGAGCCCCCACTATGACCCAAGCTCATCAACCGAACCCGGCAGCGCACGAAGTCTGGCAGCTGCGCCTCTATGTCGCTGGGCAAACCCCTAAATCGGTGACGGCCTTTGCCAATTTAAAGCGGCTGTGTGAGACCTATATGCATGGTCAATATCACATCGAAATTGTCGATCTCTTGCAGCACCCAGAGTTAGCCCAGCAAGACCAAATTTTGGCGATTCCTACCCTGGTGCGGCGACTGCCGCCGCCGATTCGGCAAATCATTGGCGATTTATCTAACCATGAAAAAGTGATTGTGGGGCTTGACATCAGGCCAGTAGACAACAAAGAAACCATCGATAGCAGCAACCCTTAAACCTGTTTCCTGAAAGTGAATATTATGGTGAATGACTTGCCTCAAGACCCTAGGAACGAGCTGTTTCCAGAGCCGCCTGCATTGCCCGAAGAAAGCGACGCCCTAACGGCTAGTTTTGAGCAGGCGATCGCCAACGATGAGCAGCAACACTATCGCCTGCGGTTGTTTGTGGCCGGGGCCACCCCGCGATCGATTCAGGCCCTAGAGCGGCTTAAATCTCTCTGTGAAACCTATTTGCAGGGGCGCTATGAGCTAGAGGTGATCGATATCTACCAGTCGCCAGCAGCGCTTGCGGTAGACAATGTCGTGGCCATTCCCACGCTGGTCAAGCAGTTGCCCCTGCCCCTGCGGCGCATTGTGGGCGACCTGTCTGACACCGAAAAAGTCTTGAAGGGCCTAGACCTTGTACCCAAAGACTAACGATTCAGGGGGATTCTCAACGCAACTATATCCCTATTAAATATGTGCTGTAGGTTGACCTGTGGACAATGCTAAAGACATCTATAAAACTAAATCGGAGCTGTTGACAGAGATTCAAGCCCTGCGCGATCGCCTGGCCACCAGCGAAGAGGCCCTGCACGCGATCCACAGTGGTGAAGTCGATGCGCTAGTGGTTGCAACCCCAGACGGGCCGCGCATTTTTACCCTGCAAACCGCCGACCAATCTTATCGGCTGCTGGTCGAAGAAATGCAGCAGGGCGCGGCTATTCTTTCCGATGAAGGGTTGATTTTATACAGCAACAAAAGCCTGGCTAACCTGTTACAGCGGCCCCTAGAGAAACTGATCGGCGCTCATCTTCAGCAGTTTTTATCGATGCACGATGCCATCCCGTTTCAATCGCGGATGGGGGCAACAAGTCAGGAGCAACCCCAAGCTATAGAACTGTTTTTGATGGCTGCCGATGGGGCGGAAGTCCCCATATATATGACTATCAGCTTACTCAGGATCAACGATGTGGTGATGACCTGTGTGATCATTACCGACCTAACCCAGCAAAAACGCCACGAAGAGACCCTAGCGGCAGAGCGGCTAGCCCGGCTCATGCTAGAGCAGGCGGGCGAGGCGATTCTCGTCTGCGATGCCGATGGCCTGATTATGCGGGCGAGCCAGGTGGCCTGTGAGCTGTGGGGGCCAAAGCTGATTGGGCAACCCTTTGACAGCCTGGGTCTGGTGACTGCGGCGGCCCGAGACACCGCCGCCGACCCCCTAGCGTTTACCCCGGCTGAGCCCATTGCGCAGGCTCAAGCACCCTTTGCGATCGCCTCCACGCTAAAAGGAGCAAGCATTCAGAGGCTAGAGGTAGAGCTTGAAGACCAGCGGGGGCAGCGGCTAAATCTCATTCTCAGTGCTCGCCCCCTGGCGGATGCCGACAGCCAAAGGCTGGGGGCCGTGGTGCTGTTGACCGATATTAGCGATCGCAAACGCATTGAAACCCAGCGCTTGCAGGCCCTGGCTGACCTGAGCCAGGCCAAGGCCGAGCTTGAGCAGCGGGTGGCCGAGCGCACCACCGAGCTGCGCCAGCTCAACGATAATTTGCAGCAGAGTGAATCGACCCTGCGCAGCTTTTTTGACAGCGCCCCAATGCCCATGGGCATTGTCGAGCTGCACGATAACGATATTTTGCACCTGTCTGACAACGGGGCTGCCGCCGAGTTTTTTGGCACTACGCCCCAGGCCATGCAAAATCGTTTGTCTAGCGACCTGGGGGCGTCTCCGGCTACCCTCCAGCGCTGGATCGCCTACTACCGCGAGGCTGAGCGTACCCAGGCCCCGGTGCGGTTTGAGTACCATCAGAGCGAGCTTGAGGGGGGGCGGTGGCTGTCGGGCAGCGTCTGCCCGATCGCGGTCAGCTCCAGCGGGCGATCGCGGTTTTCGTACATTGTCGAAGACATCACCGAGCGCAAGCAGGCCGAAGCGACTCTGGCCCGCCGCGAAGAACAACTGCGGCTCACCCTTGACTTTACCCACATCGGCACTTGGGATTGGGATCTTCAGCAGGGCAACGTGATCTGGAATGACAACCACTTTAAGCTGCTGGGCCTCGACCCCACTACTACTGCCGACCCCTACCAAAGCTGGCGCAACGCCATTCACCCCGACGATTTAGCTGGCGTAGAGCAGACCCTACAAGAGGCTCTAGAGCAGCACACCGACTATGAAAAAGAATATCGGGTGGTTTACCCCGATGGCACCCTGCGGTGGGTCGTCGGCCGAGGGCGAGGCTTGTATAACGCCACCCAAAAGCCCACGCGCATGCTGGGGGTGATTATTGACATCAGCGATCGCAAACAGGCCGAGCAAATTCAAGAATTTCAGGCGGTAATTACCCGCAACATGGCTGAGGGCATTTGCGTAGTCAGGGCCGACAACGGCATCATTGCCTACGCCAACCGCAAGTTTGAGCAAATGTTTGGCTATGACCCCGGCGAGCTAAACGGGCAGCATGTCTCGGTGGTTAACTATGCCACCGACACCGTCAGTGCTGAAGACGTCACCCAGACCATTCGCCGGGCGGTTTTAGACAACCGCGAAGCCACCTACGAAGTACACAACATCAAAAAAGACGGCACGCCGTTTTGGTGTAGCGCCACCACCTCAGTCTTTGCCCATCCAGAGTACGGTGTGGTGCTGGTAGCCGTACAGCAAGATATTAGCGATCGCAAAGAGTCTGAAGCCAGGCTCCAGGCCTCGCTCAAAGAAAAAGATCTGCTGCTCAAAGAGATCTATCACCGGGTCAAAAATAATCTCCAGGTAATCTACAGCCTGCTCAACCTTCAGTCTCGCAAAGTGTCTGACCCGGCGGCCCTATCGGTACTGCGCGATAGCCAAAGCCGGGTCAGGGCCATGGCCCTGGTGCACGAAAAACTCTACAAATCCCAAGATTTGGCTCACATCGATCTGGCCGACTATATTCAAAGCCTGGCCTACAGTCTGCTCGAAACCTATCGCGCGGGTAGCCATCGCATTGCCCTGCGGCTCGAGATCGAGCCCTATAGTCTAGACATTGAGACCGCCCTACCCTGCGGTCTCATGCTCACCGAGCTGATGTCAAATTCGCTTAAATATGCCTTTCCTGACGGTAGACCTGGCGAAATTGCCATTGTCTCGTCGGTAGGCCCCGACCACAAAATTTCTCTGCGGGTGCAAGATGACGGGGTGGGCCTACCCAACGACTTTGATTTGCAGCATATGTCATCCTTGGGACTAAGCCTGGTGCAAAATCTATCTAAACAAATCAAAGGGGATGTGGTCGTTGCGGCCCAGCCCGTCGGCTCTGCCTTTCAAATCACTTTTCCTGCGTAGGCTCCCATGGAGAAAAAGACCATTCTGGTTGTAGAAGATGAAGTTGTCATCGCTATGGATCTCCAAGCGACCCTGATTGAGCTAGGCCACCATGTGCCTGAGATTGTCACCTCGGGCGAGGCCGCCGTTCAAACTGCCCTGGCGCTGCGCCCCGATTTGATCTTGATGGATATTCACCTCAGCGAGGCTCTAGACGGCATTGACGCCGCCGCTGCCATCATGGAAGTGCTGGATATTCCAGTGATTTATCTCACCGCCTACGCCGATGAAGAAACGCTCAAGCGGGCTAGTTTTACGGTTCCCTTTGGCTATATCCTCAAACCCTTTGAGGCCCGCGAGCTGAGCGCCAACATTGAAATTGCCATCTATAAACACCAGCTCGACAAAACCGTTAAAGAAAACCGTCGCTGGCTGCTCGCCGTGCTCAACAGCATCAGCGAAGGCGTGGCCGCCAGCGACACCCAAGGGCTAATTAAGTTTATGAACCCGGTGGCCGAAGCGTTGACCGGCTGGTCGCAAACCGAGGCCGTGGGGCGATCGCCCGCCGAGGTGTTTCACTTCATCGATGAGGTCACCCGCAAGCTGCTCGAAAACCCGCTGTTAAAATCCTTAGCGGACGATAGCGCCGTCTCCCTACCCGAGGGCGTGCTGCTGCGGGCTAAAGCAGGCAATGAAATCCCCGTTGCCAACAGTACCGCCTCCATCTACAACGACCGGGGCCAGGCCGAGGGCGCGGTTTTGGTGGTGCACGACACCACCGAACAGCGCCGACTAGAGGCTCAACTGGCCCATAGCGCCCTGCACGATGCCCTTACCCAACTGCCCAATCGCACTCTGTTTTTAGACCGCCTGCAGCAGGCAGTTGAGCGAGCCCAGCGATCGCCTGAGGTTGGTTTTGTGGTCATGCTGATCGATCTCGATCGCTTCAAAAGCATCAACGATACCCTCGGGCATCTGCTCGGTGACCAGCTCTTGATCGAAGTGGCCCCCCGCTTACAGACCTACCTGCGCACCATGGATACCGTGGCTCGTTTTGGCGGCGACGAATTTGCCGTGTTGCTAGAAGATGTGACCGATGTGGCTGTGGCCTGCCGCGCCGCCGAGCGTATCTTAGACGAACTCAAAAAGCCCTTCAGCATTAGCAACCATGAGCTCGTGGTCACAGCCAGCATTGGCATTGTGATGAGCTCAACTCCCTACGAGGAGCCCGTTGATCTACTACGCAATGCCGATATCGCCATGTACCGAGCCAAGTCTCGGGGGCGGGGCGACTACGAGCTGTTTGATATGGTTCTGCACAACCAGGCCCGAGAGCTAATGGAGCGCGAGCACGACCTGCGCTATGCCATTACCCACGACGAATTTGAGGTGCATTACCAGCCCATTGTCTCGTTGGCTACCCACGAGGTCACCAGCCTAGAAGCCCTAGTGCGCTGGCAAAAGCCCAGTGGAGAGATGATTTACCCTGACCAGTTTATTCACCTGGGCGAAGAGATGGGGGTGATCACCGCCATCGACCAATGGGTGTTGCGGCAAGCCTGTCTTCAGCTCAAAAGCTGGCAGCAGCTAGAGCTGGGGACCTGGGTCTGGGCCGATGGCCAGTTAGCCAGGCAGAGCAACGACACTGGCTCACCCTTGACGATGGCTATCAACGTTAACCTGTCGAGCAAACACTTTGCCAAAAAAAATCTGCTCGATACCTTTGTCGGTATTTTGCAAGACACGGGGTTGAGCGGCCACTACCTAAAGCTAGAAGTCACCGAAAGCGTATTTATCGATAACCCCACAGAAGCCATTGCCATCCTCAACCAGCTCAAGGAGCTCGACGTGCAAATTTGTCTCGATGATTTTGGCACTGGCTATTCGTCGTTTAGCTATCTGCACCAGTTCCCCATCGACCTGGTCAAAATCGATCGCTCCTTTGTGCAAGACATTGATACCGCCCCCGAACGGCTAGAAATTGTGCGCGCCATTATCGGCCTTTGCCATACCCTGGGCATGGAGGTGACCGCTGAGGGTGTCGAAACCCCCCAGCAGCGAGATATTCTGCGCGATTTAGGCTGTGAGTATGGCCAGGGCTACCTGTTTGCCAGGCCCACCGATGGCACCACCATTACTGGCGGGCTAGCTAACTCTGATTCTAGGGTTTAGCAACAATTTAGATTGCAGAAAACGACGATAGTGACTGCGCAGAATTTTATAGACAGGTTCGACGGGCAATATCAGTGAATGCTCCAGCATTTGGGATGAACGTTACGGTGGCACCGCTATTGTTAAAGGACAGGTTATTGCGATCGCCCACTTCAAACAGCCCGGCAGATAGATTGCTGAGAGCGATGGCCGGGGCAGTGGCATTGCCAAAGGCAATAAAGCAGACCCTAGCGGTGCCGTCGGCGGTGACCTGAATATCTTGCCCCCCGGCATTGTTGGCCAGCTGGTTTTGGTTTGCCTCCACCAGCAGCGTCTGGGCATCGGTGGTGGTCAGCTCAATGCCGTTGCCACCGTTGCCGGTAATGGTGTTGTTGCCAATGCCCAGAGAGCCTAGCTCGGGCTTGGCGACAAACTCTTGCAGCGCCGAGTCTCCGGCAGTGCTGACGATGCCAGCCCCGGCGTTGTCCACAATCTGGTTGCCGTCTATGTTGAACTCCTGGGTGGCCGACTCGTTGGCGTCTATGCGAATGCCAGCGCCGCTGTTGCGGGCGATCGCACTATCCCTCACCTGAACCTCTTGGAAGGAAATTAAGAAGCCGCCAGGCACTCCACCTATAACTCTCAGTCCGTCGCTACCGTTGTCGCTGAGGGCTAGGCCTTGCAGAGTAACTTCTTGCCCCCCCAGGTTGGTGGCCCGAATTAGCACCCCCTCGGCGCTGTTGTTGCTGGCGCTGTTAGTAATCACCGCACCGGGGCTGAGGCCAAGGCTGGTGTTGGCCGAGCTGCGGGGGCCAACGAACACCTCCTGGTTTGGCACCTGGAAGGGCGGCACTGGGGAACCCTCGGCGGCCAGCTCAATGCCTACCCGGTTGCGATCGGCCTGGAAGCCCGCAATGGTGGCCTGAATCGAATTAAACGTAGTGGTGTTGCGAATAAAGATGCCCTGGCCCGAGGTGGGGCCAGCCCCCTGGGCGTCGGTCACCACGGTGTCAAATAGAACGGCGCTGCCGCCGACATCGTCGAGAAAAATACCCCGCTCCTGGGGGGTGGTAATGGTGTTGTTGCGCAGCTCGACATTGCTAATGCTGCGCCCTAGGATAGCGGCTTCCCCCGGTGTATTTTCGAATCGAAAGCCCGCCAGCACGGTACGGTTACCCAGGGTAACGCCGTCGATGCGGGGAAAGCTGCCATCCCCAGAGAAGGGCAGCTCGACTAGAATGCCGTCGGCATAGTTGAGCTCGGGAGAAAAGGGCAGTCGCGCGGTAGTGGTCTCAAAACCGGGGAAGGGCAGCCCCGACAGCAGCTGTCGCGGCCCCTGGGAGATCAGCTGCACCCGGTCAGGGATGGTCAGCGCCGGAATCGGCACATCCACTGCGCCGTCTACATAAACCACATCGTTGCCGTCGCGGGCAGTGGCGTTGAGCGCCTCCGCGACGGTGCCAAAGGGATTTTCAAAGGTGCCGTCGCCGCCGCTGCCCCCCAGCCGCACATGCTGAAAGCGGTAGGCCTGGGCTTCTTCGGGGTTGAGCAGGGGCTGCGACTCCTGGGTGCTAAACGCCTCGGCCTGGGAGGTCACAAACACGGCAATTTCGGGTAGACGTCCGGTGGGTTCCCCCAGGCGGGCGCGCACCTGATCGACCTCTGGTATCGAAGCTGCGGCACGAATGCCGGGGAAGGTAGCCCCCACCGAAAAGACCAGGCGGGTGCCAAACAGCCCATCCCCCTGCAGGGCTAGGCCGGTGTTGAAATTGGGGGTGAGATCGGCGGCCAGCCGCAGCCGCCAGCCCAGGTAGTTGGGCAAGTTGGGGGCACTGTAGAGGTAGACGCCGCCAAACCCTTTGAGATTGCCGTTATCCCAGCGGGCCAGGGGGGTGCCGGCCTCGGCGTCAAAGCCGCCCAGGGCAGTTTCTTGCTGAAGCAGGCGCTGGCGCTGGCGCTGAGTGTCAAGCAGCAGCAGGTTGCCCTGGAAGCGAGTTGAGGTTTGCAGCCCGGTGTCGATGTCGATGTCGGTGATGGTGCGATCGCGATCGCCCAGCGGCCAGTAGGCATTGAAGCGAAAATCCCAGTCTCGTCCCAGGCTTTCGTAGCCGGTGCCCAACTGGTAGAAGGTGCTCGCCCCCGTGCCCCGACCATCGAGGCTCAGGTAGCCGCCGCGCACGCGCTCCGCCGTCTCGCTATAGCCGCGATAGCCCAGCAGCAGGCCGCCCCCCAGGGTGTCATCGCTGTTGACCAGCAGTCGCCCTTCTAAAAAACCCAGCTCGTCGCCCACCGTTTGCCAGAGGGGCACAAAGGCTTCAAAACGGCCCAGGGCGGGGTTGCTGCCGCTAGCGGTGCTGTAGCTGGCCCCCACCCGAGGGCGAATTCTCAGATCTAGTCCGATGGCACTGTCGAAGGGCACCTGCGCCAGATCAAAGGCGACTGCCTCAGGAATGGCTACCGAGGCGGTACGGGTACTCTCTGCTAGAAACAGATTGGGGCTAAAGCTCAGATCCATCTGGGCCAGGTTCGCGGCGGGAGATGCTGGATGGTTTGGAACAGCCGTTGCCGAAAGCATTGCTCCTGGCAGCAGGGTACTGACCAGCGCCAGGATGAGGGATTTAACGGCTTGGGTCGTCGTGGGCATGGGGGTTATGACCTTGATAGAGCGTGGGGGTGGTTGCGTATCGGGGGCCAGGCCGCTAGGCCGTAAACAGGAAATGCTGGCTGGTGATGGTGTTGGCATTGACATCCAGCAGGGTGGCCAGGGTTTGGGTTTGACCGCCTGAATTGATTGAGATCAGGGTGTTGAGGCCGCTTTGCTGGCGCTGCACGCTGCTCCAGCCCAGGCCGCCGATAGCGCTGAGGTCGATGCGATCGCCCACAATTGCAAAGTCCCGAATGGTATCGAGACCATCGGTGAGCGCCTGGTACTTAAATCTGTCGTTGCCCAGACCGCCAATTAGCAGGTCGTTGCCGCTGCTGCCAATCAGCACATCGTTGCCGCTGCCGCCGTTGAGCACATCGTTGCCGGTACCGCCAAGCAGCCAGTCGTGGCCGGTGCCGCCGCTGATGACGTCGTCGTCGCCGCCGCTGTCAAGGTAGTCGTTGCCGCTGCCGCCGTTGATCACGTCGCTGCCCGCTTCGCCGTAAATTGAGTCATTGCCGCCGCCCGCGCTGATCATGTCGTTGCCGAGGCCGCCATAGATGATGTCAGTGTCGCTGCCACCGGTAATGATATCGTCGCCGCCGTAGCCGTAAAAGATATCGGGGTTACTCAGGCCGCTGATGCTGCCGTCAGGGTTGACACCGTAGATGATATCG
>QBLT01000130.1 GCA_003249105.1 Leptolyngbya sp. | reverse complement strand
AGAATGGATCCTCTTATTGTCTATAGCTCTTCCTGGATGGATCACCAAAAGCGGCCAAGAGCCGAAAAACCTGCGCCTGTTTGGGCTAATGCTGGTGTTTCTAACGCTGGCCATTCTTTTACCGATCGCGGCTGATGCCCTAATGAGCTGGCTGCTACCTGGTATCGATAACATTTTCCCAAAACTGATTGCCTTTTTGGCTCCGCTCACCCCCGGCATTGCCAGCGCCCAGGCCCTGCTAAAAAGTTCTCAAAAGTGGGTTGAGGAAACCAGCCTGGCCGTCAAAGAATATGAGCAGCAGCTTGAGACTCTGCCCAAACAACTGGAAGAACAGCGGGATCAACTTTTTCAAAACCAGCTCGAAAAGGTCAAAGAATTTGCTGCTCTGGAAACGGAGGTGAAGCTGCTGGAAGAAAAGGTCAACGCTCAGCGTCAGCGCATCCCTGAAAATGTCTATGACTCGCTGGAGGCATTTGTCAGCGATCGCATCCAAGACGGCAGCTACGAACAGCGCCTGGGGCTGATGCAGCAGGTCAAAGGTGATTTGGCTGAACTCAGCAATCGGCTTTTGCCGCCCCCTGCCGATAGCCAAGAATTTCAATGGAAGGTCGAGCAGCTTCAAAAGGTCTTTCCCCGTGGCCCGGCCCGCGTTGTCGTCTACATCGACGACCTTGATCGCTGCCCGCCCGATCGCGTCGTGCAAGTGCTCGAAGCCATTCAGCTTTTGGTCAAAACACCGCTGTTTATCGCCGTGCTCGCCATCGACGAGCGCTACATCACCCGCGCCCTAGAGCAATTCTACAAAGGCGTGCTGCTGCGCCATGGCAGCCCCTCCGGCACCGACTACCTCGAAAAGATCATCCAGCTGCCCTACCGGGTGCGCCCGATCATGGCCAACTCCCTAGAGACCTACCTGCGCGCCCAGGTGGTCATCCAAGACAACGCCACGGGCGGCACCAAATTCAGCGAGTTTAGCCGCCAGGAGTTCAACCTGCTGCTAGAGTGCTGCAAACAGGTCGATCTGTCGCCCCGCACCCTGAGGCGCCTCACCAATGTCTATAAATTGTTTAAAGTCGTCTGCCGCACCCGCGGCACCAAAACCACCCCCCAAGTACAGCAAGCCATTTTGGCCCTCTTAGCCCTCTCTGGTCGATACCCCAACCTCATGCGCGGCATCTTTGAAGCGATTGAGACCTGCTTTGAAGAACAGCGTAACAAGGCAGCAGCCAAAGCCATTGACGCCAGGGCCAAAGCCAAAGCTAATTCTCAAGCCAACGGCTACAAGGTAGAATATCCAACCCTGCATTTGCAGTCTCCACTGAGAGCCTTCTTTGAAAACTACCAACTACCTGACTGCGATCGATACCTGCAACTAGAGTTTGATAAACTCCACCACGATGCTCTACAGACCGACATCTTGCCCTCTACCCTCACCCTCGAAACTATGACCCACGAGATCTTCAACCTAATTCGGTCCTTCTCCTTTGTGGGCAAAATCGGTGAAGATCCAGAAGACTATCGGTTTAGTGAGCCAAGGGAGAATGGCCTAACCGGCACGACTTAAAAAACTTCAATTATTTTTGTATGCTACGCCTCAGCCAAATTAAACTGCCCCTCGACCACCCCCAAGCCGCCCTGGAGGAGGCCATTCTAAAAAAGCTGCACCTGGCGGTGGCGGATCTGACCCGCTTCACCATCTTTAAACGCAGTTACGACGCCCGCAAAAAGGGCAACATCGCCCTGGTCTACATCGTCGATGTGGAGACGCCAAGGGAAAAGGATCTGCTCAAGCGGTTTAAGAAAGACGCCACGGTGGCTGTAACCCCCGATCTGACCTATCGCCCGGTGGCCCAGGCTCCCGAGGGATTTCAGAAGCGCCCGATTGTAATTGGCATGGGGCCGTGCGGCATGTTTGCGGGGTTGATGCTGGCCCAGATGGGGTTTCGGCCCATTATTCTGGAACGGGGCAAGGCGGTGCGCGATCGCAGCGTTGACACCTTTGGCTTTTGGCTCAAAAAGACCCTCAACCCCGAGTCAAACGCGCAGTTTGGCGAAGGCGGCGCGGGCACCTTCTCCGATGGCAAGCTCTACAGCCAGGTCAGCGACCCCCACCACTACGGCCGCAAGGTGCTCACCGAGCTGGTGAATGCCGGGGCTTCTCCCGAAATTCTTTATATCAACAAGCCCCACATCGGCACCTACCGTCTGGTCAAAATCGTGCAGAATATGCGCGCCATGATTGAGTCCCTCGGCGGCGAAATTCGCTTTCAAACCCGCGTGGCCGACATCGACATCGACCAGGGGCAGGTGCGGGGCGTGCGCCTCGACAACGGCGACTACCTGGCCAGCGACCACGTGGTGCTGGCGGTGGGCCACAGCGCCCGCGACACCTTTGAGATGCTCCACGAGCGGGGGGTTTACATTGAGCCCAAGCCTTTTTCCATCGGCTTTCGCATCGAGCATCCTCAGTCACTGATCGATCGCTGCCGGTTGGGCAACCAGGCCGGGCATCCTCGCCTTGGCTCCGCCGACTACAAGCTGGTGCACCACTGCGAAAACGGGCGATCGGTCTACAGCTTTTGCATGTGCCCCGGTGGCAAGGTGGTGGCGGCGGCGTCAGAGCCGGGTCGCCTGGTGACCAACGGCATGAGCGAGTACGCGCGGAATGAGTCGAACGCCAACAGCGCGATCGTCGTCGGCATTACCCCAGAGGTTGACTACCCCGAGGGGCCGCTGGCAGGCATCGCGCTCCAGCGCCGTCTAGAGGAGTTTGCCTTTGAGCTGGGCGGCGGCACCTACGAAGCGCCAGGCCAACTCGTGGGCGATTTTTTGGCCAACCGGCCCTCGACGGCCTTTGGCGAGGTGCAGCCATCCTACAAGCCAGGGGTCAAGCTGGGGGATTTGAGCGACAGTTTGCCGGAGTATGCGATCGCCGCCATCCGCGAGGCCATCCCCGCCTTCGACCACAAAATCCACGGATTTGCCATGGATGATGCCGTGCTCACCGGCATCGAGACCCGCACCTCATCGCCTATTCGCATCAAGCGCAATGAGCAGTTTCAAAGCCTCAACACCGCTGGGCTGTATCCGGCTGGGGAGGGGGCAGGCTATGCCGGGGGCATTTTGTCTGCCGGTATCGACGGCATTCGGGTAGCGGAGGCCGTGGCCCTGAGCTTGGTAAAGGGATGACCCCCGCAGGGGCCTGTAGCGCATTATCCTCTTGGGGCCGATCGCCGGGCGGGCAGCCTGCGCCGCGAGGGCTTGTTCTCAGGCTCTAGGGAATCGGGGTGCTGGGCTTCCAGCAAAAACACTCGTCGCCCGTCGGTAATGCGGTAGAGCGTGGTGCAGGTGCAGGTATGACCCTCAGCTTTGAGCTGAGCGGCCCGTTCGTCGCAGGCGGCCTGGGCTTGCTCTACCTCTTCCCAGTCGGTTTCGAGAAAGATTTCTTGAATTAAACTCATACGGCTAAAAAGTGGAGAATGAAGAGTAAAGAACGAAAAAAGGAAGAAAATGCCTGACGCGCTTGGGTGATGGCGTTTTAGATTGCTCTAGCAGACACTTCATTGCCTTAGGCAGCGGGTTAAGGGGGACGATGGGGAAGCCCTGTTGCTGTTAGCGAAAGTGGAGATCCCCCTGCCCCCCTTAAAAAGGGGGGATCTTTGGCCCCTCCTTTCATAGACGCTTGTGGGTTCCCGCCGGGTTGGGGAGATTAGTCAATAACTGAAGCTACAGCAAAGCACTCTTTCAATGCCCTTTAAGACCTCATTAAAGATACTAAATTTGTCCCCGTATAGCAGGAGTTTTGGTCAGGGCAACCCAAGATGCCAGGATTCCAGCCTATCAGGCATCCCTTTGATTTTTCATTTTTAACTTTTCATTCTTCGATCTTCTGTCGTCGTGCCTCAATTGCCCTACCGCCGAGTTTTTGCGGGGGCCGCAGCCCTCGATTCGATCAGAAACTCAGGGATATCCCACAGCGCATCGGCATCGAGGCAGTACTGTTCGCATACCAGGCTGAGGCGACTGCCTGCGCTGGCCATAGCGTTGACCGAGTGGGTCAGGTTGCCCTGAAAGTGCAGCAGCAGGCCAGTCTGGGGCCGAATTTGCGCCACCCGCTGCCGCCCCCGCTGCAACACCAGTTCGCCGCTGGCCAGATCGGCGGGCACCTGCACGTAGAGCACGCTGACCTGCTCGGGGGGCTCAATGGTTTTGCAGTACGATCGCAGCGAGCGATCGATGTGGGGGTCAACCCGCGACCCCTGTTTCAGCATCAGTGGGTTGAGATAAAAGGCGTTGCAGTTGGGCAGCAGCGCTTGGTCGAGGTAGGGCTTAAAAAAGGGAAACTGGCGATTGACCTCAGCCCGGCCCTCTGCTTTGAACACGACCGAGAACCCCTTGGTAGCAACAAAGTCGCGGTTGAGATTGTTGGTCGCAAAGTAGCGGCACGACTGAATTGCCCCCCGCAGGTTGTGCAGGTAGGCAGCAGAAAAGGCGTCAGGCTGACTGCGGTAGTAGGTCATAGGGGGCGATCGCCGTGATCCGAGACGAAGTAGGTGGCCACGATCACGGGTGTTCGGCAAAGGTGGCGGTTTCACCATTCGCGGTGAAAGAGACCACAGTGTAGGGGTCAACGCGATCGCCCGTCTCCATCCCCGGCGAACCCACTGGCATCCCCGGCGCGGCAATTCCTAGCACAGCGGGGCGCTTACTCAGCAACCGCCGCACATCCGACGCGGGCACATGGCCTTCAATGACGTAGCCCTCAACTAAAGCCGTGTGGCACGAGGCCAGCGCCTCTGGCACCCCGTACTGGGTTTTGATCGCCTCCATGTCGTCGGTGACCACGTCCTCCACGGCAAACCCGGCGGCTTGCATGTGGTCAACCCAGTGGCCGCAGCAGTTGCAGGTAGGGCTGCGGTATACCGTCAGCGCCGTCGCCGCCTGGGCCTGGGCGGTTGAGGGGCCGAGGAGGGCGATCGCAACCACCATCCCCACGGCCATTAGTTTGGCAATCAACCCACGACGATTCATTTAGCAATTTCCCTAAGGTGTCGGTTTAGTTCGCCCTACCTTAAGGATACTGAAATCTAGCGAAACCCAAGTGTTCGCTAGCAGCTAAGGCTAATACGGCAAAGCAGACGTAACCGGCCATTCAAGAATCTTGAAACGCTGGCACCCTGAGGATTTTGAACTTTGCATTTTGAACTTCCTATGGCGGTACTAGGCCGATAACCAGGTCTGACGCAGATGCGCGATCGCCAGCTCCTTGTGCTTAGCCTCCACCTCAATCCAGGGAGCCTGCCGAAAAGAAATGGGCATAGCGGTGATTAGATCGCTGTGGCGCGGGTCGTGGAGGGCGCTGCACCCGTTGGAAATATGCACCAGCTGCCAAGTTGGGTCGGGCCAGGTGGTGCGAGCCGCCGTCAACATCTGCTCGACGCTGGGATCGTCGTAGCTGTCGAGGCGTTCGTGAATCAGGTGGTGGTGGGCATCGAACACCATGGGAATTTGTGCAGCCCGGCAAATGTCTAGGATGGCGGCGGCGCTGTAGGTGTGCTCGTCGTTCTCTAGGGTGAGGCGCGATCGAATCGGCGTCGGCAGCTCGCGGATTACCTGGATCAGGCGATCGCGGCGATCGCCCTTGCCGCCGTGGATATTCATGGCCGCCCAGGGGGACTGGGGCAGACCCATCAGGTCAAACCAGCGGGCGTGGGCGGTCAGTATCGTGATGCTGTTTTCAATCACCGTGGGGTTGTCGGAGTTGAGCACCACAAACTGGTCGGGGTGCAGCACCAGGCGAATATTGGCAGCTTGAGCGCGATCGCCCACCTGCCGCAGCGTTGCGGCAAACTCCTCTAAAATTCTCGTGCCCAGAGCTGTATCCGAAAACGGAAAGATGTTCGATATCAGGCGGTAGAGCTGAATCTGGTTGGCCTGGCAAAAGGTGATCGCCAGGTTGAGCCGCCTCAGGTTCTCGCCGTAGAGCGATCGCACCGCCTGGGCCTGGGCTTCTTCATCGAGCTGCAACAGCCGTTTGCGGGTCATCGTCTTAAAGCGCACCTCGGGGGTGGTCGTAATGCAGACCAGGCCGAGGTTTGGGGCATCGGAGGTGGCCTCAGCGGCGGGATGGAAGGGCGTGGGCTGGGTGTGCTGCGAATGTGCGCTTGCATTGGGGAGCATAGGAATTGAGCAGCTTCTTCTATGACCAGTATGGCCAGCAGATCGAGCTGGGTAATCCCCTAGCAGGCAGGACTTAACCTCACCCTTTGAGGGGGATCTTGCCAGGACTTGCCTTAGAATGTCATCGGCGCGATCGGCTCAATATCGGGGTCGTGGCCACCCACCTGGCTGGTGCGCAGCACCCAGGCCGAGGCACCGTACTTGAGAAACTTGTGCACCACCACGTCGCTGGCCTTGCGGGGAAACACCGTGCGCCAGCTGCCCAGCCCCATCAGCAGGTTGCGCAGGGGTTCGTCTTCGATCGAGCTGCCCAGGTTAAATTCATTCTTTTCCCAGGTGGGGCGCAGGCCGCCCAGGGGTTGCAGGGTGTCTTTGAGGTCTTTGCCAAAGCGGGCGAGCTGGTGTAGGGGCTCGGCCTGGTCAGGGTGCTGATCGATTAGGGCATCGGCGTGGCGGTAGAGGCTGAGGCTGGTGCCCTGCAAGCTGGCGAACAGCGCCTGATTCGAGTCTTGGGAGCAGTTGTTGGACGGGCCGACAAAGGTGCCGCCCGTGCCGTCGCCAATGCGGTAGCGGGCGGTCATGGCTTGCAGATGGGCCTCCATGCGGGTGCGGGGAGAGCGGCGCTCGTCGTCAAAATAGTAGTTGCGGTTAAAGGCATCGAGCCTGACGAGAATATCGCAGGTGGGCCGTGTGCCCAGCCAGCCCCGCTGGCGATCGCCCTGGTAGCGCGACCAGTGAATGGTGCCCGCGATCAGCCCGTCGATGTTGTGGGCATAGACCTGGTAGTAGCGCAGCTCAAACCGCCGCTCGTCGGCCAATCGGTCGTGCACCACCTCGGCTCGACCATAGGCAAAGTGGCCAAAGAAAATCGGGCTAAAGGCGGCTGGTTCTTTTTGGTTGCCGCCGATGCCGCCGTAGGTGTGGAGGATCAGGGCGCGATCGCCCACCTGCCATTCATCAATGGCCGCTGCGATGGCCTCGGGCCGACCGTTGTCGCGTACCGTACAGAGCACTGAGCCGATCTTGCCCTTTTGGGCCACCACATCGGCCCAAGCCTCTTTGCGAATGTAGCGGTAGGCCGATTTTGCCCCGCCAAACACCACCCGCTCCGGCTGAAGGCGAAATAGGGCGCGGGGGCCGAGGGCCTGCACCACAAAGATGCCGCTGGCGTTCTGGGCACCGTAGATGTACCAGCCCGACTCGTTGTAGGGCGATCGCTCTAGATCCTTTGTTGTGGATGGATCGCTGCCGTAGGCATCCATGGTCGCCACGGGGGGCAGACTCACCACCCCCTCAGGACCGTCAAAGGCGCGGCTGGCCTTGTTAAAATGCCGTACGCGCCACTGGTGGCCCGTTGATTCCACGAACTGCACCAGGCCGTAGTAGCGCCCCGTCACCTCCATCGGCTGAGCCGCGATCAACAGCGTCACCCCGTCTTTGTCCAGCACCACCTGGGGATTTTCTACCACCACCACCAGGTCATCCTCCGGCAGCGACCCGGCGAGGGATTCTAACGGGTCTACCCGCAGCCAGTGGTTGAGCCGCACCGGGTTAATCACCCCGCCAAAGCGGCTGGCGTACTCGGCATCGGCGCTAAAGTGCACGTCGTGGGTTACCGCCTGCACCATCTGCTGGGTGAGGGGGTTGTTAGACCAGCGCAGCTTCACCACCTGGCCCACCAGCTTGCGGTGGTCGTCGGGCGCGTGGTGAATTTCGTAGAAGACACCGCCAAAGCGCTCGGCCTTGGCGGGCAAAATCAGCCGTCCAAGCCAGTCAGCGATCGGCACGTAGAGCGCTGGGTCAGGGTGCTGATCGAGCGGATAGCTCTGGTACTGCACCAGGGGGTTGGCCGCAAAAATGTCGTAGTTATTCGCCTTGCCGCCCCGCTCTAGCTGGGCCTCTAAAATTTCGCCCCGCAGAATGGCGGTGATGGTGTCGATGGTCTGGGTGAGAGAACTGCGGCCATCGGGCAGCACCAGCTTGGGGTCGAGAATGCCCCCCGGCACTTGATGCCCCACCGGCCCCAGGGAAATGAACGAGATTTTGCCCCGGCGCTTAGCCCGGTTCCAGTACGACAGCGGATACAGCGGCCAACGCCCCGGAAAAATTTTGGGTCCCAGCTTTTCCACCACGTCTTTCTCGCCCGACAGATGGTAGAGGTGCTCTAGCTTGAGCAGGTTGATGTTGGCGCTGATTACCCCGCCCAGGGAAATCACGTCGATGGGGGCCCCCAGGGCGCGTTTGAGATAGGGGGCACTGGCGCAGCACATCTGGCCGCCGCCGCTGTAGCCCATCAGGGTGACGGGGGTGCCGCTGCCAACCCGGTAGCCATTTTTGATCAGGCCGTTAAACACCACCTGGGCGATGCCCTGGTTGTAGAGTGGACCGTAGCGCTTATCGGCGGACACCCCCACAATCAGCACGTTGCGGAGGTTGACCAGCAGGCCCAGCACGCTCATGGGGTTGGCGAAGCGCAGCTTGTCGGCGTAGCGCCACAGAAATGAGAGCGGGCGGTCTTGATCTAGGGGCGCGTTTAACACCGAGTAGGGCATGATGCCGCGAATCAGGGCCACGCCCTGGGGCAGGGTGGGGGCCAGGGTGTCGAGAAATTCTTCGATGTCGGGTAGGTACTCAAAGCTGGAGATGCCAATGCCGTCGAGGTAGACCATGTAGCGGCTGATTTTGCTGCGATCGCCCACCGGTTCAGCCAGTTCCCCGGCGTTGACAGTGGTGTTGACCTCGTCGTCGTACCAGCCGGCCCACCAGCCCAGGGTTTCGAGGGGGGCCAGCAGACCGGCCACCACCAGGGCGACAATGCCAATCCAGATAAAGTTCAGCACCAGCAGCGCCGGGCTGGGCAGGCCGCTCAACCAGCCAAACCACCAGGCTCGAATGGGCCGCAGCAGCGCCAGCACCACCACCGTCAGCACCGCCATGGCACCGAGGCCGAGCAGCGGCTTAAAGCCATCGGGGCGTTTGGCGTGGGATTTTGCATTGACAGAAACGGTTGAACCCTCGACTCCAGCCCTGGCCAGGGTTGGGGGGCTGGTGATGGTAGGGATGGGCGAAGCAATTTGTTCTGAAATCGCCTCCCCCTGGCTGAGGGCGCTAAAGCGCTGGGTAAACTCTTCGTACCAGCGGGTAGAGGTTTCGGCCAGCCCCGCTCGAAACGACTCGGTTAAATCGCGGCGATTGGTGACTAGATCAACCCCCGCCGCCCGGTTGGCAATGCGCTTGCCCAAACTGGCGATGGGCTGACCCACGGTGTTTTGCAAGATTTGCAGCAAAATCCAACCCAGGGCGACGTAGCCAAAGGCGTTGCCAATGCCCAGGTTGGCGATCGCCCCAAAGCCCACCACCATAGCCAGCAAATGCCACACCGACAGCCCATTGAGAATCGGCACTCCCAGGTAGGGCAGCGCCCCTAAAAAGCTAAACAGCAGCGGGGCGTAAGCCAGCCCCAGCACCGTCACCAGCTGCCCAAAGGGCATATTTTGCGCCCAGGGCGTCAGGGTCACCAGCCAGGTGCTCAGCACCAGGGCCAAAAAGCCAAAGGCAAACAGCACCGCGTTAATCACCAGGCTGAGCACAAACCGGGCGGGTCGCACCTGATTGACAAAGAGAATAATGCTCTGACCAATGCCCTGGGACAGCCCCGCCAGCAGTACCACCACCAGCGCCAGGTTTCTCCCCGCCGGGACGGTGATAGCAATGCGAAAGGCCTCGGCGTTGAGGGCAAAGACATAACCCAGCACTTCCCAGAAGCGATCTAGCATTGGCCCAACCTCAACGGTGTGTCGAGATTTTACTCCAAGGGTAGAGGCAAAATTGCCACTGTTAGGTTAAGTGAAGGATTTTAGCGGTGGTGGCAGGGGCGATTGCGGCCCTACAGCGGTATTAGGTAAACGCCGGGGCTAATCGACCGGCTCTAGCAGGCAGTACTCTTTGACTAATTGCCTATCCAGGGTTTTGTAGCCCATCTGGTCAAACAAAATCACGATCTTGTCGCCCTCGTAGCGCATCACCATGCCCTCGCCCCAGGCGGAGTGGGCCACGCGGCTGTTCAGCGCAAAGGGCTGGCGGGCACCCTCGTCTTCGACCACGATGCCTGCTTTGCAGTTGTCGCAAAAGCCGCAGGGCCGCTCGCGCGTTTCGCCAAAGTAGTTGAGCAGGTACCCGCGGCGGCAGTCGCGCACTTCGGCGTAGCCGCGCATCATTTCTAGGCGCGATCGCACGTGGTTTTGGTGCCGCTCCTGGGCCTCAACAGCGGCCTGAGACGCTTCATCCACATCCGCCAGATCGCGGGCAACGACTTCGCCTGTAGTCAAGGTCTCGACGATATCTACCGCCTCCAGGTGGCTCAGGGCGGTGGCCACCTTGGTCCGCGACAGATCGGTCTGGGCCTGCAAATCCTGCCGCTTAATGGGCTCATTCTGGCTCTGAAGCACGGTGGCCACCTGGGCAACCTGCTCCACATCCACCTGGCCACCACTGGCCAAAAAGCGGCGAATATTCAGGTCGCCGGGACAGTAAAACAGCAGCGCAAAGGCCTTTTCGCCATCGCGCCCCGCCCGCCCAATCTCCTGGTAGTAAGAATCGACGGAATCGCTAATGTTGTGGTGGATGACAAAGCGCACGTTGGGCTTGTCGATACCCATGCCAAAGGCGGTGGTGGCGACCATGACCTCGGCCTCGTCGTTCATAAAGGCGGCCTGGGCGGCCTCGCGGTCGGCGGCTTTCATGCCGGCGTGGTAGGCGATCGCCCCTACACCGGCTTCCTTTAGCGCCTCAGCTAGAGCCTCGGCATTTTTACGGGTGGCCACGTAGACAATGCCCGGCTTTTTAGCGCGCACCACCTGGTCGATCAAGGCTTCTGTCTTCTCAGCTTCGGCCTCAAATCGCCGCACCTCTAGCCAAATGTTGGGTCGGTCAAACCCCTGCACAAACACCTGGGCATCTCCCATGGCCAGATGTTTGACAATTTCTTCCCGCACCGCCGGGGCGGCAGTGGCCGTCAGGGCCAGCACCCTGGGATGACCGAGAGCATCGATCACCGCGCCCAGTCTGAGGTAGTCGGGCCGAAAGTCGTGCCCCCACTCGCTAATGCAGTGGGCTTCGTCAACTACAAACAGCGACGGTTTGGCCTCGCGCAACCGATCCACGGTTTCGGGGTTGTTGAACTGCTCTGGCGACAAAAAGATAAACTCTAGCTCGTCGTCGGCCAGCGACTCAAAGGCCGCCTCGCGGCGCGAGGCGCTCAGGGTCGAGTTGATCGCGGCGGCCTCACCCACTTCCTGGTCGGCAATCGACTCGACCTGGTCGTGCTGGAGCGCCAAGAGGGGTGAGATGACCACGGTGCAACCGGGAATCAACGCCCCCGCCAGCTGGTAGATGGCCGATTTTCCCGACCCGGTGGGCATGACCGCCAAAACATCGTGCCCTGCGGTTAGGGCTGCGATCGCTTCCTCTTGCCCCTCCCGCAGGGCTTCATAACCCAGCTTTGCCTGCGCCGTCTGGCGAATCTTTTTCCTCGACACGGACTTGGATGGTTGCGCCATGCGGCTTGAAACCTGCTGGTAAAAATAGTTGTAGCCATCGCCACTCTAGGCCTACGGTCTTCAGCAAGAGGGGCGACGGTGATAGACGGTCTGTAGCAATCAGAGGAGCCGCTAACGCATCGGCAAGCGGGCGATCGCCCCAGAGGATATATGAAAAGTCCTATTCCTTGTAGCAAGTAGCAAAAGTGGAGATCCCCCTAAATCCCCCTTTTTTAAGGGGGGCAGGGGGGATGGTAGGTGCCTAAAGCTACAGCAAATCACTTTTCAAACGCCCTCTCAGAGCTGAACCACAGTGCTTTAGCCAACCTCGCCAATGGCCTTGCTGACATCAGCTGAGGTTTCAAACTCTTCGTCAGGCATCTGTTCTAGAGTGGCGCAAACATTCTCATCGGCCCCGTGCTGCTTGGCGTGCTCGACCACGTCCTGCTTGCTGGCGGGATACTCTATCCCCTTCAAGAATTTTTGCACCTGGATTGGGTTAACTTTAGCCATTTTTCCCTCTTTAAGTAGCAGCTTTTAGTTGTTATTGGCTGTGTTCAACCTAATGCCCGCTACGCTAAAGTTTCCTCTGCCCCAGGTACAAACTCCGCGCCATCCCCTGCGTCACTCGGCATAGAGGGCTCTGCCCACGGGAGCTAGCACCAGGACTGTTCTTCAGGTGGATTGTGCAGTAATTCTCGAATGTTGGCTTCGATCACGCGGTAGCCAACGTTGCCCTTGAGCTGTTGTCGGCCTTCATTAAAAATTAAGGTTGGGCTAACGGTGACAGCGTGCTCTTTCACCAACTCTAAGTCGCTAGACAGCAGAGCGTAGGCTTCGCCGCTATCGATTTGTTGCTCAAGGGCGGCAATCGGCAGGCCCAATTCTTCAGCGAGGGCAAACTGTACGGCGCGATCGCCGATGTTGGCAAGCTTCGTAAAAAAGGCTTCTCGAAATGACCAAACTGCCCTTTCAAAAGTTTTCTCCGATTTAGGGATAATGCCTTTAATCTCTAGTAGCTGAATGGCCTGGAGAAACAGGTGGCAGGACAGTGAGGAGGGCGGCGTAACGGCTGTCCAAATCTCAGGGTTGACAACAATGTGGTCAAACTTTTGGGCGGCTTCGAGAACGTGGTTGCTGTAGCCTTTTAAGCCTCCTTTTTCACGCCATCGGCTCTCCAATTTTTCGTGGGTATTCCCAAACACAGGGACAAAATGGTATGCGATCGCAACCTGGTCTTGAAAGACTGTCACTAACTCATCGAGACGAATTTGAGCGATATAGGCCCAGACGCAGAGAATATCAGAGAAATAGGAGATTTGAATAGGTTCCATGGGCTTTAAGCGTAGGAGTGAGGTGAGGGAGCGATCGGCAAAAGTGATGGCCTAAATAGGCGTTGTGTTGCCGTGGTGTCATTGTAGCCAGCCCTTGGCCAAGTCTCTCCTTTAAAGCCCCACGGTTAATCTGAGTGAGCTCATGGGTACCAATCTTAGAGGATATTTGAAAAGTATCAATTAATACCCGTGTAGAGGAAAGGGCTTCCTAA
>QBLT01000012.1:39731-43331 GCA_003249105.1 Leptolyngbya sp. | reverse complement strand
TGATGGTTTCACTTCAGCCAGTCTCGGACATGGCGGCCCTCTAGGGCGCAGGCGTGTCCGTTTTCCTTAACCTTCTCCCAGGCTCAGAGCCGGAGAACTTCGCACTGTCCAGTCGATTAAGTCATTGAAGTTTTTTTTGTAGACAACGCTATCTCTGGCCGGAGCAAGGGCCTGACTAGTACTTCTGAGCTGATTGTTCTCTCGCCGATAGGTGTTTTCGCCAATGGACTTTCGCACCAGCCTCAACACCGATCGCCCCTTTTTTAACCGCTTGCGCGTACTGTGAATGCCTGTTCAGGGGTTTCTCGAATGCCTTCGCTCAGCTCTTGAATTGCCTTCTCAAGCTGCTCGTGGAGAATGTGCTGAATATTGGCCTCAACAGTGCTGTCTATGAAAAATCGATAGGGCATAGCTACAACATTAAGACTCAGGATCCTTAGATTCCGGATCGAGTTCAAATCGCTGAGCATCACGACGATCCATTTCGTTGAGCACTCCGACGGGGTGCTCGGGCTTGGTGCTGATGCCCACAGCCTCAGCGAGAGCGTCAACATCGTTTTGCTCAGGGGTTGGCGTGGTGCCACCAACGGCCTCTTCGCCAACTGTTTCGGCTCGCTCTGCGATCGCATCAGGATCGCCCCCAGTTAGAGGGCTACTCGTTTCCATAGCGCTGTCGGCTGTTCCCTCAGCCCCAAACTGTGCGCTATCTTCGCTCTGCCCAACCCGAGCGTCTTCCACCTCGGCCTGACTAGGCGGTAGGTGAATCACAGGCTCGTTGGACGGCGGTGGTGCCGCATCTATCTCATGGAGAAGAAGCTTTTCAGCGATGTCAGACTGTTGTGAATTCATCGAATTTCGTTTAGTCATAAATTTGAGGCCAAACTATACCGCTATGACCATGCAACTGTGTCAGGCACCAAAGCAAAATTGTTGACGGCCAAACATTTACTGATACTGCTATTAGTCTTGAGGCACTGTTCTACAGTAGCAATCTTGCCAGCGCGAAATTATCATCCTATCGATGGATTTTAGAGGCCTCTTTCTCTTTATCCGTAAAAAGCTGACCAATTACAGGAATATTAGGGTTTTTGCATAAAGTCTTCAGCAAATTTCATCAGACGTAAAATAATTAGGGCAAATCCTGTGCCTAGAAAAACAGCTGCCATAGCTCCAACCTAGCGGCCACTCCAGCACCAGCGGATACCCAAATAGCTGTGGCAGCGGTCAACTCTCACACTCGACCCTCACGCAAATAGACCCTGCTCCCACAAAATCAACCCCAGTAATAATCCCCTATAAGGTGCGAGCCATGGCGGTATTATTGGTTTGGGCCATGCCGCTTTGAACAGCCACCAAAATAAATAGAGCAGCCCCTGGGTAGACCAGCATGTTTGTTCTTAGACCAGCTGCTTTACGGCTAAATTCTCTATCAATGCCAAGCAAGGTTGCTAGGCCAGTGGTAATGGCCTAGCAACCCGTAACTTTTAGCGAGGAAATAGGTGTAAGGGAGGTCATGGCTGATCGGATGATGGCTCTCGCTGAACGGCATACTTGTTAGGTCTAATCTGCGAGCCAAAGCGACGGCTGTAGACCTGAGTGAGTTCGGCTCCATAAAACAAAATCTGGGCTGAATAAAACACCCATACCAGCACAATTATTACCGACCCTGCTGCTCCGTAGGACGAGCCAAAACTGCTGTTGCCCAAATAGAGGCCGATCAAGTACTTACCTACCGAAAATAAAATGGCGGTGGCAGTAGCCCCAAACCAAACATCTCGCCAGTCAATAATTGCGTCAGGCAAATACTTAAACATAATGGCAAAGAGCAGGGTACTTAGACCAAAGGCCAGTACAAAATTGAGGAGCTGCACTAGCGCGTCTAACCCCGGTATGAGAGTGTTAAGGTAGCCTGAGAACCCAGAAATTATTGAACTGGCAATCAGCGATACTAGCAGCAGAAAGCCGATGACGATCACCATCCCCAACGACAATAGTCGCTTGCGCAGCTGAGCGATTAGGCCGATTCCAGGGCGAGCTTCCAGGTTCCAAATAGTGTTGAGTGACAGTTGCAGTTGCGACAGTACCCCCGTAGCGCCTACTAATAGCAATACAACGCTAATAGCTGAGGCCACCCAGCCGGAGCTTTCCCCAGGACGATTGGCGTTGTCGAGCACGGTGCGCACAAATTCGGCACTGGCTCCACCCATCAAAGATTCGACCTGGCCCATGAGCTGGCCACGCACGGCACCGTTATCAAAAAATAGGCTGGCGATCGCGATTGCCAGAATTAGCAGCGGCGCTAGAGAAAATAGGGTGTAGTAGGCCAACGCAGCAGCTAGCTGCGAAGCTTGGTCTTGGTTCCACTCCTGAAAAGCCTGCTTGAGTAGTCGCCAAACCTGTTTTGGACCCATTGTCAGTGCTCTTTTGTTAAGTTGCTTTATAGCCACAAAAATGCCAGTTTGGCAGCCCGATTCCCAGCATTTTTATTCGAACAGTTCAAACGTACACTCAGCTTTGCCGCCTAGGATTTATGCGCAGGAGAGCTAGAAACGGCCTGTGATCTGCTCATAAATCTATGAGCATAGATTAGGTTGACGGGGAGTAGTTCAACATCAAATAGCGCTTATCTGTATCAATAGCCAATGCGTTTAGGAGATAAATCACAATCACTGGCGAAACTGGGACAGCGCACAGGCGGGCAACTATCGCTTCAAAGCGTTGTGCAGCATGTCCTAAGTCTCTGGCGATGGCTGTAGTTTTGCAGGCGCATCGTCCACCTGCACATCGGTGTGGCTATGACGCTTGGTTAGAGCGTCATAGCTAGAGCAAGCTTTGATCTCACCTACAACCGCAGAGGTTTCTAGTCGTTACCTTCGCCCTCTTCAGCTTCCTCTGTCGCCTCACCTTCAACGGGTTCAACTCCAGTTGGCTCTGTCTCTAATTGCTCATTGACCTCTGTATCTTCAGGAGTGTCACAGGCAACTGTCAGCAAAGAAAGACCGAGCACTAACGGCACAACCATCCAGCTAGACGCTTTCATAGCACTTATTCCAAAAAAGTAGTTGAAATTATCCTAGGGTGAGGGCAAAAAAATGGTCTATACCGCTAGGCATAACTTCCTTAGCTAAAAATATATAAATTTGACTGAGGTGCTTAAAGTAGAGTTAGAAATCCTAAAGCTATATATGCTTCAGCCTGAAAAAAGGTAGCCTCAAAGACTTAATTTAGGTCTGCTATCGCTTAATTTTTTATGTAATTAGTCACAGCGATAAGGGAGGCTTAATGAGAAAGCCTCCAGAGCTCCAGGATTATGCCGGTAAACGAGCAGGGGGCGAGCACCCCGACGAGGCGATGAGTTCAAAGAGCTGGTCTACGGCATTTTTACCCTGACGGCGCATGGATTCGAGAAAGCTGAACATCATCGCGACTAACTGAGCACCCCAGTCACTGCGGGCACCCCCTGAGACTTTGCGATGAATCACCACGGGCCGTAAGCCTCGCTCCGCATCGTTGTTGTCAGGCTTGACCTCAGGACTCGTGAGAAACGTAAACCAGTCTGACCAATGTCTGCGAAATCGGTTGCTCAAGGCTTGGGAATCC
>QBLT01000012.1:0-39647 GCA_003249105.1 Leptolyngbya sp. | reverse complement strand
CCCGCCGATTGTGGCCCATAGGCCGACCAACAGTCGCTGCTGAGGATGCCTGTGAAGTCCTCGCCCAAAAGCGTTTTGACCTCAGCTGAACTGCGGGTAGGGGCAAAGAACAGAACGCAGCATTCTGGTGCAGTGGCGATCCAAATCCAATGATTCACTCCGTTGACGCGATAACTGGTCTCATCAACACAGCGCACCCCAGGCTGTTGAATCCAGCTCCACCACTGCTCATAAGCGGGTTGTAGGGCAGCACAAAACCACTGATGCACCTTGGCTAAACTGCCTTGAGACATCGGCACACCGAAGATGCTCTCAACCACGTAGCGCTGTTTTGACCATGATAAGTTGCCCCCATAGCCCAGCCAGCCCACTACACTACTTAACCGTCCGCCATAGCTAAACCCCTCCTGGCACCCGAGTGGCAAGTCCGAGTAACCCTGCCACTCGCAGGCGGGACATCGGTACAGGGGCCGCTCGTACTCCCAGACCTCGACGAGATCCGGCACCAGTTCGGCCACCTGCTGGCGCTTGGTTCCCGTAGGTTGGCGCTCCACCTCACCCCCGCAGACCGGGCAGCGCTGCACCTCTAGCAACACGGGGTGAGCTATCCAGCCAAACCCGTTGCGCGTTGTGCCGGGGTGGTTATATTTGGGGCCTCGTTTGCGCTGCGGCTTTTGTTTATCCCGGTTCGGCTTCTTGGGGCCATCTGAGGACGGCGGCTGTGAACTCGTTTCACTGGTGCGTTCGCTCAGCTTCCTCAGTTTCTCGTGGAGGCTCTCAAACTGTTCTTCCAGCTCCTTAACCCGCTGCTTCAGTTGCTCGGTCTCAGCACGTTGTTCACAGTAGCGCTCGTACCAGTACCTCGCCCCTTGCTCTTCAGGGTCGATCTTCGGCAGGTTTGGCTCTGGATGTGGCTGTATCGTCATGCCCCTTATGCTACAAACTTTTGCCCCATTCGCAATAGACCAGCTTTGTTGCGGTGACTAATTACCCTTCAGCTTCGTTGTGGGCGGGCAGCAGCACCGCCAGGGAAAGATCGGCAGGTAGGGTAGAGGGGGCGGCGGACGACCGGGTGCTGCGTAAGGCCAGCAGGCACTCAAGGGCAAAAAAGGTTGAGGTGGTCAGTAGCAGCAGCGGCAAAACCGCGAGTATGACCGTGACCAGATCGCCTAGAGTTACGTTCATAACTACCCAACGTGTTGACTGAATTGTTGCGGTTAGATTGCCCAGATTGCCAGTCGGCCTGCCGCTGAGGCCAACGCCCGCAGTAGGTACCTTAGCGAACCCCGGTCAGATTCACTGACTTGGCTCCGCCAGATTTACAAGAGCTTCAAAAACCTGTGGTATCAGCGGGCTGGCCCATTGCTAAGCCATTACCGTCGCGAGGACGCTTTCTACAGCGATCGCCCACCCCTCGGGCGCTGGCGCTGGTGCGATCTGCCAACTGCGGTCAGCTAACTGAGGATGGGGGCCGTGGGCGCTGGGCAGCACAATTGGATGATCGACGTTCTCTAACATGTCGAGGTCGTTGGGGCTGTTGCCTAACCCAATGGTGGTGATGGGCTGGGCCTCAGGACCGCTGGCTTGGTAGAGCTGCACCAGCTGGTGTACGGCTCGGCCCTTGCCCGCTTCGCCGCCAATTAAATGAGAGAAGCGATCGCCAATCACAACCCGAAATCCCATGGCTTCTACGGCCTCGCGCAGCTGGTCGGTGGGCACATTCTTGGGGGTCATAAAGGGTTCGGTGAACTCCCTGGCCTTGGCCTGCTTAGCCTCTGTGGGAGATAAGCCGGTGAGCTGCACCACTTGGTCTACTGTCCAGTCGCCAAAGCCTTTGAGGGGGCGACCGAGATCCTGGGCGATCGCCTTTAGCCCAGCGCGAGCGGTGACGTAGTTGCAGCCCAGTGGCAGTACCCGGTAACCATCAACATCACCGCCTGGCGGCAGGGCAAAGCCTGTGTAATCGGTGGGAATGTATATGGCGCTGCCGTTTTCCACCACAAAGGGATCGCGCAGCCCGACATCCTGCCGCAGTTGGGCCACCTCCTGTCGGGTTTTGCTCGTCACCGGTATCACCGGAATGCCTTGGTCGGCCAGCTTAGCCAGGGTGGGCAAGGCGGCTTGATAGGCGTAGGTTTCGCCATTGAGCAGGGTGCCGTCGAGGTCGGTGAAGATAATGCAGGCCATAGAAATAACGAGGGGGCGCTATAGATTGGGACAGAGGATCTATCCAAAGCCTACTGCAAGGGTCACCCTTAATTTTGATGTCTTAAAGTCAGAGTTATAGAACGCCACAGGTTACGGTTGGCTCTGGTTAAAGCAGCCAGAATACATGACCGACGGGAAGCATGGGTCTGTCAGGTCAGTAGACAGGTTCGCCCCTACCAGCGCCTTGGCCAGCCAGCCAGGATTCCCAAGGGGCTGAGCCGCCCATAGGCGCGAACGCAGGCTGGATGGTAAAGCAAGAGCGAGACAATGGGGATGTCGCTTTTCCTCGGGTTCACTCTAGGGCTAATCTGTTAGGGCTTTAGCTTACGGCTAAGGTTCTGCTGTTCGTTCCTCTACGAGTATTGTATGGAGTTTAAAACCCCTGGCCAGGAGGCGGTTTACCATCGAATCTTGCCCTGGATGCATGAGCTGTTTGGCGAAGCATTGGTGGTATTTGAGGATGAACCCCTCTTTATCGTAAATTTGGGGTCGGCGGTGGCCTCGACTCGAGTGGTGCCCTGGCACGACGATGAAACGCTAATTACGACGCGAGCCTACGTGGTGACCGCGATTGACCTCACCCCCGAACTGAGCTACTACCTACTGCGAGAAAATAACGGCATCTACTTTGGCCGCTTTGCCTACGACGCTGAGGATGACATTGTCTTTGAGCACAGTCTGGTGGGTGAAACCTGCGATCGCCTCGACCTAAACCACTCCGTGGCCACCGTGATTCGCATCGCCGACAGCTACGACGACGAAATTGTTGCCCGCTGGGGGGGCCAGCGAGCCCTCGATCGCTGGGCGTCTTAACGGCCTCACTACTGTCCAAGGGGTTCCTTGCAAAATGAGGTTCATTGAGCCCGTTTCGCGCTACAAAATAGTCTGACAATGCACCCGGAGGTTGCCGTGGCTCGTCGCTGGATTTGGATAGGGTTAGGGGGGGTGCTAGTGGCGCTGCTGAGTCTGGGACTCGGTTCAGCCCGAGCGGCAGGGCCCCTAGAACCTATGCTCACCGTGAGGGGGCTACCGCCCATGCAAACCACGATGGCGGCAACGCTCCAGCCGCTCAAAGCTGCTCAGCCGGGGCCAACGGATTTTGTGGCCCCAGAGCTAGAGCTGGCCCAAGCCGCTCCGCCCCGACAAGTGACGGCCTTAGCCGACCCCACCAACTACGGCGATCGCTTTCTCACAGACGTCAACGGCCAGGCGGTGCGCAACGACTTCATCGCCGTGCTGCATGAAACCGTGGGCTCGGCCCAGAGTGCCCTTAACCTATTCCGTACCCGGCACCCGCGCGACCAAGACCAGGTCAGCTACCATGCCCTGATTGGCCGCGATGGCACAATCTACTACATCGTGCCGCCTGAAAAACGGGCCTTTGGGGCCGGCAACTCGGTGTTCAACGGCCTCAATGGCCCAGAGACGGTACGCACTAACTCAGCGTTTCCCCCCTCGGTGAACAATTTTGCCTACCATGTGTCGTTGGAAACCCCTGGCGATGGCTTCAACAATCGCCGCAGCCACAGCGGTTACACCCAAGCCCAGTACAATTCTCTAGCCTGGCTGCTGGCCCAAACCACCATTCCTGACAACCGGATTACCACCCACCAGGCGGTCGATCGCTCTGGCAACCGCATGGATCCGCGCAGCTTTAACTCCTCTAGCTTTTTTAGCCAGCTGCGCCGCTACCCCACCCGCAGCGGCATGACGGGCTAGGGATCTACGTCGAACGACACGACCATTTCGTACACCGTTAGTTCGAGCACTGTTAAGTTGGGGTCACTGCTGGCAAATATCCCGTCACCCATGGTGGCCTCGTAGGCATCGAGGTGCGCTGCTATAGCTTCGTCTGAGGGGGCCAGGCGCAGCCAGAGAGCGTCGTCGTATTGGGCTAGGGCGGTATTTTCAAGCACAATTGTGCCGCCGTAGTCCCAGGCAAAGCCGTAGAGGTCAAAGTCGCCCAGCACCGCTTGAACTGTGGAATAGGGTACACCCACCCCCAGCCCCTCTGGAATTTGCCAAGCTTGGCCAAAGTCTTTGATCAGCCGAGGCCGACTTTGGGCGGCATCAGCCCACACCACGGCAAACTGTTGATCAGTGTCGGCGTTGACCACTGTACCCAGTTCGGTAGTGCCTTCTCCTAGGGAAACGGGGCGATCGCTCAGGGCAGCCTCACCGTAGAAATTGGCTAAATCGACGCGACTGGTTTGGGCCGTAACCGGGCCGACTCGCTCGCCCGGAATCACCAGCCTGTCGGCATTCTCGTCGGGCACATTGGGCGCTGCGGCAGCGGGCGATTCAGCGACAGTGGAGGGCTTCGATGGCTGTACTTCGGGCCCTGTCTCCTGAAGTTGGCAAGCGGTTAGCGGCCCCAACGCCAGACTAAAAACTACTATCGTCCACAATTGCGCCATGGTGATTCACCGAGTCAAGCGGTCCGAGCCTCGGCTAGGCAGCCGGGCTATTGCTTTAATTATGATCAGGCGCAGCCGTTCCGGACGGGTTGATGACTAGGGCACCAGATGGTGGCTAATGGCAAACCGCAGCAGCTCAGAACGGTTGCTGGTTTCGGTTTTGCGCAGCAGGCTGCTGACATACTTCTCGACGGTGCGGGGGCTCAGAAATAGGCGATCGCCGATTTGAGCATTCGATAGCCCGTCCGATAGCAGCGTCAGCACATCCTGCTCGCGAGCCGTAAACTCAGCCACTGGGTCGGCAGGGTCAGGAATCCAGGGCGCAATCTCTTCACTGACTTCGCTGGACTGAAGAGCGCGCTGCTGGGCGGTACTGAGGGCCACCTGCTGAATCCATGCCGACTGGATCAGCTGCGATCGCTCCAGCAAATTGCGCACGATCGCCCCAATCTCGCGCAGCTCAAAGGGCTTGGGCAAGTAAAGGTCACAGCCGAGCTGATAGCCTCGAATTCGGTCTTGGGTCTGATTGTGAGCGGTGAGAAAAATTACCGGCAGCAGCCGAAAGGCTGGGTACTGCCGCACCTTTTGCACTAGGGTAAACCCATCGAGACCAGGCATGCCGATGTCGGTAATGATGAGCTGGGGTTGATGGCTAAACACCTGACGCAGCGCCATTTCACCATGGCTGGCCATCAGCACCGAATAGCCCTCAAGCTCTAAATAATCGCACAACGCCAGGCGAGTGCCCTCGTCGTCTTCGGCAATTAAAATGGTGAGCGGCATAGCGTTCTACCAGGGTTAAAGCTGCTGACAGGTCAAGTGTCACGGCCTACGGCCACAATGTCAGCCTCAGCACGCAGCCGATCTTTTGCCCCTGCCCCCTAAGCCTAAACGACAATTTAAGGACTCGGATTATTTGTTGCTGAAGTTAAAGACTTGTGAAGTAGGCACTCCGCCATTGTTAACTAACCCTGCAACGCCCTGAGCTAAAGGTTTTAGCCCAGGCGATAGCCAAAGCCCCGCACGGTTTTGAGGTAGTGGGGATGACTGGGGTCGGTCTCAAGCTTCTCCCGAATCCAACGAATGTGGACATCTACGGTTTTGTTGTCACCCATAAAATCGTGCCCCCAGACCTGATCGATGATCTGGTCACGCGACCACACCCGTCGGGGCTGGCTCATGAACAGTTCTAAGATTCGAAACTCTTTGGGGGAGAGATTGACTTCCTCGCCCTTGAGAAAGACGCGGCACTCTTGCGGGTGTAGGGTGATGTCTTCAAAGCGGAGCACGTTGTCTTTCTCAACGCTTGTTTTGCCCCGCTGCCGCCGCAGCAGCGCCCGACATCGAGCCACCAGCTCCCGCATGCCAAAGGGCTTGGTCAGATAATCGTCAGCACCAATTTCAAGCCCCACAACGCGATCGGTTTCAGTACCTTTTGCACTCAGCACCAGAATAGGCACATCGATACCCTGGTGGCGCAGCAGGCGGCAGAGGTCGAGTCCATTCATCCCCGGCAGCATGAGGTCGAGCACCACAAGATTGACCTCGGGCCGATTGGTGCGACTCGAGGTCGAAGTGCCCCCCAGCATGTCGAGGGCTGTCAGGCCATCCTCGGCTAAGAGAATGTCAAACCCCTCCTCGGCCAACCCGAGGGCTACCGTTTCTCGAATCAGTTCTTCATCTTCGACGATGAGTACCCGCCCTAGGCCAACCCGCAGGTTTGGCTGAGCCTGGGATGCGAGATCTACAGAATCCATAAGAAATGGTTAAAAACTGCTCACTAAAATCATATCAGCCCCCCGAAGAGGGAAAAGCCTAACAAAAGCTAAGACTTTATAAACTCCAGATTAGAGGGGTTTAGGAAAGCTGCTCAAGCCCCGCTAACCAAAGCTTCTACCGCATTAGCATGGGTGGGTAGGGCGGCGGTTAAAACGGTGCAGCCCGTTGAATTAATATGCACATCATTTTCGATGCGAATGCCGCGTACCCCATCAAAGGCCTTGAGACGCTCCCAGTTAATGACGTCATCATATTGGCCCGACCGTCGCGCTGGGTCGAGGATGCCAGGAACTTGGTAAAAGCCGGGTTCAATGGTGACCACCATGTTGGCCGCCAAGGGCCGATCTAGGCGGAGGAACTTCAGCCCAAAGCGATCGCTGCGGCAGCGGCCCGGCGCGTAGCCAGCTACATCCCCTAAATCTTCCATGTCGTGGACATCTAGCCCCAGCAGATGCCCCACCCCGTGGGGGAAAAATAGGGCATGCACATCCCGCTCAACCAAGGTGTCAGGATCTCCCTTCAGGACTCCCAAATCGACCAGTCCCGCCGCTAGGGTGCGACAGGCCAGCAGGTGCAGATTCCGGTACTCAGTCCCAGGACGGGCGGCGGCAATGCAGGCGTCGTGGGCGGCCAGCACCAGGTCGTACAGATCCCGCTGGGGGGCGGTAAACTGCCCAGACACGGGCCAGGTGCGAGTGATATCTGAGGCCCAGCCGCTGGGGGCCTCGGCCCCCACATCGGCCAGCAGCAGATCGCCTGGAGCCAGGGCGTGGTGGTACTGCTCGTTGTGGAGCACTTCGCCGTGGACGGTGACAATGCTGTTGTAGGCGCAGGTCATGCCCTGAGCGATGATTACCTGCTCCATGGCGGCCCGCACTTGGGCCTCGGCAGTGGCACCAGGGGTGGCGGCCATACCGGCTTTGTGGGCGGCGACAGAGACCGCTGCTGCTTGCTTGATTTGGTCGAGGGCGTAGTCATCGTGGTGCAGGCGCAGGGCCACCAGGGCTTCGAGCAGGACGCGGCTGCGAGGGGAGTTAGCAGTGGTTTGGGCAGGAAGGGTCGCCGCTTCGGCCAGATAGGAGTTGAGGTCTTGAAAAGGGTAGGCGGCGTCGGCTCCGATATCAGTGGCGATCGCCTCTCGACTGGGGCTCGGCCCATGCCACAGGGCGGCTTCGGGGGAAGTGTCATCCATAAACAGCGTCAGCCGCCCCCCTGCGAGATGAATAGCGGCATTGGCCAGGGGCAGGCCCGCAAAATACAAAAAGTGGCTGTTAGCCCGAAAGGGGTAGGTATTGGCCGGAAAGTTGCGCGACACCGCCTGCCCCGACCACAGCACGACCGGCCTCGGGTGCATCTCAGCCAGGCGATCGCGTCGCTGCCGCAGCACCGCAGCCAGCGATAAGGAGGCAGTCTGAGAGGGCATAGATAACCAAAGCCGACGACCTCTTTAGTCTGCCATAGCACACCAGCCCTGGACAGGCAGCAAGATTGACAATCCAAATCTAGCGTTAACCCCTTATTGCTAGTTGTTAACCCCGAAGGGGAGAAACATCCCCTAAAATGAAACCAATAAAATTATTTTTTTGTGAATTCCCCATTCAAAGATGAGTTCAAATGAACTATTGTTGGATCTATAACGGCTAGCCTATTTCAGGTGCAGCGCTATGGCTTCCTTAACGATTCGGCTAGGGTCACGGGTTCGCCTCAAGGGTCAAGACGACCACATACCCGATTTTGTAGTAGTGCGGTGCGAGCGCGATCGCTGCTGGGTGCGCCAGCAAGACTGGGCTCCCGGTACCGAAATCAAAGTTGGCTTCAAGCAGCTTCTAGTGCCTCCCGAGGCGGGCTCGACTTTGCCAGTGGCATTGGCCCAGCAGGTAAAAGCTTCTGGGTTGTTGGCTGGCCACGGTGACCATCGTGCTGGCGAGAACGTGGTGTATATGGACGCTTACCGTCGTCGCCATGCTCCCCATCAGCGTTAGCGCTGACGGCCCATGGCTCGGCTCTATCGCAACGATTTGTTGCGGCTCAGGTTGTCCATGAGGTGCTAGGATGCAGCTCTATCGGTTTTAGCGGGGGTCAGCCGCTAAAGGAAACGGGGAAAGCGCAGCGCAAATCTGCCACTGTCCCGCAGCTGTGAGGCGATTTGGGTGCTCAGTGACTTAGTCACTGAGCACCCAAATCGCCGAGTCAGAATGCCCGCCGATGGATGCCCACTTCCATATCCATCTGCGAGGTACAGATGACTAATAGTCTTTGGTTTGTCCTGGGGCGCTGGTGCCCTGGGTCACAGGTTTCAGCTATTTTTAGTTGCGCAGGGTGATGGCCATGCGCGCACCAGACACGGTTTGGCAGGGCTGTTTTGGCGACTGGCAGCCGCTGTTTATTCGAGAATATTGGTTGCCCCTGGGCCACGTGGCTTGGCAGGGGTTTCTGGAATATGGCCACGGCATGGTGGTCTGCGAAATTCAATCCGTGACCGCTACGGTGGACTGGAGCTGCACGGCGGTACCCTACACCGCCCACTTTGTGCCCCAGGCCGAACTGGCGACCTGCTGGCAAGAGCTAAACCTGGCCGCCGATCAGCGCCCAGTGGTAGAAAATGCCGTCATCACCTACGACCCGGCGCGGGACGCCGTGTTGCTGCTGCTAGGTGACTCGCAGCCCTATATCTCTTGCTTAACGGGTTGGGCCGTGCCACCGCCGGAGTGCTCTCGTCAGATGGGCAGTCGTCAGGCGGAGTTCATCGCTACTCCCAGACCTTAATTTCTCAGTGTTGTCAGCCGCCTAAGCTTCGAGGCTGGCTGGCAACCTATTCATCTATAGTTTGAACCCAATGACCCAACCGACTTTATTTGTCTGTGCCCTGTGCAAATTCCCTGCTGCCGAGTCTGGCGCAGGCGACAGCCCCGGTGGGCAGCACCTGATCGACCAGCTCACCGATCGCCTCAAAGGCGAAATCACCCTTCAGCCAGTGCGCTGTATGGCCGCCTGCGATCGCGCCTGCAATGCCGCCCTCAGCGCCCCCGGCAAGCTGACCTTTATCTTTAACGACCTCTCGCCTCGCCAGTCGGCCCATGACCTGGCAGAATTTTGTCGCCAGTATGCCGCCGCCGCGAATGGCAAGGTGCCCTATGGGCTGCGATCGCCCGCTATCAAACAATCCACCGCCTACGTGCTGCCTCCCCTTCTAAGCGAGCCCGCTCCTATTCCCATCGCCTAACCCCCTACCCCCTACTCTCCTACAATCTCAAACTCCACCCCAAATTCCTGAGCCAAATTGCAGGTCTGGTGGTCGGTAATGTTGGTATCGCTCAGCTCCAGATTGTAGAAATTCACTGTGGGATGGCGAAAGTACGGCCCCGCATGCCAGGTGCCCAGCTCTAGCTTGATAAAACAGTTTCCGGGGATGTGAAAGGCGCAAATATCGCCGGGGTCGGGCTGGTCGGCAGCGCTGGGAGGGGCGACCGCGATTAGCCAATCTCTGCCCGCCAGCGCTCCTAGGCACTGGGTGCAGCGCTGGTGCCGAGTGATGGTGCGAAACCGGGTGCCCTTGCCCTCCAGGGTCATGAGGTAAAAACGGGGAATGCCGCGATCGAGCTGGAGCTGGGCGTCGCTGGGGCCAAAGCTAGCACCGTCGACGCTGGGAAAAATCACCTGGCCAAAGGCAGCAAAGGCTTCTGCAGTGATGGGCTGCGCTGTGAGCCGCTGAAGAATGAGGGGTAAAGTCATAGCAGAAAAATACGCTAGGAGAAACGGGCTGTGCTGTGCTTATCCTAAAAGTAGTGATTTTCTGTGATGAGCATGCTTCGCTTTGCCCATCCTACGTTGACTACTTCTTACAACACTTAAAAGAAAATTCTCACCCCCTAACCCTTATTGGTAAGCTGAAGGTTTGTTCTTCGATCGCATTGGGGCAGTAAGGCATGGATAACAAGTTGATGCTGATGATTCCGGGGCCGACCCCGGTACCTGAGCAGGTGCTGTTGGCCATGGCCAAGCATCCCATGGGGCACCGCAGCGGTGAGTTTAGCGCGATTATGGCGGAGGTGACCGAGGGTCTCAAGTGGCTGCACCAGACCCAAAATGACGTGCTGGTGCTCTGCGCCAGCGGCACCGGGGCGATGGAAGCGGGCATTATCAACTTTCTCAGCGCGGGCGATAAGGTGCTGGTGGGCAACAACGGCAAGTTTGGCGAACGCTGGGGTGAAGTAGCCCGCGCCTACGGCCTCGACACCCACGAAATTACCGCTGAGTGGGGCAAACCCCTCAACCCCGACGACTTTAAGGCTGCTCTGGATGCCGACACCGCTAAAGAAATCAAAGCAGTAATTATCACCCACAGCGAAACCTCTACTGGGGTGCTCAACGACCTGGAAACCATTAACCGCCATGTCAAGGCCCACGGCGCGCTGATTATGGTGGATGCGGTGACTAGCCTGGGGGCCATCTCAGTGCCGGTAGATGAGTGGGGCCTGGATGTGGTGGCCTCGGGTTCTCAAAAGGGCTACATGATTCCGCCAGGGCTGGCTTTTGTCAGCGTCAGCCCCAAAGCCTGGGAGGCCTACGAAACGGCAACATTGCCCAAGTTTTACCTCGACCTCAAGCCCTACAGCAAAGGGGCAGCTAAAAACACAACCCCCTTCACCCCCCCGGTGAATATGTTCTTCGCCCTCCATGCGGCGCTGCAAATGATGCAGAAAGAAGGGCTAGAGGCGATCTTTGCCCGCCACGATCGCCAGAAGCGCGCCACTCGCGCCGCCATGGCCGCCCTCAACCTGCCGCTGTTTGGGGCTGACGACTGCGCCAGCCCAGCGATCACCGCCGTCATGCCCCAGGGAGTTGATGCGGAGCAAATTCGCTCGGTGATGAAGAAGCAGTTTGACATTGTGTTGGCTGGGGGCCAAGACCACCTGAAGGGCAAGATCTTTCGGATTGGGCACCTGGGCTTTGTGGGCGATCGCGACGTACTGACCGCCGTCGCCTCCCTAGAGGCCACTCTGACCAAGCTGGGTTACGACCAGTTCACCCCTGGGTCTGGCGTCAACGCTGCGGGCCAAATTCTGCTGGCCTAGACTCACCCTAAAGGCCCTGGCTAGATCGCTTGGCGCAGATTCGCCATTCGCTGGAAACTGCCGGGGCCGCACTCTTTTTCAAACTCCATCACGATCCAGTCCTGGCGCTTACCGATGCGCTTGGCGTTGTTTGGTAGGGTGCATTGTGCTTTGCACGAATGCACCTAGAGGATTTATGCCAAGAGGTGGTGCATTGCTGCGCGAATGCACCCTACGCTTGCTGTTAAATAGCCTGGCGCATATAGGTGAATCGCTGAAAGCTACCTGGGCCACACTCCTTCTCAAACTCATGCACAACCCACTCTGGGCGTTTTCCAGCGCGCTTGGAGCACTTTTGTAAATAGTCTAAGTATTCCGACATTTGATCTTTAGTGGGATGTAATCCCAGAATTGAACCTAGGCACCACTCATCTTTCGGGAAACGGCCACAATGCTGTTTAAACAAGCCTTTGGCTGCATCAGGAGAGTTTCCATCACATCTATGCTTATTACTATTAATCCAACGGGCGTAGGCACTGCGCCTTTGGCCGTGAAATAGCTTCTTCAAAATCGAGATATCATCAATTTGGTGGGCTTGCTGGACAGAGTAAATCTCCACCAAATCCTCTAAGTTAAGCGCTCGTTCAGTAATCCACTGATGATTACACTCAGGGCATTGAACAACAAATGACAGCACCATATAGCCACATTGTGGACAAGGTTTCTTAGGCGGTGGATTGCCGCCCCCAGTGCTTTGCTCCTGCACGGGCAGGTGGTAGTCCTTAATATCTTCGGGAAAGCCCAGCCGCTCCAGGTTGCCCGCCTGGTCGAGAATGATGCCGTACTGCTTGCCCGTCTGGGGCGAGATCCGCATCACTCGGCCAATCTGTTGCAGGTGCAGGGCGCTGGACTGGGTGGGCCGCAGCATCAGCCCCACCTCTACGCTGGGCTCGTCAAAGCCGATGCTGATCACGTTGCAGGAGGTCAGCACCAGGATGTTTTCGTCTCGCAGGTCGCTGTACATGCGCTTGCGGTCTTTGATTGGAGTGCCACCCTCTACCGTGTCAGCGGTGATGCCTGCGGCGTTAAAGGCGTCGGCGACGTGGCGGGCATGCTCGATATCGACACAGAAGGCGATGGTGCGCTTGCCGGGGCAGAGGCGCTGCCACTCGCGGACGATTTTTTCGATCAGCTCGGGGCGATCGCAGGCATTCTTCAGCCCGGCCTCGTCGTAGTCGCCCCGCACGGTTTTCACTTCCTTCAGGTTAGCAACCCCGTCGGGCGGCATGCTGTAGTACTTCATCGGAGCCAAAAAGCCCCGCTGTTGCAGGTCGCTGGGCACGGGCGAGGCCACCAAAGTATCCATAACGTCGCCCAGCTGCTCTTTGCCCAGGCGCTTGGGGGTCGCGGTCATCACCAGGTGCACGGCATTGGGAAAGGTTTTGAGCACTTTTTTGCCCACTTGGCTAAACAAGGTAATGTGGCCCTCGTCATAGAACACTACATCGGGCACCCACTGCTTCCACCACTGCCGCTTCGACATGGTTTGAATGCTGGCGATCTGAATGGGGGCGTCGCGGTTCTCTTCCCACCCCGCCTTGATAAAGCCGCAGTGCAGGCCAAAAGACTCCATCTTTTCGTAGGTTTGGCCCACTAGTACATCCAGATGCACCAAGAACATTAGCCGCTTGCCCGCCCGCTCGGCGTGGGCGCAGATCTGCCCGCTGATCACAGTTTTGCCCGCCCCGGTACCGGCGATAATTGCCACCCGCTTGTGCCCCTCGTTGAGCTTGCGGTAGAGGTCGTTGATCAGGTCAACCTGGTAGGGGCGCAGTTGGGGAGGCATTGACGGGAAGTTGGGAAGTAGGGAGTTGGGGAGTGATGGAGTGAAGAGTGGAGAAGATGGGGGAGGTGGAGAGGATTTACCGCCCTATCTCCCCTATCTTCCCTACCTCTCTCATCTCCAGTCATTTTTAATAATAAACGAGTACTACCTTCTGCCCTCGCGATCAAGAGCGCCTGTGACAACGGCGCTATCATGCAGGTAGCTAAATCCAGGGATGGGCGCTTGAGCATGGAAACGCGTAAGTTAGGCAACACCGATATTGAGATCACGCCGCTGATTTTTGGCACCTGGCAGGCGGGTAAGAGCGGCTGGGTTGGTGTAGAAGACCAGGACGTGATTGACGCCATGCAGGCGGCGCTGGATGCAGGCATCACTACCTTTGATACGGCAGAGGTCTACGGCAACGGCTACTCTGAGGAGCTGGTGGGCAAGACCCTGGGCGATCGCCGCGATCAGGTCATTCTCGCCACCAAAGTGTTTGCCAACCACCTCAAAGCCGACCAGGTGGTCGAGGCCTGCGAAAACTCCCTCAAGCGCATGCAGACCGAGGTGATTGACCTGTACCAGATCCACTGGCCGTCAGGATCCTTCAAGAGCGAGGTGGTGCCCATTGGCGAAACCATGGAGGCGCTGAACCAGCTCAAAGAACAGGGCAAAATTCGCGCGATCGGGGTGTCGAATTTTTCTAAAGCGCAGATTGAAGAGGCTATGCAGTTTGGCCGTATCGACAGCCTCCAGCCGCCCTATTCTCTCTTTTGGCGTGGGGTGGAGACCGAGCTGTTGCCCTACTGCGTGGAGAATAACCTGACCGTTCTCTCCTACTCATCCCTAGCTCAAGGACTGCTCACCGGCAAATTTGGCCCCGACCACCAGTTTCCCAAGGAAGACATTCGCAGCAAGAACAAGCTGTTTCAGTCGCCGATTTACGACAAAGCCCAGGCCGCCTTAGACAAGCTGCGCCCCATTTCCGATCGCTACAACACCACGCTAGGGAATTTATCCCTCGCCTGGTTGATTGCTCAGCCTCAGACCACGGCGATCGTCGGAGCGCGCAACAGTGAGCAGGCCGTGGAGAATGCTAAGGCAGCGGCGATTGCGCTCTCAGCGGACGACCTGGCGGAGATTGACGCCATTAGTCGCACCGTGACCAATCACCTGCCCACCGACCCGGTGATGTGGGCCTTTGGGTAAGGGATTTCTTGACCAGGCTTGCTACCACGAAGTGCCGAGGCGATCGCCCAGGAGATTGTATTACAGTAGTCGGTGACGAATCCCAGACCTTCTCGCCGTCTCACCCATGAAAATTCCGTTCTTTAGTCGCTTCTACAACGGCTTGCTGAAGCATCTCCGCTACCGCTGGCTGGTCATGGGGGCCTCGCTGATCTACCTGGTGAGCCCCGTCGATATTTCTCCCGACTTCATCCCCGTGGCAGGCTGGATTGATGATGGTGTAGTTGCGACTCTGCTGGCCACCGGCATTACCCAAGTGCTGCTCGATCGCCGCCAAACCCTAAAAGCTCAGAAAACCCTGGCCGAAAACCCTAGAGCCTCTGCCCTGCCCGCCGACTCTGAGAACGCTTGATGGACTGGCTGCTCGACCCGCTCAACTACGACTTTATGCGCCAGGCGCTGCTGGCTAGTGTGCTGGTGGGCATTCTCTGCCCGGTTGTGGGAACCTACCTGATCGTGCAGCGCATGGCCATGCTAGGGGATGTGGTGGCCCACGGGGTGCTGCCGGGTCTGGCGATCGCCAGCTTCTTCAACCTGCCCATTTTGCTAGGGGCCTTTACCATGGGCCTGTTCAGCACCGCCGTCATCGCCTGGATTCGCGCCCAGTCGCGCATTAAAGTCGATACCGCCATGGCTATCACCTTCTCTACCTTTTTTTCGCTGGGCATTACCCTGCTGACGGTGTTTCGCAGCCGCGTCTCCCTAGAGCAGCTGCTGTTTGGCGACATTCTCAGCATTGGCACCAGCGATGTCTGGCAAATTGGGGCGATCGCTGCACTGGTGCTAGCTGGGGTTGTCCTGTTCTACAAAGAGCTGCTGTTCTTTACCTTCGACCCCCTGGGGGCCGAAGCCCTAGGTTTACCCATCAACCGCATCAATCTGGGCCTCATGGCCGCCATTACTCTGGCGATCATCGCCGGCATGAAGACCGTCGGCGTCATTCTGGTCGTCGCCCTCATGGTCGGCCCCGCCGCCACCGCCTACCTGCTGGTCAAAGAGCTTCACTGGATGATGGGGTTAGGAGCAGCATTGGGCGTGCTGTTCGGGGTAGTGGGCATGTACGGCAGCTACTATTTAGATATACCCTCGGGACCTGCGATCGGCCTGACCGTGTTTGTGGGGTTCTTGCTAGCCCTACTCTTTAGCCCCCGCCAGGGTATTTTAAGTCGCCTCCTGCGGTAATTCTCGACATTCTTCAGGTTGACAAGAGATAGACGCTGCAATGAGTCTAGAGCTGAAACTTGACCACTTTAATATCGTGCCATCGATTAGAAAGGCCTAATTCTGGCACAGAATCACGGGATAATAGCAGAAGCAAGATGCTTTATACTCTCTACAACAAACTAATTTAGACAAAGCTTGACATATCTTACACTTGAGGGAAACATAAACTTGACCCTTAACTCAAAAGCTATGATTGGCTGTGTGTTCAGCTTAAGTCACTACGGGATTCATTGTGTCTCAAACAGCAACTATCTCTCATTACAAGCCAATTAAACGTTCACCCTTCAAACGCTACACTGATATTTTGAGAATTCTAGTTGAGCGAAATCTCAAAGTTCGCTATCGCGGCTCTATTTTAGGGGTTTATTGGTCGTTGCTAAATCCGCTGCTTATGACTGCGGTGTATGCCGCTATTTTTGGCCAAGCTTTTGCAGAGTACTATAACAACTCTATCATTAGCTATACCCTGGCGGCGTTTACGGGCATGGTCGTAATCAACTTTTTTTCGACTTCGACCTCTCAGGCGCTATCTAGTATTGTTAATAGCGGCAGCTTACTCAATAAAATGAGTTTGCCAATGAGTGCATTTCCGATTTCAGCAATAGCTGCCAACCTCTATCAGCTTTGTATTGGAACGTTTCCCCTACTCGTAATCGTAGCGCTTATTGTCTCTCAAAGCCTGTTTAATGCTCTGGCGCTAATTCTGCCTCTAACCGGACTGGTTGTGATATGCACTGGGGTAGGATTGTTTATGGCAGCGATGAATGTTTTTTTTCGAGATCTACCTTATTTCTACGAGCTAATTACGTTTGGTCTTTGGATCAGCAGTCCTGTTTTTTATCCAGCATCTATTGTGCCAGAAGAAATCAAAGCCCTTTTAGTATTCCATCCAATTTCACCTATCATCGAAAGTGTTCGTCAGATTGTTTTATCTGGGAATTCTCCCGATTTCGGGCTGATGGTGCCCACATTGCTGAGCAGCATTATCTTCTTAGCATTGGGGTGGTTTAGTTTCCAATGGTTGAAACCTCAGTTTATGGATTTACTCTAGAGAAATGGAAGTTATTCAGCTTGACCAAGTTTCCCTATGGCGGCGTACTCAAGAAGAGTTTTCCTATGATCTTAAGCGAACGGTGTTGTCGTTAATCGAGGGGAAGTTCCGCAAGCCTAGTCGCAAGCAAGTCTTGCAAAATATAAACTTGACTATCTATCAAGGAGAGAAAATTGGCATCATTGGCGCTAATGGTTCGGGTAAATCAACACTACTGAAGGCTATATCGGGTATCTTGCAGCCCACAAGCGGCAAAGTCAGGGTGAAGGGGAGTATTGCACCTTTGATTGAGCTAGGTGCTGGGTTTGAACCTGAGCTGCCCGTAGCTGATAATATAATTTTTTATGGTGTACTGCTGGGGTTTTCTCGTCGAGAGATGAAAAGCCGCATTGGCAGTATTTTGGCGTTCGCGGAGCTTCAAGAGTATGAAAGAGTGCCAGTCAAAGGCTTATCTTCAGGGATGACGGCACGTTTGGCATTTGCGATTGCGACAGATATTCATCCAGATATTTTAATTATTGATGAAGTTCTTTCTGTGGGCGATGAAAAATTTAAGCAAAAAAGCAAGCAAAAGATGAATGAATTGTGGAATGATAAGACGACCGTATTGGTGGTTTCTCATAGTATGGAGTTTATTCAGGAATCTTGTAGTCAAGTCCTTTGGATTGATCAAGGCAGAATTCGTTTATTTGGCAAAGCACACGAGGTCATTCATGCATATTTAGGTTCCCTGTAAAGCCCATCGCAATGAATTTTATAGTCTCAGCAAGAACCATCAAATAATCAAGAGAATCTTAGGCGTGAGAGTAAAGCGCAGGTTCAAATCTGAAGTGTATCAACCTGGCTCAGAAGCGCTGCCAGCCTTTACGACCATTGCCAAAGCGGAGAACACTGTATGCCCCAGTAGCGGCAGGCCTTGCAGCCTCTCATAGGTCAAGTGACAGATCGTATACTACAAGCGGTTTTGAGTAGGTGATGCACTTCAACCTTGAATTGGCCAAGTAATAGACCGAAAATTTGACTCAGAGTAGGGCGGCAATAGACAAGTTTTTTCGCTAACAAGAAGCATTAGCTATCTCACATTGGTATAAAGCCCCATTCATGGACACACAAAAAATTTTGGAGAAGCCTTCAAGACTCCAACTAAGATTTTCTGCTAAGAGATGGAATTTACCCAATGGGCTTATGGGGCTATGGGCTCTTCAATCGTTGGATTTCCAGAAAGAGCATAATATATTTACAGCAGAAGGTTTGTTAGCTTTTTTAGGCTGGTATATTCAAACAGAGGCATATCAGCTAAAGTATTATCCTTACCTCGCTGAACATTTTTTGCATCATTCCAATACCCTATCTAATGTCTTATCGGAAAATATTTTGAACCGTTCAACGATACATATTCCTCTATTTTTTTATAGCATTTATTTAGCTAGGCCAGATCTCAAAAAGTTATTTGACATCACCACTCCACAAGGATTCACTTTGTTTTTTGAGTGGGTTTTCATGTCAGGATATGACTATGCAGATCAGTTACTGTGGAAGACAATTAAGGAAGACAGTTCGACTTTTCACATTCAATTCAAGCAAAGAGGATACAACGCACTGAACAGTCATACTTTATATCAGACGGATTTTGATGAAGCCTGGTATCTCAGTCGATATCCTGATGTTAAGGCTGCTACTTTATCGGGAGAACTTGAACAGGCTAAAGATCATTGGCTTCAATTTGGCAAAAACGAAGGTAGAATACCTGCGCCCCTCCCCATGAAAATAGTTGAATTTGATTTAATCATATGTCCTATGGTGTAAATATTGTTGGCCCAGTTTTTGGGGAACTAGGTATAGGAGAAGATGTTCGCCAATTGGCTCATGCGATTTTGTCCCTGGGTATCCCCATATCAATAATCAATTACCCGAGAACAGGAAACTTCGCTGAGTCAAATTATCACAGCTTAGAAAGCTATGTGACCAATAGATTTTCACATAATTGTAGCATTTTTTGTCTGCCGCTAATTGAGTCTTATCGGTTTTTCTTAGAGTTTGGCTCTGCCAAATTTCAAAATAGATACAATATCGGTTATGCTGCCTGGGAACTTGAATCTTGGCCTGTAGATTTTGCCTTCATAGGCTCATTATTTGATGAGATATGGGCTTCTTCTGCACACACCTATCAAGCCTATCAAGCAAATCTAAAACAACCAATATATCGAATCCCCTTAATCGTCAGTATTGCTGATTCAGTTTCTTTAGAGAACCCAAGCCACTTCACTAATATTGATCAGTCTAAATTTAATTTCTTGTATGCTTTCGACAGCAATTCTACCTTTTCTCGAAAAAACCCTTGGGATGCTGTAATCGCATTTCAAAAAGCTTTCGATCAAGAGTCACATGTATCTCTTGTGCTAAAGACTATGCATTATCAGAATAATGATCAAGAACTTAATAAGCTTTTAGAAAACAATAAGAATATCGTTTTGATAAATAAGTGCTTTAGTCGCCTAGATATGTTTTCGCTCTATAAAGCCTGTGACGCTTATGTTTCACTTCATAAAGCAGAAGGATTCGGCAGGACTATTGCAGAATCAATGCTTCTAAAGAGGCCTACAATTATCTCTAATTACTCGGGAAATACCGACTTTTGCACAAAAGAGAACTCCTTCTTGGTGGATGGCAAGCTTGAAGCAGTAGCTCCTTTCTCATATCCGTTTTGGCAAGGAAACAGGTGGTTTTCGCCTGATTTAGATAGTGCTACAGCTCAGATGTATAAATGTTTTAGTAACCCATCCATGCGGAATTCAATAGTTGAAACAGCTTTTCAGTCTATAGTTAGCGATTTTTCAATAGAGAAGGTTAGGAAGGATATTTATGGTCGGCTTAGCAAAATCCTTAAGCGTTTTTAGTTGACATGGTTTTTGGAAAATCACTTTCTTTTGCTACAGAGAGAATGTTTTCTTATAGATAGGACTACATTGCTAAAAAGATTAAAGGAAATATGTTCTAACTATTTCCGAGATAAAGCAATGTTTTTCCAAAACCATAGATTAGGTATAATCTAAAAAGATTGTGTACAATCTAAACTCGTATGATTCTCTATGCAGGAATCTATACTCAATGATCTTAGGATTGACCGCAGGATGAGAATTCTAGTAATTGGTGGAACTGGCTTTATTGGGCATCATTTGACGGGTGCTCTGATTGCAAAGCAACATCATGTCAAGGTTCTTAGCCGAAAATATAATTCCCTGCTAACTCCCCATAATAAGGCAGAATATATCTTTGGAAACTTTTTGGACGAATCTTTATTGCGGACCTGTTTAGAGGGGGTGGATATTGTGTACCAGATGGTAAGTACTACAACACCAAGTACTTCTAACATCGATCCCGTATATGATAACCAGTCTAATGTAATCGGAATGCTGCGTCTGCTAGAACTTTGTGTAGAAATCGGTGTGCATAAAGTGATTTTACCGTCTTCTGGAGGCACTATTTACGGAATACCCAATTGGGTACCATTAACAGAGAACCATCCAACCAATCCGATCTGTTCTTATGGTATTACTAAACTTGCCTGTGAAAAATACTTGCATCTCTTTAACTATTTATATAAGCTTGATTACGCTATTTTGCGCATAGCTAATCCTTACGGCCCTGGTCAGGATCCTAATGGTCAAGTGGGCGTCATTCCTACGTTTTTTAATCGACTTTTAAATCATCAACCGGTTGTCGTTTGGGGAAATGGTTCTGTTATTCGTGACTATGTTTACATTGCTGATGTCGTGGATGCCCTCTGTAGAACGATAGAACTAGATTCAGAGTATAAGATATTCAATATTGGAGCTGGAATTGGTTTTAGCTTAAACCAGCTTATCGAGAGTCTGCAAAGTATTTCTGGGCAGAAACTAGATGTAACTTATCAGCCAAGTCGTCCCTTTGATACCCCCACTAGCATATTAGACATTAGTCGGGCTCGAAACCACTTGGGGTGGTCCCCAAAAGTCCTTATGAATGAAGGATTGTTGGCTACCTGGAATTGGTTATGCGAGGTTCATAAGGTAGGCTTCCTGCAGTAGCTCGAGATGTTGTTGTAACAAAATCTGGTTATCAAAAATACGGTGAACTCGGGCATAGCCGTTGCTAGCAAAGCGTGCCGCCAGTTGGGGCTGATTTAAATAGGTAAGAATAGCGGCCGCTAGGGCATCAGGATCACCAGGTTCGACCATTAAACCTACCTCACCATGGCCCATCATTTCTGGAATACCAAACACGTTAGTGCTGATTATTTTGAGCTCAAACGCCATAGCTAGCAGTAAGACGCGCGGAAAAGATTCTACGAAGCTGGCACAAACAAAAATATCAGCCAGGGCAAAGAAATCGTTAACATCTGGAGTCTCTTTAATAAGACGAACATTTTTGAGATTGTGTAGCTTAATCTTCTCTTCAAGTAAGTCGATATAGCTCCGTTGGTCCTCTCTAGCCCCAACTATTAGATAGCAAAGGTCATTATTGGGATGGTTATTATTTTTTTTCTGTAAGCGATGCAGTGCTTCTAGAAAAATGTGCTGACCTTTGCGCTCACAAGTGGTTCCGATGATAACAATTACGGTTTTATAGAGATCAATCTTATATTTCGCCCGAAGTTCTGCCTTGTCGTGAGTATTCCGAAAATTTTCAATGCCCTCTAAGTCTATACCACCCGGGATGGTACGAGCGTTATCTTGACTGTTAACCTGATGAAAAATTTGACGTGTAGTATTAGCTTGAAAAACTACTCGACTTGCATATGAAAAACTTTCTTCTAAAAGAGCGCGCATAATCTCTTTGGGAGATCTGCCGAAGAATTTTGAAAAGCTTTCCTCAATACTGGTACTTTCATGCACATGCCAGATGACGGGAAGCCCAAATAACTTTGCTAATTTGATACCCCAGCAGGTGACGAGGGTGTTGCAGACTACGACGTCGTAGTTTGCAATGTCAATAGACTGACCTAGAGATTGGAGGCGTTGGCGATACGATAGGTCTGTTTCTTCTACTTGAGGTAAGGGAGAGTCCGTTAGCTGAACAGAAATTCCTAACTCTTCATACTTTTGGCGAAGAATGCCGTCAGAAGGAGACAATACCGTAACCGCGTAGCTACCAGCCGTGGCAAAGTGGCGCGCATAATAATAGACTACAAGCGGAGCACCCTCTAGATTTAGATTGTGAGTTATAATAAGGACTTTTAATTTCAGATCCTTGGCTCTCTCGATATGACAGCAATGGTAAGGATCAATTGCCATTGTCATGGAATCGATGTTCAAATTTTCATTGAAGAATGGATCTGGGCTTTGTCGATATTTTCTGACAAAGTTTAGGTGCTCTTTAGGATTATAAGGAAGTAGCCTCCTGGAGGCACTCGTGTGGTGAGTCAAGACCGCGCTCGGGGTAAAGACTACCCGATAATTAGCCGCGATCGCGCGTTGACAATAATCAGTGTCATTGTACTCAACAGCAAAATTTGTCTCATCAAAACCCCCTAATTCTTGGTACAACCTTGTGGACGTCATAAGACATGCCCCGGTTACTGCCGAGGAGTTGCGAGCAACGTGGGGTAGAAAAAGATAGCCCAATTCATCTTTGTGGAGCCGATGAAATTGATGATCGGCTAGGCCATGGTGGGCCCCAATGACCACCCCGGCATGTTGGATAGTCTGCTGCTCAGGGTAGAGCAATTTGGCACCAACTACCCCAACTCCGGGTACCGACAACCAGCCCACCATCTCCTCGATCCATCCGGGTGACACTGCCTCTATATCGTTATTTAGATGTAAGACATAGGGGGTCTTTACTTGGGAAGTGCCTAGATTGACCAACTCTGAATAGTTAAAACTTGTTAAAGGCGGGTCGGGACGAACTACCGTGCATTGAAACACCTTTTGTTGCTTTAATTGCTGCAGATAATCTTGGGTCTCTAGTTCCTGAGAATTGTCATCCACAATGATTAATTTAACAAAGTGAGGATTGACAGTTCTTTCTAAACTTTCGATGCATTTTCTCAGCAGTGACACCTTATCCTTAGTAGGAATCACGATGGTCACGCCGGACTGCGCCAGTAATTCAGGATTCCAGCGCAGCTGGTGCAGGCAAAGATCGTATTTTTCTCCTATGTCTGGTAGATAGACCTCTGCGGCGAGACCTCGTCGTTGCACAGCCTCTTTGATAGCTCGATAGGCACTATCAAACACATAGTGCTTTTGTCTACCCCCGGATGCTGTACTTTCGGCGTGGGCGCGCCAGTGATAACAGACTTTTGAAATATGCCGAATGCGATCGGGGCGGGTGTATTCTGCTACTCTCAATATTAAATCTAAGTCCTGAGCCCCTTCGAACCCAAGGCGCAGACCTCCCACAGCCTCAACTACACTACGCCGAATTACGCGCAGATGGTGAGTGAAGTTGTAGGTGATGGCCATCTCTGCATCCCAAGAGCTCTTAAACTTGGGATCATAATGGCGACCCGCTTCGTCGATTTTGTCCTCGTCGGTGTAAATCCAATCTACGTCAGGATGCTGGGCAATGCATTCGGCCACCTGTAAAAGGGCATCCGGAGACAGCAGATCGTCATGGTCTAAAAACGCCACATAATCTCCTGTTGCCAACTCTAGGGCAGAATTGGTGCTGGCAACAACATGTCTATTTTCGCTGCAAAATACGGCCTTAATGCGAGGATCGCTAGCCACGGCTTCGCTTAAAACCATCTTGACATGGGGGGCAGGAGAAGCATCATCTGCCAGACACAATTCCCATTTAGGATAAATCTGCCCTAAAACGGATGCGATCATCTCTCGCAGCAGGGGCTCTGGACAGTTGTAAACCGGGACGATAATACTGATAGTGGTTCCAGTGTCACAGAGGCGATCGCTAGCGGCTTCCATCAGAGTCTGTAGGGCAGGCGTAATGCGATTGTTCTCTCGCCAGCGCTGATAGAGATCTAGCTGTTGCCAAGGATGAACCGAGTTCAAGGTTCGTGAGTTTGTCGGCTGGGTTTCCTGCCTTTCACTGGCAGGCGTAATTCGCACAGTTCGGGTAAAGCAACAGAAGCGATCGCCTGTTTCCAACGTAGCCCAGATAGCCAGGTGCATTGCGCCGGCGTCATTTTGGCGCAGGTTGATAGTTCCTGCAAAGCCGCTGTTCCCTGCTTGGAGAGCATCAGGAACAAAAGCCGCAACATCTGGTCTCTCGAGACCGTAGGGAATCGTTATCTCTTCCCTACAGTTGAGGTACTTGTAGGCCAACGTAAGCTGCTGAATAGGATGCTCGCGGTGTAGCAACCAGCCTTGAACCAGTAGAGTAGCGCCTGCGCTCAATACGTTTGTACCAGGAAAGTCAAGGGATCCTTGAAATTCACCCCGAGGTAAGACCTCTTGATCGAAGACGCGATTAACATACAACCCGATCGTTTGCCAAAACCAGATTATGGTTTTCCGCACTGCACAATTCTCCTCAGTGGACCAACTAGGCTAAACACAATGGAGCTAAATTGCTGGCATTTTAGTTGCCAACCACCCTCAATGGATGAGCCATTTCGAATCAACCGAATTATACCAATCTATTGCTGATTTAGCGGCATTGGGCAACCTCTTCAAGCTATTAACGCCCTGAATTGTCAGATATTTCCCCCCACTACCGGTCGACTGATAGTTGCCTACAGTTGCAGCGGATACTAGGCACAGGCCTGACTTGGATATAGCAAAAGGGTTATTCTCGCATGTCTGTTTAGGGATAGACCAACTAGCGATTTAAGACATTTATTGATGCTCTGGCAATAGGCCCCAGGGCTTTTACGCACGGTTAACGGCTGCGACCTTGGTCATAATTAGCGTTAGCTAGGAAGACTTGACCTCCGTGCCACGTTCAGGGCATGATGTACTTCTGGGTAATTGTGGTGTAATGGGTCGCATCTGCCTCTGGGCATTGCTTTATTTACCAAATACTAATCGACTAGTGCTTTTTAATGGATATTAAGCTTTACCAGAACTGCATATTTGAGGCTGACTTCAATAGTCTCTCTGAAGGTTTTGAGGGTTTAGATGTCACTCAAAACTCAAGACCATGGCTACGAGAGTTTCAAGTTTTTCAGGAATTGTATAATGAAGGAATACATTTAAATCACGATATTTTAGGAGCAGTTTCTATTAATTTCGAGCGTAAGTCAAAGCTAAACGGGGTTCAGGTTAGAGCCTGGATAGAAAATAACCCTGGCTATGATGTTTACGTGGTCAACCCTTTTCCGCAATTTGCCTACTGCCATTTTAATCTATGGCAGTTCTCCGATAACCGATGTACTTTTCCTTTTACAGAATACTCCATTAGAAGTCTCGAAGAGTGTCAAGTGGAGAGTCTTGTAAATCCAGATAAGAGGCAAAGCAATAATTTACTGGCAACATGCAGCTACTGGTTTGGCAACAAGACCTTTTGGGAGAAATATTTAAAGGAGGTTGTTATTAAAGTCGTTGACACAGATCCCTCTCGCCTTAGTGCGGAGGTGCATGACTTCTTGTATAAGCCAACCTATTACTATGCCAGCCCGGGAGTACCAGTTGGAAACATTGCATTTTTACTCGAAAGAACGCTTTCTGAATTTATTGATCGGGAAAAAAGCTTAAAGAGTTTGTTCTTTCCTGTGGATGAGGACAGGCTGCTGAGATGCTGTTTGTTTAATTTTGAAAGAGAAATAGTTTTAGAAAACTTTCGCTATGTTGACGATTTAGACCAAAAGAAAGACGTCCTAGAATTGCGCGAATATTTCCGAAAAACAAGTCCTATAGCTGCACAGAAATGGGTTAAGAACTTTGAGGAAATGGGGCGAAAAAAAGTTTATTCTGAAGGAAATACTAGCACTTAAATCGTCTGGATAAAGTCCATCGCTTTGGTGTAAAGAAACAGCGCTGAGCTGCAGGATAGATTATTCCCCAGTGATGTAGAAAATGCTTTGGGAATAATATTGGCACTAGTCATCTTAGGTTTAAAACTGCCGTGGACATTGCGCTATTATATGCCGATCAGGATAAATTTTCGGCGAGTTGTGTTCAATCTGCGTTAAGGCGTTCTTTCACAGTAGTTGTTATCAGCAGTTTCGAGTTTGCTGATGATTGTCTTTCTACCTTTTCACCAAACATCATTGTCTTAATTAATCCGCAAGACAGTGAGCGAGCCTTATTGCAACGGTTAGCGCAGCGAGGGCGGAAATTGATTCTCTTGGGCAATTTGGGAGATAAACTAGCGACTGACGTTGGTCTTGAGGTCAGTACTCTTAGGCCAGAAGCCGAAAGTTGGGGTGCAGTTCAGCTCTCTGCGGATAACGCCTTTGATGCGGCGGTGGCCTCTGTTGTCTATACATATAACCATCCGCTCACGGCCCAGCTCAGCCTTAGGCATCGCCCCCTGAGCCGCTACGATTTCACTGATGAGTGGAACACTCTGGGATTTGGCCGAATTACCGTTGATGGTGGCCTTTGGTCTATCAGCCAACAGGCGATCGCAACCCAAGCCCAAGTCGTTGCCCAGATCAGTAATGTCCAAGGTGAGACCTTAACAGCCTATGCTGCGATCGCGGACCGTGCCGATAGCTCGATCCTCTGGTTCAACCGAGCGGTGGGGCCGATCGACAGTCTAGAGTGGACGATGATCGAGGCTTTTTGTAGCGATTATCGAGCCGAAGAGTTGGCCTGTATTCCCTATGTGCTCGAAATTCCCGCCGGTTACGATGGGGCGATGACCATGCGCCTAGACTGCGATCAGGCGATTGCCACAGCCCGGCCCCTCTTTGAACTTTACCAAGACTTGGGCGTACCGCTTTCTCTGGCTGTGGTTACAGGACTACCGCCAGAACCATCAGATATGAAACTGCTGCGAGATGTGTTGTCCAATGGTGGTGCGGTGATTTCTCATTCTAATAGCCATCCTCCGAATTGGGGAGCAGACTATGCCATCGCCCTTCGGGAAGCTAAAGACTCTAGGGCATGGTTAGAGGCTAACCTGCCCCAAGCCTACCCTGTACACTACGCGGTTTCTCCCTTTCACCAAAATCCACCCTACGCAGTACGTGCTCTGTCTGACGCTGGCTACTTAGGATTTGTAGGCGGCATTATCCATAATAATCCTGAATATTTACTAGCCCGGAGTGGGCTGGCTCCTCTGTGCGAGGCACCGATCATTTCCCATAGTCAGCAATGTATGTTCCACGGGGACTGCTATCATCGCTACGGTAACTCGGTTGCCCCTTACTGTGAAAGCTTTACCCATCACCTTCGGGCGGAATCTATATTTGGGTATCTAGATCATCCTTTTTCGTCCTCCTACCAGTACGGGTGGAATAGTGAGTCAGAAAGGCTCTTGGCCCATGCTTCTTTCCTAAAGTTTGTGAAAGCCCATGGTGACATTTGGTTTCCTAACTTGGTAGAGTGTCTTGAGTTTGTTCGGAAGCGCAGCCTGTTGAGGCTCAGCATTGACAAAGATCAGTTGATCCAGGCAAGCTGGCATTCGGCGGAGGTGCCCTTAAAGGCAACGCCACCGTTACAGGTAAGATGGCGAGGTAAAACAACTACACTTGCCGATCCAGTTTTATAGTACCTGGCTGAAGGTTAGGGAGTTTTCTTGGCATTACCAACCGATGTAATTGTCTTTTCGACAGCAGACTGGTCAGAACCCAATTGGACTAATAACCAGCGCATGAGCCAAAGCTTGGCTGAGCAAGGGTTTCGGGTTTTGTATTTGGAATCTATAGGATTGCGTCAGCCGACCGCTAACAAGCGAGATCTGAGCCGCATCAGGCGACGACTGCTCAAATCTTTTCAGGGATTGCGACGGGTAGCCCCTAAGATCTGGGTCTTTTCGCCATTGGTAATACCATTTTATCGTAACCCTGTTGTGCAGGCCGTCAACCAAAAGATTCTGGTTTTAACGGTTAAACTTCTCAGTCGTTGGCTAGGCTTTCAACAGTCTATAGTTTGGGTCTATAACCCTATCGTAGCTAGGTTCTGTGAACATCTTGATCCTGCGTTTTTGGTATACCACTGTGTCGACGATTTTGCGACAGTTCCTGGTATTCCTCCAGAGGTTATTACTGCTGTAGAGCCTGCCATGGTTCAGGCAGCTGATTTGGTATTTGTTACCAGCAAAAGTTTGTATGACAAGCTTTCGACGATCGCACTTGATAAAGTCCACTATTTCCCTAATGTAGCTGACTATCAGCATTTTGCTCGGAGTCGCTTATCAACTTTTATCCCACAGGATTTAGCCACTGTCCCTCAACCGCGCATTGGCTTTATTGGTGCAATCAAAAAATATAAGCTAGATTTTGAACTGATACAAACCTTGGCGCAGCGTCATCCTGAGTGGCAATGGGTTTTAGTAGGTAGCCTCGATCTAGAAAATCCTGACGAATTGTTGAATCAACTGGATGCACCGAATATTCATTTTTTGGGCTATCGGGCCTACGATAGACTACCAGATTACCTGTCAGGGTTTGATGTAGCAGTTTTGCCTTGTCTTCTGAATAACTACACCCAATCCATGTTCCCGATGAAGTTTTTTGAGTATTTGGCAGCGGGTAAACCTGTTGTCGGTACCCGTTTGCCGGCCTTGACTGACTATGAGCACTTATATTTGCAAACCAACTCAGTAGATGAATTTGAGCAGGCTCTTAAGGCTGCTCTTAAGGGGGATCACCCTGTTGTTGAAGTTGGAATTGAAGCAGCCAAAGCCCATACCTGGGAGAGTCGTTGCCAGCAGATGAAGGTGCTAATGCAAAAAAGCTGGCAAAGTCAGCTATAAATTTAGGCCCGAGCAAGTAGCCATCTGCTATTTTTTAGCCCTTACCCTTACCTGCTATGTCATCTAGTGCTTCACACCACAACTCTGTAGATCAGCTAGAACAGTTTCAGCAAAACGTTTGGCCTGTCCACCATCTAGCAGATCCTTGGTTTTTATGGCCAAGTAATTCTACTGTTCACATGGTGGTGAATAACGTGTACGAGCGGGACGGGGTGGGTAACTTTGTTATCGCTCTTTATAAGCTTCTGCGTCAGCACGAAATTCCATGTCAGCTTTACGCCGAAGGCTATGAGTCCTATCTTGAGTCATTAGTTAATCCGCTGGATCGGCTGGCAAAAATTGTAAAACCCTCAGATATTATTTTTGTACATTTCTCAATCTATCTGCCGAATTTGGATAAAATAGCAGCTCTCACCTGCCAAAAAATTATTTGCTATTATGGCATTACCCCTCCGGATTTACTAAGTACCTTTGATCAGAATTTAGCTAATCAATGCCAGTGGGGTTATGATCAGGGTCCGCTAGTTCGACACTTTCAAAAGCTGGCTGCCATTTCCAACGCCTCTGCAAAGGTTGTCAATAGCTTTTTAGATGCCCCTCGCTCTGTAGCAATTATTCCACCAGTTCTGAATCTTCATAAGTGGGAAAATATTGCCTCTGAGCCTACTACATTACCACCCTATCGGCGTAGGTTTTTATACGTTGGTAGGGTAGTGCCCCACAAAAAAATAGATGATTTGATTCGACTGTATAGCGCTTATCATGCTTTAGATCCTAATAGCTGCTTACTTGTAACAGGCTTTAATGACTTTGGCAATTATAAAGTCATGCTTGAAGCATTGCTGGAAGAGCAGCCACGATCTGCGAGGGAGCGTATTTACTTTTTAGGGCCAGTATCTGACGGACAGCTTAAGTTTTTGTATCAAAATGTCGATGCGTTTTGGATTATGAGTGAGCACGAGGGATTTTGCATTCCCCTGGTGGAGGCTATGGCTTTTGAACTTCCGATTTTCGCTTTTGCCCAGAGTGCTGTGCGCGAAACCCTGGGTGAATCTGGACTAGTGTTTTATCAAAAAGATATGCAGAAGTTAGCCTGTCGGGTGTATCAGGTTCTGAGCGAAGACTCCCAGAGACGTCAGCTGGTGATGGCCCAAACTCAGCAATTTAAGCAGCTAGTCAAAGACAGTGATGGTCGTGCCATCTGGCGGTTATTTGAATCCTGCCTAGGACAAATCTATGCGAGTTCTATTTAACACCTATCCCGTTGCCTTTGATTGCCCTGGCGGTGGTGAGATTCAGATTCTAAAGTGCAAAGAAGCCCTTGCTTCCAGGGGAATTGAGGTTTTGTTGTATGACCAATGGCAGCCCCAATTTGATCAGGCAGATATTGTGCACCATTTCTCTGTCTATGGAGGGTCTTCGGTTTTTTGTAACTACGTTAAAAATAGGGGGTTGCCGTTAGTTATTTCGCCTATTTTGTGGATCACTCAAACGAGTTATCGAGCTAGCTTATATCCAGTAGACGAGATTCGGCACCTCCTGAATATTGGCGATCATCTTTTGCCTAATTCTCAAGCAGAAGCTGAGGCATTGGCTTCAATTTTTGAGGTGTCGCTGGAGAAATTTACGCCGATCGTTAACGGTGTTGATGAGCATTTTCTCGAGCCACTTCCAGATCCACAGATCTTTTTGGATGCATTTCAAGTGCAATCACCTTTTTTGCTAAATGTAGCTAATATTGAACCCAGAAAAAATCAGCTCAACTTAGTGAAAGCTATCCGCGATCTAGATATTCCGCTGGTGATTTTCGGCAATATTCGGGATCGAGCCTATTACGATCATTGTGTGGAGTTGGCTCAGGGCTGCATGACCCATCTAGGCTATTTGCCTAACCACAGCGAACTGCTGCGATCAGCCTACGCAGCCTGTGAGCTGTTTGTTCTGCCAAGTACTCTTGAAACACCGGGTCTTGCCGCTTTGGAGGCCGCAGCCACCGGGGCAAAGCTGGTGATAACCCGCGAGGGATGCACCCAAGAGTATTTTGGTGGCGAGGCCGCCTATGTTGATCCCAATTCGGTAGACAATATTCGTGAAGCTATACTGATGCAGTTATCAGCACCTCTGAAGGAGACTCTACGGCAACATGTTAAGGCTAACTACACTTGGCAGCGGGCGGCACAGCAACTGTACCAGATCTATTCGCAACTTCTATAACAGGCAGTCGGTCTATGGCTACGGAAATTCTCAGCTATTTTCTCTATCCCCTGGTGGAGAGGCAGCAGCAGCGGCAGATCCTGCCTAAACTGACCATCATGCACAAATTCGCCCGGCTATCTCTCGAAGAGCGGGAACAGGCAAATCGGCAGCATCTGTGTGAGACAGTGATGAGAGCTGCTCAAGAGGTTCCCTACTACCGGGATCTCTTTCGGACTTTGGGATTTGAGCCAGAGAAATTGCGTGATGACAGCCGCTACCTAAAGGATCTGCCCTACTTGACCAAGGAGATTGTCCGTGAGCAAGGTGATCTCCTACTCAGCGATAAGGTCGATAAATCTAGCCTGCATCTGCGTAAAACTGGTGGATCTACCGGCCCCTCCACCCTGATTTACTATAGCCAAGAGGCGCTAGACTGGACTTCTGCCGCCAACTTGCTGGTGCTGGAGTGGTCAGGCAAAAGACGATACACCAAAGAGGTTCATCTTTCGTCGGAGTTTCCAGAGCCGCTGCCCCGGCGAGAGCAGCTGAGGGAAACTATTAAGTGCCTGGCTCTGAACCGAGTCAACATTACTACTGATTCCTTTGATCCGGATGCTCTAAACGCAATTCTTGAAAAGCTGAGGCAGGCTAAGCCTTACAGCATTCAGGGACATCCATCCACCCTGTACGCCTTGGCAATCCATGCCAAAACGCACGCTGTGCCCTGGGCCACTAACCTGTTTCGAGTTTTTGAATCTACGGGGGAAGTGCTAGACGATAGGCAGCGTCAGATTGTGTCGGAGGTATTCAATTGTGATGTCTATAATCGCTACGGCAATGCTGAGTTTGGGGTTGTTGCTCACACAGAACACCCTCAATCTGCCAATCTTAAAATATTGGACTATCTCATCTGGCCCGAAACCCGCGAAACCGAAGATGGGCTCCAGGAAATTGTTCTAACGGGGTTGATGAATCCAGCCATGCCATTAATTCGATATCGCACCGGAGATCTGGGTGCCCTGATTCAAGTTGATGGCGAGTTCCACATCACCAATATTATCGGGCGGGTTCATGATTTAGTCGCCATCGGAGATCGTCGCTACCCTACCCACTACATCCAAGATTTACTAGACCGCCTTGGTGGCATTGATGAATTTCAACTAGAGCAGATTACTCCGCAGCGGTGCCTGCTGCGGTTAGTTCCTCGGGCTGGGGTCGACGCCGCCAGCATTGCCCAGCGAGTGCAAGCCTGGTGGGGTGATAATGTGGAGATTGAAATTGTCTCCTTCGAAGCTCTAAAGCGGGTTGGCTGGCGATCTAAGTTTCGCCACTTGGTAAATATGTCTACTCCAGAGGATGCATCGACTGAAACTTCAACAGCTTAGACGCAAGCGGAGCTTGGCAAACGCCTGAGTTTGAGATTTTCGATTAGGTTGTTTAGATTATCTGGTTCAGCTTTTAACTACGATACCCTTTCTAGGCTAGAGTAGCGTACGAAACGGCCAAAACTTGAAATTTATAGGCAGATTAATGCAGGTAAAAACAACACCAATATTAGAAGTTTTGATCTTCGAGTCTCAGGTGTTTGGTGATAGCCGTGGTTTTTTTATGGAGAGCTTTAACCAGAAGACTTTTCAGGATAAAACAAATCTAACCTACACTTTTGTGCAGGATAATCATTCCCTCTCTAAGCAAGGTGTTCTGCGAGGTATACACTACCAGATTATTCAACCCCAGGGTAAATTGGTTCGTGTGACGGCGGGGGAAGTTTTTGATGTGGCAGTAGATTTACGGCGATATTCACCCACTTTTGGTCAATGGGTAGGCGAACGCCTAAGTGCTGAAAATAGAAAACAGCTTTGGATTCCACCGGGCTTTGGTCATGGCTTTTTAGTGCTTTCGGATCAGGCCGAGTTTTTGTACAAAACCACTGACTATTACGCTCCCGAACATGAGCGAACCGTGCTGTGGAATGATCCAACCCTGAAAATTGATTGGCCCCTGGGCGCTCACGAGCCAATTTTGTCAGTCAAGGACCGGGCGGGGCGTTTGCTCCAAGACGCAGAGGTTTACCTTCTATGAAGCTATTGCTAGTCGGAAGCCAAGGACAGGTAGGACAGGAGTTAGCCCAAACCTTGCCCTGTCTTGGTAACGTGGTAGCTCTCTCCCGGGAGCATCTTGATTTAAGCCAACCAGACCAAATTGCTGCCGCCGTCGATAGTCACCAGCCCGATATAGTTATCAATGCGGCGGCCTACACTGCAGTAGATAAAGCCGAGTCGGATGCAACCTTGGCCCATCAGATTAATGCCCTGGCACCGGGTTTGCTAGCACAGGCGGCAGCAGACTGTGGAGCAGCGATCCTACATATTTCCACAGACTACGTGTTTGATGGCAGGCAGAGCTATCCCTACCAAGAAACAGACGCCACCTCTCCTTTGGGCGTTTATGGTCAGACCAAGCTAGCCGGGGAACAGGCAGTTCAAGCTGCTAACCCCCGCTCTTTAATTTTGCGAACTGCCTGGGTCTATGGGGCCAAGGGAGCCAGAAATTTTGTTAAAACCATGTTGAAAGTCGGATTGGAGCAGAGAAGCGTTCGAGTGGTATTCGACCAGGTGGGTACACCGACTTGGGCCTACGATATTGCCGACTCCATTACTGCCCTTCTACCCCAAATGGTAGATAACGACAGCTATGGTATTGTGCATTTCACCAATAGCGGCGTCGCCAGTTGGTATGACTTTGCGACCGCCATTTATGAAGAGGCCCAGGCCCAGGACTTGCTCAATACCCCGCCCACAGTTGTTCCCATTGCAACTGCCGAGTATCCGTTGCCGGCGCTGCGGCCAGCCTATTCGGTACTGTCACCCCTGAAAGTTTCAGCTTTGCTCAATCGTCCTATTCCCCACTGGCGCAGCAGCCTGCGGAAAATGCTTCGGGAGTTGGCCAGGGGCTAATCGCCAATTTCGTGAGTAGTCACTTTTTTAAGTCAATGTCAAAGAACGGAAGCTGAGGATACCGATGCTGCTGAGGAATCAATGGGTATGAAAGCTTTAATCTTATCTGGTGGGCGAGGAACGCGCCTGCGACCGATTACCTATACCGGTGCCAAGCAGTTGGTGCCGGTAATGAATAAGCCCATCCTCTGGTACGGTATTGAAAGCCTTGTAGCGGCCGGACTCACAGACATTGGAATTATTATCAACCCCGAAACCGGAGAAGAAATTTGCACAAAAACCGGTGATGGTAGCCGATTTGGGGCCAAGATAACTTACATTCTCCAGACTGAACCGGCGGGCTTAGCCCATGCGGTGAAAACAGCAGAAGCATTTTTAAATAACAACCCTTTTGTTATGTATCTGGGGGATAACCTAGTACAGGATCGACTAGACACATTTATTTATCAATTCAACAGTGAGTGCCTAGACGCGCTGCTGTTGCTGAAGCAGGTGCCAAACCCTAGCGCCTTTGGCGTAGCCCAGGTGACTGCTGACGGTAACGTGACTACCCTCGTAGAAAAGCCCAAGCATCCAAAGTCAAACCTTGCCTTGGTAGGGGTATATTTATTTTCTCCAGCCATTTATGGCGCGATCGCAAAAATTAGCCCTTCGTCTCGTGGGGAACTGGAAATCACCGATGCTATCCAACAGCTCATTCTCGATGGAAAATACGTTAAAGCTAATGAGCTAGAAGGTTGGTGGCTAGACACAGGTAAAAAAGACGATTTACTAGAGGCTAATCGGATGTTGCTCGATACCAGTCTGGTAAAAATGCCTATCAAGGTGGAAGGCCGGGATAGCCAGATCAGTGGTCGGGTGCAGATTGGCTCGGGTACTACTATTGTGAAATCGGTCATTCGTGGGCCAGTGGTGATTGGCCACAACTGCCGCATCGAAAACTGCTTTATTGGTCCCTACAGCAGTATCTCTGACGATGTTACTTTGGTCGGTACCGAAATTGACCACAGTGTTGTTCTTCAGGGCGCTCGCATCGAAGATATCAACTGTCGCATCGTCGATAGCGTTATCGGACAGCGCGCCCATATTCGCACTACCCTGCAACGACCTAAGGCACTACGGTTTTTGGTGGGCGATGACTCTCAAATCGAGTTGGTATAGGAAACCGACAGAGCACCTCAGCAGAATGAACCAGATGGGTAAGGAGTAAGCAGTGGCAGAAGCAAGGTTGAATCAACGGCGGGTTTTAGTAACGGGTGGGGCTGGGTTTATTGGCTCCAATTTTGTGCGGTCTTGGTATCGACAGCAGGGTGGGCTATTACTCGTGCTAGATGCCCTTACCTACGCAGGCAACTTGGAGAACCTCAAAGGTCTAGAGGAGTCAGTGATCTATCGGTTTGTTCGGGGAGACATTTGCGATCGCACCCTCGTCAGCCGCCTTCTACAAGAATACGCCATCGACACTATTGTCCACTTCGCCGCCGAGTCCCACGTTGATCGCTCGATTTCAGGGCCAGAGGCCTTTGTTCAAACCAACGTCGTCGGCACCTTTACCTTGCTAGAAGCCTTTCGCACCCACTGGCAAGATCAGGGAAAGCCCGACCACTTTCGCTTCCTCCATGTCTCCACTGACGAGGTCTACGGCAGCCTTGGCCCCGATGACTCGGCCTTTAGCGAAACTACCCCCTACGCTCCCAATAGCCCCTACTCAGCCTCCAAGGCGGGCAGCGACCATCTGGTGCGGGCCTACTACCACACCTATGGTCTCCCCACCCTGATTACAAACTGCTCCAACAACTACGGCCCGTACCACTTTCCCGAAAAGCTGATCCCGCTGATGTGTGTCAACATCCTGCTGGGCAAGCCCCTGCCGATCTACGGTGACGGGCAAAACATTCGTGACTGGCTCTACGTGGAAGATCACTGTACCGCCCTCAGTGCGGTGCTGCGCCAGGCGTCTCCAGGAGAGACTTACAATATTGGCGGTGAGGCTGAGGTAAAAAACATTGACCTGGTGAACCTGATCTGTGAGCTGATGAATGAGCTGGCTCCGGATTTGCCCGTTCGTCCCGCCCAGCAGCTCATTACCTACGTTAGCGATCGCCCCGGCCACGACCACCGCTACGCTATGGATATCAGCAAAATACGCGCAGACTTGGGCTGGCGACCCAGCGTCACCCTAGCAGCAGGGCTGCGTAAAACCGTTATTTGGTATCTACAGAACCGTACCTGGTGGATGCCTCTACTGTCAGAGGAGTATCAGCGCTATTACCAAAAAATTTACGGCTAACGGTGACCGCTGCGTAAAATCTAGAGCTGATGGTGAGGGCAAGGGTGGCGATCGCCCCCTACGCCAGGCCATGATTGCCAAGGGCCATCAGCAGGCAGCTCAGTTTTCCTGGACTCGTACGGCCAAATCAACCCTGGCGGCTTACCGTTCACTACTATAGATAAGCCCAGCCTGATGGATCTAATGAGTGGTTTCCATGGTGAAAAAAGCGTTGGTTACGGGTCTAACTGGCCAGGACGGATCGTACCTGGCTGAGCTTTTGTTGACGCAGGGGTATCAGGTCTGCGGCATGGTCAGACGCTCTAGCTCCAGCAGTTTTGAGCGCATCAGCCATTTTTCGAATCAAATTGAAGTTATATCCGGCGATCTGCTAGACCAGTTCTCGTTGATTGACGCCATCGAGCAGACACAGCCCGATGAGATTTATAACTTGGCCTCCCAGAGCTACGTGCCCTTATCTTGGACCCAGCCGGCCCTAACCGCTGAGTACACGGCCCTGGGGGTGTCTCGACTGCTGGAGGCGATTCGGCGCTGCAAGCCCACCACTCGTTTTTACCAGGCATCGAGCAGTGAGGTGTTTGGCCAGCCCGATGAGTCTCCTCAAACCGAGCGCACGGCCTTTCGGCCCCGCAACCCCTACGGCGTAGCCAAAGCCTACGCCCACTGGATGACGGTCAACTATCGGCAAAAGTACGATTTGTACGCCTGCTGCGGCATTACCTACACCCACGAGTCGCCGCGGCGGGGGGCAGAGTTTGTCTTTCGCAAAATTACGAAGGGGGCGGTGCAGATTAAACTCGGCCTGGCTAAGGAACTGCGGCTGGGCAATTTAGACGCTCGGCGAGACTGGTGTCATGCCCAGGATGTGGTGACGGCGATGTGGCTAATGCTACAGCAGGATAGCCCTGAGGACTACATCATCGCCAGCGGCGAGACCCATTCGGTGCGCGAGCTGGTGGATTGTGCGTTTAGCTATCTGGGTTTGGACTACCAGCAGTACGTCAGCGTTGATCCGACGTTTTATCGCCCTGATGAGGATGTGCAGCTAGTAGGGTCGATTGACAAGATTAAAACCGAGCTGAATTGGCAGCCTCAGTATTCGTTTCAGCGCCTAGTCGAATCGATGGTTGACCACGATTTGAAAACGCTGAATAGGTAGGCACCAGCTAGGCGATCGCAGGCACGGAACACATCTTAAACGACTCTGGCATGACTGAGGCCTCGCTGCTGATTAACCTGGCGTTTGTCCCAACTAAGCCGACGGGGCTGGGGGTCTATGCGCTTAATCTGGTGCAGCATCTTGCCACAACAGACAGCTGCATTCTTAGCGATCGCCCCATCTCTGGGCATCACCATCTGCCCTCACCCCAGGGCGCTACTACGGATGCAGGCAAGCGGGGCCATGCTCGGCGGCTGTGGTGGACCCAGTTTGAACTGCCCCGGCTATACCGACGGCTCAAAACCAAGCTGCTGTTTTCGCCCATCCCCGAAGCTCCGCTTTGGTCACCGTGCCGAACGGTGGTGACGGTGCACGATCTAATTCCCCTGCACTTTCCCCAGCCGGGGTCGCCGCTGACGCTGTACTTTCGCCACTATATGCCCTAGGTGATTCGCCAGGCTGAGCATACTATTTGCGACTCTGAGTCAACCCTACGCGATATTCACCGCTTTTTTGGCCCACCACCGGGGGCCGCCACGGTTGTCCCCTTAGCCTACGACGCTAATCACTATCGCTGGCTAGATCTGCCGCGCCAGCCCTATTTTCTCTATGTGGGCAGCCACTACACCTACAAGAACTTAGGCCGTCTGATTGAGGCCTTTGCCAAAACGACGCTGCCTCACTTTAAGCTGTTGATCGCGGGCGTGCCCGACCTACGCTATACGCCAGTCCTGCAAGCTCAGGTGGAGTCGCTGGGACTGGGCGATCGCGTCCAGTTTTTGGCCTACGTCCCCTATGAGCAACTGCCCCGCTTAATTAGAGGCTACTGAAAAAGTCGGAATCGCTTGGTCTACAAGGATCACAGCTGATTTAGGCAACACCTATGTGCAAAGTAAAAAACGCTGAAACCCTTGAAATCTCGTTAAAAACCCTTGCACATAGTGTGCACTTGAATGGCTGAAATGACTGTATATCAATGACTTTGACTTTTTCAACAAGCCCTAATTAACCAGGCGATCGCGCTGGTGTTTCCCAGCCTGTGGGAAGGATTTGGTCTGCCGGTGCTAGAGGCGATGGCCTGTGGCACGCCGGTAATTACGTCTAACCTGTCTTCGCTGCCTGAGGTAGCTGGGGATGCGGCGCTGTCCATTGACCCCTACAACGTCGGCGAACTGGCCGAGGCGATGACCACCGTGGCCAGTAACTCTACCCTTTGGCGATCGCTTCACGAAGCTGGGCTGGCGCGGGTGAAGGCCTTTAGCTGGCGACAGACCGGACTACGGACTAGCGAGATTCTTCAGCGCTATTTGTGAGGAAGTTCCTAGTTTTGAGTTTTGAATTGATCATAGAACTCACAACTCAAAACTCAACACTCAACATTTAGGACTAATCAACGGTGGCTGACCCGGACGATCCAGTAGCTTATAGCTAGGGCAAAGATGGCGATCGCCAGCCCAATCAGCGTCGTCCCCGACACATCCTCTAAGTCAAGAATGATGAACTTTCGGCCTACCGCCGTCAGGGCCGTGGCGATCACCAGCTCGACCTGCACTACGTGCTTTTTAATGTAGGCAGTAATATTTTCTAAAATCTCTAGGGCGATCAGCACCGTCAGAAAGAGGCCAAAAATATCGATGACGGTCTGGCCTAAAAAATCGCCGGGGGCGGTGGTAAAAATGGCCCGCACCAGCACCACGGCCAGATCAAACACGATCGCCAAAATAACGAGCACCATGCCCAGGGAGAGCGCCTTTGAGACGCTGCCTTCAAACTGGTGCAGGCGACCTAAAAAGGTCTCGTTTTCAAGTTGCTTAATTAACCGTCTGGCCCAGTTTGCCATCACTGCTAGCTGCTTAAGAGGTGGGTGCTGCTGAGAGAATAGACGATTCTGTAGCCTCGGGTAAAGTTTCGGCGGCGACAGTCGCCCCCTCGGGTCGCTTCAGCGGCACGACCTGCGCCGCGCAGGCCTTGAGTTCGGGTTGGCCTGAGATCGGGCAGGCGACCGGGTGGGTGAGGGCGTTGCACTCGGCATTCTCGGCCCACAGGTTGCCCCAATGCATGGGCACAAACAGGGTGCCCCGACGAATGTTTTGGGTAACCAGCAGCGGCAGCCGGACAGTGCCTCGGGGCGATCGCACCTCTACCCATTCCCCTCCCTGCACCTGGAGCCGCTGGGCATCGCGGGGGTTGATCTCTAAGAACGGAGCCGGGTGCATTTTCTGAATCTTTTCGATCCGCCCGGTGCGGGTCTGGGTATGCCAGTGGCCGTAGAGCCGCCCAGTGGTCAGCACAAAGGGATACTGGTCGTCGGGCGGTTCCGCTAACCCGTTGGAGTGCAGGGCGGCAAAGCGAGCCCGGCGATCGGCGGTGTTAAACATGCCTCGGGTGTAGAGGCGCTTGTCGTGGCGGGGGGGGGGGGGGGGGGGGG
>QBLT01000129.1 GCA_003249105.1 Leptolyngbya sp. | reverse complement strand
GTCGGGGGTGGATAGGTGGGCAAGAAACCGGGTCTCTGGAGAGGAGTTAGCCTAGGTCAGGAATCCACAGAAGCAACCCGGTTTCTGCATAGCCGGAGCCTCTACCGCACGTTGGCAGCATCCATAGGGATTTCTTCGATGCGCAGATCGCGCTTGATGGCGTATTGATCCAGGTATTTCAGCGGCTCGTCGGGGTCAAAGACAACGCCATCAAACAACTTGATGGGATGGCGATCGCGCCCCGTATCCACCAGCCCCAGCTCGCGGGCGGCCTGACCAAAGATATCGGCCCGCTTCACCCGCTCGGCCACGGCTAGCCAGTTGCGGGGAAAGGGGGTAATGCCCCAGCGGGCCATCTGGGTCATCATCCACACCGCCTCAGAGACATCGGGGTAGTTGGCCTTGCCGGTAAAGAACTGAATGTAGTTGAGCACCTGCTCGGGCTCGCTGCCGTCGCCGCGATTGTAGGGGTCGACAAAGCCCTGGCGAATGAGGGCTTCGTCAGCGCCAACATACTCAGGTTTGCAGAGCATTTCGGCGATCTCTTCGCGGTTGCGGCGATCGTCGCAGTATTCGCAGGCTTCGAGCAGCGCTTTGACCAGGGCCACGTGGGTCTTGGGATACTGTTCGGCCCAGGCTTCGGTAACACCGAGCACTTTTTCGAGGTGGCCGGGCCAGATGTCGTTGTCGATCGCCATCACCACGCCCAGCCCTTCGCTGACGGCGCGGGCATTCCAGGGTTCGCCAACGCAGTAGCCGTCAATGGATCCCGACTTTAGGGTCGAGACCATCTGGGCAGGCGGAATCACCGTGACGCTGACATCGCGATCGGGATCGATGCCGCCTGCGGCCAGCCAGTAGCGCAGCAGCAGGTTGTGCATCGAGGTGGGGTGCACGGCGGCCAGGGTGTGAACCCGGTCAGGGCGGCGATCGATCGCCGCTTTAAAGTCGGCCAGGCTGCGTACGCCCTCGTCAAACAACCGCTTGCTGAAGGTGATGGCGTTGCCGTTGCGGCTGAGAGTGAGGGCGCTGACCATGGGCCGGGGCTGCTGGTTGCCGTAGCCCAGGGTCATGCCCAGGGGCATACCCGCCACCATCATGGCGGCGTCGAGGCGACCGGTGGCCACCCCATCGGCGATCGCATTCCAGCTCGGCTCACGGTTCAGCGTCACATTGCTCAGGCCGTGGGCCTCAAACAGGCCCTTTTCTTTGGCCACTACCAGGGGCGCACAGTCTACTAGCGGAATAAAGCCCAGCTCTAGATTCACCTTTTCCAGGCCGTTGGCGGCCACGGCCACCACGGGCTTGGCCTTGTGCAGCTTGGCCCGCTTCTGCTGATTGAGGAAGTAGACGATCTCGTTGCGCAGGCTGTAGTAGTTGGGGTGCTTGACCACCTCCATGCGCTCGCGGGGGCGGGGAAAGGGTACATCGACAATCTGGCCAACGTGGGCCTCGGGGCCGTTGGTCATCAGCACGATGCGATCGCTCAGCAGCAGCGCCTCATCCACATCGTGGGTGACCATGACGCAGGTGACTTCGTTTTCCTGGCAGATCTGCATTAGCTGTTCTTGCAGCCCGCCGCGGGTCAGCGCATCCAATGCGCCAAAGGGCTCATCGAGTAGCAGCAGCTTGGGGCGAATGGCCAGGGCGCGGGCGATCGCCACCCGCTGCTTCATGCCGCCCGAGATCTGGCCGGGGCGCTTGTTGGCCGCCTTTTGCAGCCCCACCATCTCGATGTGGTGGTCGATCATGCGATCGCGTACCGCCTGGGGATGCTTCTTCATCACCCGGTCTACCGCCAGGGCAATATTCTCGCGCACCGTCAGCCAGGGCAGCAGGGAATAGTTCTGGAAGACCACCATGCGATCGGGGCCGGGCTCGGTGACCTGCCGCCCTTCCAGCACAATGCCGCCCGCGCTGGGCTGATCTAGCCCTGAGAGAATGTTGAGCAGGGTCGATTTGCCGCAGCCCGAGTGACCCACCAGGGAGACAAATTCGCCCTTGTGAATTTGCAGGTCGATGTTTTTCAGGGCAATGTATTCGCCACCAGTGGGCAGCTTAAAGACGCGATCGATATGGTCAACTTCAACAAAGACAGACATAGCGCTCAGGGAATGAAGGTGCAGTTCGAGCGGACGAGCCAGAATTTTGGCGGCGTAGGGTGGGCAATGCCCACCACACCCCTTTGGCAGAATCACAGGTTTAGAGTCAGCGCGTCCCTTGAAGCATTGACGATTTGACCTTTGGGTCGCGCCGGGAAATGGTGGGCAGTGCCCACCCTACTGCTTCTGCTCTTCGGGCAGTACCAGACCACCAATGAACACAATCAGGCGATCGAGCAGCAGACCGACAATGCCCACGTAGAGAATGGCGATAATGATGTCGCTGATGCGAGAGCTGTTCCAGGCATCCCAGATAAAGAAGCCAATGCCCACGCCGCCAATCAGCATTTCTGCGGCCACGATCGCCAGCCAAGACAGACCAATGCCGATCCGCAGCCCGGTGAAAATGTAGGGCACCGTGGCCGGGAACAGAATCTTAAAGAAGTACTGCGACTTAGACAGCTGAAGCACCCGCGCCACGTTGTTATAGTCTTGCGGAATCTGGCGCACCCCCTCAGTGGTGTTGATGATGATGGGCCAGATCGCCGTAATAAAAATCACGAAAATAGCCGAAGGGTTCGCCTGCTGAAACGCCGCCAGCGAAATCGGCAGCCAGGCCAGGGGCGGCACCGTGCGCAAAATTTGAAACAGGGGGTCGAGGGCGCTATACATCAATGAGCTTGTGCCCACCAAAATGCCCAGGGCGATGCCCACAACCGCCGCCAGGGTAAAGCCCAGGGCTACCCGTTGCAGACTGGTCCACACCTGCCAAAACAGGCCCTTATCGGTGCCGCCATAGTTAAAGAAGGGGTTGATGATCAGTTCCCAGGTTTCCTGCACGGTGCGCACTGGGGTGGGCAAGTTGGCGTCAGGCCCCATAGTGAGCACTTGCCAAACCACCAAGAAGATCAGGATGGCTACTACCGGGGGAAACAGTCCCTTAAGCGCATCCAGAGACGAATTAGCGAATTTTTGCAGGTCAAAGCGCGATCGCGCCGGACGAATATCGAGGGGTGCCGTCATTGCAGATAGGTCTCCAGGGCTTGTGCGAAGGAACTAGCGGGCTAAGCAAACAGGGAAAGCAGGTGAAGATAAGGGGCCTCTCCGGCTCCCCTCTCCCGGTGGGAGAGGGGTTGGGGGTGAGGGGATGGTGGGCAGTGCCCACCCTACGGGAACCGTCTACACTCGCTTAATCTTCAGGCTGTCGAGGTAGGCCTGGGGATCTTCGGGGTCGAAGGTAATGCCGTCAAAGAAGGTTTCAACCCCACGAGAGGTGCTCTTGGGAATCATGGCTTCTTGACCCAGGGCGGTAGCCGCTTCGCGCCAGAGGTCTTCGCGGTTAACAGCATCTACCCACGCCTTGGTGTCAGTATCGGCGGGCAGCTTACCCCAGCGAATGTTCTCCGTTAAGAACCACAGGTCGTGGCTCTTAAAGGGGTAAGAGGCGTTGTCAGCCCAGTATTTCTGCATCAGGTCAGGCAGCTCTTCGACGCGACCGGTGCCAAAATCAAACTTGCCCTGGGAGCGATCGATAATGTCTGAAACGGGCACATTAAACCAGGCGCGTTCGGAGAGAATCTGGCACATTTCCTCCTTATTCTCAGGCTGATCGCACCACATCGCCCCTTCTAGCACGCCCATCAGCAGTGCCTTAGCCGCCTTAGGATTGGCATCAACCCAGTCAGCCCGCATACCCAAAGCTTTCTCGGGGTGGTCTTTCCAAAGTTCGCCCGTTGTCAGCGCGTTGTAGCCAATCTTTTGGTTCACCAATTGCAGGGGCCAGGGTTCGCCGACGCAGAAGGCATCCATGTTGCCCACCTTAATGTTGGCCACCATCTGGGGCGGGGGCACCACAATAGTCGAGATATCCTGGTCGGGGTCGATGCCGCCAGCCGCCAGCCAGTAGCGCATCCACATATCGTGGGTGCCGCCGGGGAAGGTCACCGCTGCCTTGAGTTCTTTGCCTTCGGCCTTGCGCTTGGCAAATACTTCCTTGAGCGGGGTGCTGTCTTTGGTGACCTTGAGATCGAGGTAGTCGTTGGAGAGCGAAATACCCTGGCCGTTGGTGTTGAGGCGGGCCAGAATGTACATCGGCACCTTTTTGCCGTCGGTGACAATGCCCTCAGAGATCAGGTAGGGCATGGGGGTGAGAATGTGCGCCCCGTCGATGCCGCCGCCGCCGGAACCCAGCACCAGGTTGTCGCGGGTGGTGCCCCAGGAGGCCTGCTTTTCGACCGACACATCGGTCATGCCGTACTTGTCGAAAAAGCCTTTAACCTTGGCAATGATTAGAGGGGCAGAGTCGGTTAGCGCGATAAAGCCCAGCTTAGCGGTAGTCGTTTCTGGGGCCTCGACCGAGCCAGCGGGCGCTGCGGCCGGAGTATCTGAAGCTGAGTCAGAGCCACCTTGACTGCAAGCGTGGAGCAGCACAGTACCGGCTGCTGCGGTGCCGGCGGTCATCAAAAATCTACGGCGATTTAGTCTAGTCATATTGCGCTCACTCCAACGTTAGGCAATGCGGTGAATTAGAAAAATGATCGGGTGTACCGGCGTCTCACCGTTGTAATTATCTCCGACAAACCCTGGGTCACAACCTAAATTCCTGCTGTATAGCTGCCAATGTTTAGCTCTCCATAGAATCAGAATTTGCCAGAACAAACTGTGGCAATGTTGGCAGAACAAATAAGAGATAGGTGATTGATTAATAGACTTTGGGCTGAGATTCGCCCTCAATGCAGCAAAGCCCTGGGCTGAACACTGCAAAAAGGCGATCTTCTCTGTCGGGTCAAATCGTTTCAGCAAAACAGTGTTTGGAATTTACAAAGCCGTCGCCCCACGATTTTTTATTCATTAAAATACCGAGTGAAAATCCAGCATTTCTGCGGCCTTGCACTGCGGTATTTGAGCTTAAATTATTCAAACTTCGCAACGTGTTTTGTATTTTTAGTTACGCTTTGTAGCAATCCATCCTTTTATCGCATGAGCAACATGTAGGATTTGCATAATTCGCCGGGTAGGCCGTGGCCCAGCACAGCGCGTACCATAACTACAACCCAAGCGATGGGTTGAGGATTGTGTAGAGGGCTACTCTTGGAGCGATCGCGCTTATGGTGATGCCAGCGAAGTGGCGCATACTGCTAACGGTGCTGCCGCTGACAGGCCTGTACGGACTGGCCAAGGTGGCCATCCACCGTCTGGGCTGGGAGCCCTGGGCCTTTGACCCGCTCACCGGGTCGCTGTTTGGCGCGGCGACCTTTGTGATCGCCTTTGTGCTCAACGGCACCCTGGGCGACTTTAAAGCCAGTGCCGATATGCCGGTGCAGGTGGCCAACGCCGTTGAGGCCATTCAAGACAGTAATTTGCTGGTGGCGAAGGCCAACGCGGAGTATGACCCTGCCCCCCTAACCCAAAGTCTGGTGGATATTTTGCAGGCCACCCTCGACTGGCTAGAGCAAGGCAAGCCCCAGGAGGCAATCGCCCCTGCCCTCGACCAGCTCACTGTCTCTCTGGCGGGCATGCTGCCCTACACCAGCGGCCCCATCCTCAGCCGCATCCAGGCGGAGCAGGCCAAAATTCGCCTGCTGCTCGCCTACATTGGCATCAACCGCGACACTGATTTTGTGGGGCCAGCCTACGTGCTGCTGGAGGTGTTTTTGGTCGGAGTCCTGTGTGCCCTGCTGCTGATTGGGGCCGCCAGCTTTAGCGAAAACTTGGTGGTGTCGTGCCTGCTATTCACCTCGTTTACCTATCTGCTGCTGCTGATTCGCGATCTGGATGACCCGTTTCAGTACAACGGGCGATCGAGCGTAGACGCTGACCTGTCGAGCCTGGTGGCCCTGCGCGATCGCCTCCAGAAAACCCTGGCGTCGTAACGCATCTCACAAGGGGGCGGGTCTCTACTGAGCATCAGCATCAACGCTGGCAACTCGCTCAGAGACCCGCCCCCTCAACCGCCTGAACCAGGCGTCTCGCCCTACAAGAATTTGTTGGCCATGCCGATCAGCCCGGCCATCTGCCCCAGGTCAACCTCGCCAGAGAGCACCTTTTGCAGCAGCCCGCCGCCCTGGGCATTTGACCCTTTGACCAAAAATTGAGCGATCAGCGGGGTCAAGCTTCTGACCATCGCCGGGTCAACGCCGACCCGCTGGGCGATCGCGCTAATCTGCTCATTAGCCAGCAAGCGATCTACGGCACCGGTGGCGGCGACGGTTTGCAGCGTCCCCATCAGCCCGCCCGGATTGCCTCGGCCTTTGTCTTGCAACACGCCCTGGAGGCTGCTGGCGATGCCGCCAATTTTGTTGTTGTCCACCGGGGCGTTGTTGAGGTTCCCCAGCAGTGTGCCGATCAGGCTGCCGCTAGCCTCAGTATCGGAGGCGGCGATCGCCTGATTGACCATACCCATTAAGTCCATTGTTTTACCGTTTTAGTCACATCTCGCATAGGCTAAACCCTCTGCCCAGCATCAGCAAGGCATCTTGGCTACAGGAATAGCCCCTACCGGGCGCTACCGGCAGTCAGGCTGAACCGCTTGGCGCGATTCGCGAAGCGATCCGTCCCGGAATCGCTCGGCTCATTAAAGTCGATCGTTGGCCCCACTGGTACAATTTGGTGCGGGTTCACCCCAGGATGACTCATGTAGTAGTGGCGCTTGATGTGGTCGAGATTGCAGGTGTTTTTGAAGGCAGGCTGCTGATAAAGATCGCGCAGGTAGCCCCACAGGTTGGGATAGTCAACAATGCGGCGCAGGTTGCACTTGAAGTGCACGTAGTAGACCGCATCAAAACGATAGAGGGTGGTGAATAGGCAGATATCGGCCTCGGTGAGGCGATCGCCGCACAGGTAGCGCTGGCGATCGAGCACGGCTTCCCAGTGGTCGAGGGCAGCGAACAGCTCGGTCACCGCTTCTTCGTAAGCGCCCTGTTTGGTGGCAAACCCGGCTCGGTAAACGCCATTGTTGATGGGCTGATAGATGGCGTCGATGGCCTCGTCAATTTTGGTTTGTAGATCGGCGAGGTAGAGGTCAACGTCGTTGGTGGCCACCCCATTCCACTCGGTGTCGAGCATGCGAATGATTTCGCGCGACTCGTTGTTGACGATAGTTTGAGTCTGCTTATCCCACAAAATGGGCACCGTCACCCGGCCAGAGATATCAGGCTTGGCCTTGGTGTAAATCTCGCGCAGATACGTCGCCCCATTCACCGAGTCAGGAATTGCGCCGGGGTAGTCGCTAAAGGCCCAGCCTTCGTCACCCATGTAAGGATCCACCACGGATACCGAAATGGCGTTAGTGAGACCCTTCAGCTCACGCATAATCAGCGTGCGGTGCGCCCAGGGGCAGGCCAGCGAAACGTAGAGGTGGTAGCGATCGGCCTCGGGCTGAAATTCGCTGCTGCCATCGGCCTTAGTCCAGTGGTGAAAGTCGGTTTCGGGTCGCACAAAGCGGCCCTGCTCATCTTCCTGGTCGCGCTTTTTTTGCCACTGGCCATTGACGAGTAAGCCCAGTCCCATGGGGTCTCCTTTATATTTCTTCACACTCTTCTAGCTCTAGCCTAGCGTTTCCCGCCCAGGTCGTCCTCTGGCTGGCGAAAGAATACTCAGAGGAAGCTTAGAAGCGAGTTTTTAGGTCAAGGGCCAACAGTAGTGTATCGAGGCAATCGCGATCGCTACTGGCAACGGGTGGGCAGTACGTTGCGACGGGCGCAGTCTTGGGGGCAATAACAGAAGCCATTCACGGCCTAACGGTAACCCTAAGCACCTAACGCATCATTAAAAATTGAGCTGGTGTCACAATCTCTAAATTACAAAAGGGGTGAAGTGCCAACAAATCTTGATCGCCTGTGATCAGGCAATTGGCATTGCCGTTGATAGCGACTTCTAAAAACTTGTCATCTTTGGGATCCCTACATGCCGCAATTGATTCTTGAATCTCGACTTGCTCTGCGTCTTCCCTGAGCCTGGTGACAAACTCGACGCGGGCGTCTAAGGCGACATAGCGATCAAGCTTGGGACGCAGGATGACTCGGCTCAACTCTTCAAATGTTGCTTCAGAAAACAGCAAAACCCCGGTTTGCCTTGCTTTCTGAACTGCGAGGTCTGGAACGGATGCAGCAATCAAGACGCTGCTGATGAGGGCGTTGGTATCGACAACAAACCTCAAGTCACTCATCGTCGAGGATGTCGTTCAAGATATCTTGGGTTAGCCCGTTGGCCTGGGCTTGGGTTTGCAGGTCTTGAATAATGGTGTCGAGCGGGCGGCGCTGCATAGTTTGCTTCAGCCAGCGGTTTAGAAGCTGCTGAATCTTAAGCTGCTCGGCGGGGTCTGCTGCTCGGTATGCCTTGGCGATCGCCTCATCGACCTGAATCGCAATGGTTTCCACGGCGGAGTTCCTGGGCTGTAGAGGATGGTTGTGCCTATTCTACCAATTGCCAAAGCTGTGATCCGGGGCGTCTAACTCCAGGCCGCTTGGGAAGCGTGAAGGATTGCAGCAATCCAAAGAAGCAACCCGGTTTCTGGAATCGCCGGATACGCTTGAACAAAGCTCTCTTTGTCGCCAAGGCCTATGTCGTCTTCATCGCGCGGTTTTCTCGCCAGCCCGGAGGGGTTGAAGCTGCTACAGGCGGCGAAGGCGGAGCGGGGACGGACGTTTGCGGCGATTGGAAAAAATACGCCCTTTAGCAAGCTTCAGTTTTTGCCCAAAAACGCTGAGGCCGTGACCCAATGGGGCGATCGCGATGCCGCCTGGCTCAACGTCGAAACCGGCATTAAGCGCGTGGTGGAGTCGCTGAGGGGCGCTAACCGGCTATAGGCATCGATAGCTGATTCGTCCCCGATCGCTATTCAGCGCTTTACCCCAATGTGAGACGCTAGACACCAGTGTTATCTGGACTCGCCCCCCATGCAGGTTGCCTGGCAAGACGTCAAACCCTACGAAGACATCATTTATCAAAAGGCCGATGGCATCGCCAAAATCACCATCAATCGGCCCCACAAGCGCAACGCCTTTCGCCCCAAAACCATTGTCGAGCTGTACGAAGCCTTTGCCAACGCCCGCGAAGACAGCCGTATTGGCGTCGTGCTGCTGACCGGGGCTGGCCCACACACCGACGGCAAATACGCCTTTTGCTCCGGTGGCGACCAGAGTGTGCGCGGCCACGGCGGCTATGTGGATGAGGGAGGCGTACCCCGGCTCAACGTGCTCGATTTGCAGCGACTGATTCGCTCGATGCCAAAGGTGGTGATTGCGCTGGTGGCAGGATATGCGATCGGGGGTGGCCATGTGCTACACGTGGTGTGCGACCTCACCATTGCCGCCGACAACGCGATTTTTGGCCAAACTGGCCCCAAGGTGGGCAGCTTTGACGGCGGCTTTGGCGCGAGCTACCTATCTCGCATGGTGGGCCAAAAGAAAGCCCGCGAAATCTGGTATCTCTGCCGCCAGTACGGCGCCCAGGAAGCTCTCGATATGGGCATGGTGAACTGTGTGGTACCCGTAGAACAGCTAGAGGCCGAAGGCGTACAGTGGGCGCAGGAAATTCTGCAAAAAAGCCCGATCGCCATTCGCTGTCTCAAAGCGGCCTTTAACGCCGACTGCGACGGCCAGGCGGGGCTGCAAGAGCTGGCGGGCAACGCCACCCTGCTCTACTACATGACCGAAGAAGGCTCCGAGGGCAGGCAGGCGTTTTTGGAGAAGCGGGAGCCGGATTTTCGCCAATATCCCTGGCTGCCCTAGGGAATAAGGGAGGCAAGGTGCTCCTTGTAGAGGTCGAATGATGCTTAGAGCAATTGATCGGAATCTTTGGGTGGCCGAGCAGCCCTTGCGGTATTTTGGGCTGGGTATCGGCACGCGCATGACGGTTATTCGGCTGGTGGGCAATCATCTGATGGTTATTTCGCCAATTCAGGTGAGTGAGGAGTTGATAGACGAGCTGAATAAGCTAGGGGCAGTCACGTATATCATTGCGCCTAACCTATATCACTACCAGTTTCTCGCAGGGTTCAAAGCGGCGTATCCAGTGGCCACGGTTTGGGCGACGGCGGGGTTGCAGGCAAAAAGGCCAGAGTTAGCGATCGATCGCACGATCACCCTTAGTCCAGAAAATCCCTGGCCTAGCTTGGAGTATCTGTTCTTTGAGGGCTTCAAAACCCTGGCCCCCAGCGGCCCAGATCCGCTTGAGGAATGGGTGTTCTTCCATGCCGCTAGCCGTACGCTGATCTTGACGGATACGGCCTTTTGCTTTGACGAGAGCTTTCCGTGGCTGACGCAGCTCGTCACTAAAGTTGGGGGCGGATATAAAAGCCTTAGCCCATCGCTGCTAGAGCGGATCGCGACCACGGAGAAGGAGACGGTCAAAGCTGCAGCTGAGCAGGTTTTGCGCTGGGATTTTGATCGGGTGATTGTGGCCCACGGCAGCATTGTTGAGCAGGATGGCAAAGCGCAGTTTCAGCGCGGGTACGAGCAATTTCTAGGGTGCTCACTCTCGGTTCTTCGGCATTAGGCAAGACCACTGGGGCAGATGACGATCGCGCACCTCGGTGATAGGCTGCCAAAAGCCCGTCGTGACTGACTTTCACTGCCCATGAACCTTCTCCTTGAGCGTATTCAGACCAGTCTACTCGATTTGGTGGGGCAGTTTATTCAGCTTTTGCCGGGGCTGGCGATCGCCCTGGTGCTGGTGCTGCTCACGGGGTACGCCGCCAAGGTGGCCCAGCGGGTCGTCGGCAAAATGACTAAGCGCCTGGTACCGAGCCGATCGCTGCAACTGCTAGCCGTGCAAGTCGCCCGTATTGGCACCTGGGTGGTGGGCATCATTATTGCGGCGGTGATTGCCTTTCCAGATCTGCGGCTGGGCGACATTATTGGGCTTTTGGGTCTGGGCTCGGTAGCGATTGGCTTTGCCTTTCAAGACATTTTTAAGAACTTTTTGGCCGGCGTTTTGCTGCTGGTGGAAGAACCCTTTCGCTTGGGCGACCAGGTGGTGATGGGCGATTATGAAGGCACCGTCGAAGCCGTTAAAATTCGCTCGACCCAGCTGCGCACCTACACTGGGGAACTGGTGGAAATTCCCAATGCGATCGTGTTTACCAACCCGGTACGGGTGCTGACTGCCTTTCGCAGCCGCCGCACCGACTTAGATGTTGGGGTAGATTACACCACGCCGCTGCCCCTGGCTAAGCAGACCTTTCTAGAGGTGATCAACCGTACCGATGGGGTGCTGAGTGACCCGGCCCCCGAGGTCGATGTGGTGGGTTTTGGCGATAGCTCCATCGACTTTAAGCTGCGCTACTGGACGACGCCTCAAATGGCCGAGGTGCGCCGCATTCAAACCCAGGTGGCGATCGCCCTCAAGGCCGCCTGCGACGAGGCGGGCATTGCGATTCCCTACCCGATTCGCACGGTGCACCTGTTTGATCAAACCCAGTTCAGCGAAAGCCAGCCCTTGGCCAATGGCGCTGGGGCTAGGGATGCTGCGCGCTAAGGTTTTTGGGCCTGGGTTGCACTGCGAATGCAGCGGCCAATGTTGGTGTCAATTTTAAGAATGTGGCTGGTCAGCCAGTCGGCCAGCTGCTGATAGATTTCGATCGCTACCGTCTCACTGGCGTCGCTGGCTTTGTAGCGATCGTGCAGGTGGCCAAAGGTTGCGATAAAGGTAGCGTGGGCCTGCTGATTGACTTCAGCGATCGCGCACTTGTGCTTGGCGGCGCAGGCTTCTTCATGCTCAAAGTGCCATTCGGCGTAGAACTTCAGGAAGGCGAAGAGCTTTTTAATGGCGGTGCTGCCCTTGTGGTGGGCGATCGCCAGGCCCAAGTCATTGACGGCGGCAATCAGCTCTTTGTGGTGGGCGTCGATCATCGGTACGCCAGTGCTGAGGGAATCGTCCCAGGTGAAGGGCTGGAGGGAGATAGTGTTTTCCATGGCGGGCTAAGGGAAAAATTAGGAGATGGGGGAGGTGAGGGAGTAGGGAGAAGTTTTGAGGGTTGAGTTCTCAGTTTTGAGTTGAGGCGTTGACATGGGAATTCAAAACTTAAAATTCAAAATCCAAAATTCAAAACTTGTCTTGCGCGGCTGCATGGCTCGCCATCAGCAGCGGTATGAGGGTAGCTAGCCACAGCCCCAGGGCGGTGTCGTAGGGCAGAGTGAGGTAGAGCCACAGCCAGAGGGCGACGGCCAGGCCGGGGGGGCTGGTAACCAGGTCGGCCAGCTTGAGCAGGGCTAGAAAACCTTGGAGAAGCCGCAGGGCATCGTGGGTCATGGCTACACCTTGCCTTTGAGAAAGCCAACTAGGTTTTGCAAAAACGAATGGCTGACTGGGGCGGCCCCAGCGGCGGCCTCTGGGAGGCTGGTTTCTAGTCCAGTCGAATCATCCAGGTCAAAAGCTGAGGCCGGTGGGGCAGCCATGATCGGCATCTCTTCGGCCAGGCCAGTGACAATCAGGCGAAAAGCAATTTGCTGAACCTTGGCCACGGGCAGGTTGAGCTGCTGGGCAATATCCTTGATGGCCATGGTGCCGTTGGTAAATTCCCACACCTGCCATTCGTTGGGGTTGAGGCGCAGGCTGGGCTTGCTCTCAACCACGCTGATCAGAGCCGAAGAGGAGTCAGGCAGCTTTTCATCCAGGACGGCCCAGTCTTTGAGGGCGCGCAGCCCGGCCAGGGTGACGTCGGTGGCGGTGGCGATCAGGCCGGTCATTTCGGAGACGGGCAGGGGAGCCTTGGGGTCAAACTGAAACCAGCCGTCGGGTAGGGCAAACAGAGCGCACACCTGGCGCATTACCTGGGTGTAAAACAGCAGTTTGAGCTGTTCGGCGGTGAGCACGCCCTGGTTTTTGAGGCACAGCCCCAGGGGCGTGTGAATTTGGCAAGTTTGGGCCAGCCGTGAGACGGCGCGATCGCCCATCCAACCGCGCTGGGCAATTAGCCGCATCAGCCCCTGCTGGTCGAGGCTGTTGCCAGCGGCAACTATTTGCCCCTGGCTGAACCAGATGTGGTGGTTGTGGCGAGCGACGGTGGTGGGGTCGGTGAGGGTGCAAATTGTTAACAGGCCGGTTTTGTTGCCCTGTTCCAACAGCTGGAACAGTTCGGGCAGAGAGAAATCGGCGAGATATCCAGTGACAGTCATGGGTGTTATCCCTTTCTGCGGGCGAGTGAGTGGATGGGGAGAGGAGTGG
>QBLT01000128.1 GCA_003249105.1 Leptolyngbya sp. | reverse complement strand
CTCTGCTACCCAAATGGGACATTCTTATTCGTCCAGCCTAGACGGTATATTCTTTTCCGGAAATCACCTAGGGTTTTTGGGCGACAAAGCAAAATTGCCCGCAAAACAACAGCTTCTTGAGATTGATCGCCTGCACACTTTGGCGAGACAGTTTTCCCCACAGGTTAATGACCTGGTTGAGGGGAGATTCGTGCTCCCAGTAGCGCGCGAGAACCTTGGGCTTGCCCAGGCCGCTGCCAAAATCAGCGTCAGCGCGTCAATGCTGGGTCTAATTTCTACCAGTTTACCGATCCCAACGGAGCGGGGGGAACAAAGATTTATTAACCCATCGGCTCACCTACGGAGGCCCCAGCCGGAGGGCCAGTTCACTCCTTTCCCTAGTCGAGTAGCTTTTCGGGTGTCTTTACCTAAGCTTCATGTAACATTTGGAACCTGACGACCTCTGGGTGCGGTCTATTACCCTGTCTCACCTGTTGATGGATTAAACCACAATGAAACAGCGGTACGGAGCCTTTAGTCTATTAGGAGCAGCGGCCATTAGCACGCTGGCGCTACCTGTTTTTGCCAACACGGCCACTCAGCAAACTGGCACACAGTCGGCAACTATTAATGGCAGCAATAACCAAGTCATTCAGGTAATTAATCAGGTCAATATTAGCCATCCTGGCCTGGGCCGAGGGCTAGGCAATAACAATCGCCGCACCACTGTACAGGGCACCGTGCAGGACAGCTATCAGGGTGCCACCGTCGATGGCAACGGCAATAGCGTCTACCAGGAAACCAATCAAATCAATCAGCAGCAGTCGCCAAGCCGCTCTGGGCCAGGTCGGGGCAACAGCGCTCGCCATAGTGACGATGACGATGATAATGACCGGGGCAATAGGCAAGATCGGGGTCAGCAGCGGGGACATGACCGCGATCGCGATGACGACTGACCTGCTTTGAGCTAGCCATATAGCTTGCCTTAACCATTTCAATAGTTGTCAACGGCGTTGGAAAGATCCCCCTGCCCCTATTTGCTCCCTATTTGCTATAGGGGAAGAGCATAGGTTTCTGACTGCGAAGTCAGGGGGATCTGACCTGCCCCTTGCCTTAGCTTACTCAATCACTTTTGGTGCTGCCGTAGAAAGTCTGAAACGGGAAAGTAAAGAGATTTGCAACTTATGACCGAGAAGTAAAGCGCTGGCCACGGCTACAACAATATTTTCCTAGTCAATTAGTGGCCGTAAAAACAGAATTCAATTGCTTGATTTCCTCCTGACATTAGAAGCTAATTTCAGGAGATTTTTGCGTATCTTAGAATTTTTTCTGCCCATAAAATTACGAAAATTTATTTTTTGTTTTCCGGAACCTTTGCGTAATTCCACGGGTCATAGGGGGTGTGAATCGATGAAAAAGGATGCCGGTTAAGAAGCATGAAAAGCTGCTCTTGACATTGAATTCTTGATAGTTGAATTCACAAGTTCACTCATTTGCACACTTAACTGTTGAGGACGTTTCTATGTTGAAGCACATCTCTACTCTGGGTCTACTGGGTTTTGCCGCTCTGGGCTTTGTGGCTATGCCCGCCAGCGCTGATACTGCCGTCGTGCAGCAGGGTACCCAAGATATCTACATCCAAGGGGATGGCAACGCTACGGTGCAGCGCAGCCAGCAGGTCAACCGCGTTGAGACCCGTGGCCCCGCTGGTCGTCGGGTAGAAAGCACGGGCATTGTGCAAGACATCTACCAGACCGGCACCGTGGTGGGTGACGACAATGCCGCTTACCAGGAGAGCAACCAGGTCAACGTCATTCGCGAAAGCCGCCCCGACAACCGTGGTCACAACCGTGGCCATGGCCGTGGCGGTGCCCGCATCGACGTTCGGAACTAGCCCCCCAGGGAGCCACCGCCCGCAGAGTCTCATCTGCGGGCGGTGGCTCCGCCGTATTTTTCCTGCTGTTGCAAGGAGATGACTATGATGATTTCAACGCTAAGGGTGGGCTTGGCGGGGGCGATCGCCTTTGCTACCCTCACCCCCGCCGCCCTAGCCAGCTCGGTGTCCATTAACACCGACCGGGTGCAGCTTCAGGTGGGCAACAACGGGCAGGTCTACATCAGAACCCTGGCCGACAGCCCGCTAAATTTGCCGCGTCCGGCGGCGATCGCCCCCCAGGCCGATTCAACGCCGCTGCCTCGGGCCAACTTTGCGCCGGGCTGCACCGCGCGATCGCACAGCTCCCGCGCCACTCGGTCTACGCCGGGGGGCAACGTGGTCTATAGCGAAAACCGCAGCACCACGCGGGTGTGCCAGTAGCCCTGGCACCGTCAACCCCTCTATACCGTGCCGTAACTATGATTAAACCTCAGTATCTCTTGGGGCTCCTCTGTGCTGGGGCCCTAGGGTCGTTTGCCCCAGAGGCCTCGGCCCAGTGTGTCGTTGCCGATGTGTCGATCCAGGCGGCCATCCACGGCGGCAGCAGGCCCGCTGAGCAGGTCAACGACGTCGCCATCGACGCCGAAGGCCCCTGCGTGGGCAACACCAGCGTCAGCACCAACCGCCAGATTCAGGTGGGGGGCACGGGCGAAGTGCGCCAGTCTCGCCAGAGTCGCCACCAGCTGCGCGGCTCTGAGCAGACGGGTGCCGCCGCTGCCGCCGGGCCAACCGTGGCCGTGCCCGTCAACGTTCAAGTGGATGTGTACAACCCCGCCGATCGCCTGCGTCGGTAGGTAATCTTACTGGAAAAGGGAACCTGCTAGCCCAAGACGGTGTCTATCTAGCCTGACTTGGTCAGAGGATATCAGCACCAATTAGTAAAGGCCATATCGCTTGTTTTTGGCCGTGCTAACCTTGCCAAACGCCTGCTGCTATGGCTGGCCTTGGCACGGCCTTCCCCTTTTCCTGGAGATGTCATTGTCATGAAACATCCGTCGGCCCTTGGGGTTGCTCTATTGATTTTGGTGGCGGTTACTGCGGCGGTGGGGCCTTCCTCAGCCAATGGTAATCAGTCGTTTGGGGTTTCCTATCAGGCCCTGAGCGCCATTTTGTCTAAGGCCAGCGCCAAGGATGTTATGGATTCCTACCAACGTCAAACCAATACGATTAGCCTCGATCGCGCCAATTTAGACGAGCCCCATCTGCTGTCGGTCAGCGTACCGGGAGGCGCATCGCTCCAGGGCTATATCGAAATCGATGGCCACACCCGCGTGCCCCTCGGCACCAGTTCAGAATTTGTCGATGTCAGCCCCTACCTGAGCGAGTCGATTACCCGCGTCACCATTGTGGGCAGCTACTCGCCCGCCTCGGCCTCGGTGGCGATCGCCTTCAACGGCCCCAATACGGTGGTGCAGCAGCAGACTGGCGGCACCGGACGCATCAACTACCAGCTGAATTTGCTGGTGCAGTAGGGGTTTTCTATTCTAAGGCGGCAATGGGATGCGGTCGGTCGGCCAAATAAGCCCGATAGCCCTGGCGTGGGTTCCAGGTGATGGCTCCGTCGCGCTCGGTGCAGAAAACCTGAATACCCCGCTGCTTGAGTTTCTCTTCAGTAGCAGGGTCAATGGTAGGAGCTGACGCGATCGCCACTTTTGGCCCAATCGCCGCGATCACCTCCTCTGCCAGCGCTTCCCCATGCCACCACAGCACCTCGCTTTGCAGGCCAGGGTGCGCTGCGACCCAAGGCATTTGCTGTGCGGGGGATAGTTTGGGCAACAGCAGCCAGTTTTGCCGATTCAACAGATCTAAACGCAGCCCTCGCGCCCCATCTTGTAGATATTGCACTCGCTGGCGGTTCACGGGCTGCACCTGGCCTGCGGTTAGTGGGTGAAATTGTTTGACCGCCGGGGCAACCGCCAGCGCCGAGCTGGCACCGTAGAAGTTGCGAATCGGGGTTTTCTCGGCAATGGTGCGCCAGTTGTCGCTGTCACTATCGTCGCCGTGAATGGCGCTGGGGAGCTGGTTGATGCCTGCCTGCCGCAGAAAGGGCACCACGGTATAGAAGGCGGTGTCGGCGGTGCCGCTGTTGATGACCATGGGCGATCGCCCATCCTGCACTACCATCACCGCGTCGTTGCCCGCCGCCAGCACCGTCACCTGAGAAAGCGTTGCCCCCCGGTAGAGCAGTGGCCCCAGGGCAATCACCACAATCAGCAGGGCGACCAGCCCTCGCCGCTGCACCGCTCCCCAACCCCAAATCCAGAAAAGCCCGTATAGGCCCAACATCTGCACTAGGGAAATGTGGCCCGTTGCCAGTGCGCTGCCGGGTAGGCCCACCTCCCACCGCACCAGGGCAATGAGAATCTGGGTCGGCAGCCACAGGGGCCAGGCTAATAGGCCCCCTAGCCACGGCCATACCGCCGCCGCTAGCCCGCTAGCCATGCCGCCCAGACTGATCACCAGCACAAGTGGCGTAGCCACAATATTGAGCAGAATGCTGTAGGTAGTGAGGGTGTTGAAGTAGTAGAGCGCTAGGGGAATCGTCCACAGGTAAGCGGCCAGGGGCACTGCTGCCACTGCCGCCAGCGTGGTCGGCAGCCACTCCAGCTTTTCTGTAATCGGTGTCACCGCCACCATCAGCCCCAGGGTGGCCATTACGCTGAGCTGAAAGCCAATGTCGTCAATCCACGTTGGGTTGAACAGCAGCAGTAGGGTGACCGCCAGCAGTAGACAGCCCAGGGGTTTGATGGTGCGCTCTAGGGCGATGCCCGCCAGCACCGCTGCCCCCATGACCACCGCTCGCATGACGCTGGGCTGTACGCCGGTCAGCAGCACAAACACCACCAGCGCGGTTGCCCCCGCAACCACCTTGGTTGTCACCGGGTAGGGCAGTCGAGAGGCGATCGCCCGATGGCCCACAATCGCCAGCACCACCCCCAAGATCAGCGACACCTGAAACCCGCTGGCTGCCAACGTGTGGGCCATGCCCGCCTGCATAAACATATCTTGAATGTCGTAGGGCACATTCACCGCCTGGCGGCCCAGGGCCATGGCGCTGACCAACGGCCCCACCGGACTGCCCAGCCGTTCAGCTTGGGCGCGGGCGATGCGCAGCCGTAGTTTCCACAGTGCTAAAAACGGCGGCGACTGGCCTTTCTCAGGTATGACTTTGTTGCCCGCCAGTCCAGCAAAACAGTGCTGGCTAGCTAAATACTGCCGAAAGTTAAACCCGTTGGGATTTTTAGGCAGGGCCGGTTCGTAGAGATTGCCCTGCACCTGCACCCGCTGCCCCGGAAACAGACCCTCACTTTGCTCCAGCGGCACGGTGACGTAGAGCTTGCCCCGCACCAGGCTGGGGATTCCCAAAGGATTATTCTCGGCATCCAACCGGCGCACCTGGTTGGTGGTCAGCCAAAACTGCCCGCGACCACGGCGGGTCAGGCGGGGCAGCGTTTCTACCTCACCCCAGACGATCTGCTGCGCTCCCGCCGCCTCGCCCTGGCTCAGCAGGGCACTGATATCGAGGGGGCCAGGGACCGGGTAGCGCAGACCGTAGTTGAGGGCGGCCAGGAGGGCGATCGCCCCAGCCCACAGCCACAGCGTCGCTGTCGGCCCTCGCCGCCAGCGCCGGGGCAGCATCAGCGCCGCCAAACCTGCCGCCGCGAGCGCCCCGACCCCAGCCACAGCCACCCCAACCCAGAGGTTCAACCCCAGATGACGCACCCAAAGACTGACCCAAAGTAGCCCAACGCAGTACGCGCCAGCCCACAGCGACCCCGCAATCCCGCCCATAATATCTCTCTGCACCCTGCACCCGGTTATTACCTCTAGAAAGCCCGAACCCAAAGCCTGACTCACAGCTTTCTAGGCGCTAGCGGTTCCCAGGTCGGGCTAGCCCTTTAACAAGGGAAATCCTGTAGTTTGCTTTTCTCGTTTTTTAGTTGCCAACTTTTGAGAAATCAGTAGTATTAATCAGTGCTACATCCAGGGAGATGAGAACCATGACGCAATTGCCCTCTGGTCTATCCACCAGACCCGAGACTTTTGCCCCCGCCAGCGAGTCAAACCTTCGCCTGCGACGGGCGGTAGAAAGTCTCAACCTCAACCTGGATGACGAGCTGCACCGCTACCGACAGGCGCGATCGGGTCAAGTTACCCCCACCCCGGCTCGCCTACAGCTGCGAACTCAGCGCAAGCCCATCGATCTGATCACCGTCAAATCCACAGCGGCAGCGACCCCGCCGCCCCCCCCGCCCAACGCCCGTCTGCAAGAAATTTTAGGGCAGGCTTCAGTGCCCAGCGGCCAGGTCTACCCGCCCCAGGCCACCGTCCATCAGGTGCGCATGAGCCACGGCGGCACCCTAACCACCTATCGCCCGTCCCCAGAGGACTATCTAGAAAGTACTGAGGCGCTGCTGGGCAGCCTACCCAACAATGGCCATCGCCGCCGCGAGCCAGATTACTCGCCCTCGCTAAGACGCCAGCTAACCACCCCCTTGGGCGTCGGCGCGCTGCTGCTTCTGCTGGTCACCAGCGCTGGCTTTGGCTACCTGGTCACATCACCTCAGGCCGTTCAGCACCTGACCGACAACGCTATTACCCGCCGCCTCAAGGGCGACCCCACCCCAGCAGAAGGTGCCGACTCCGTAGCCCTAGACGGCCTAGATAGCCAAGGCGAAGCAGGCTTTAAGCCCCTCGGCCCCGACCTATCAGAAAAAGAGTTTGCCTCCCTCGATCTGAACAACATCAGCACTCTGCCCTCCTCCAATTCGCCCAATTCACCCGCTGTCACAGCAGCTTCAGGGACCGCCCCACCCACAATGGTCGGAGGGCAGCCCCTGCCGATCGCAGGCCAGCGCCCTGGTGAACCCAAAACCACAGGCCCGCGCCCCGGTGTGCTTACCCCTGCGGGGGGCAGTGGTGGGGTGCTGCGAGCCGAAATTGTGGCTGCTCCCAGGGCCGCAGTCAGCCCTCGGCCAGCCACGACTGCTACCCCGACGCGATCGGCCCCGGCTCCTGTCACCGCATCTCCCGTTCGGGTAGCGCCCTCGGCCGCCAATGCCCGGCCTCCTCAACCCCTGGCCGCAAACCGAGCCCCAGCAGCGCCCTTGACTCCAGCGACTCCTCCCGCTGTAGCACCGCCAGCCCCCATTACCCAAGCGCCGCCCCAGGCGGCAGCGCCCAGCTACTACGTGGTGACTGACTACAACGGCACCCAGTCGCTAGAGTCGGCCCGCAGCGCAGTGGGGGATGCCTACGTACGCAATTTCTCCAGCGGCACCCGCATTCAGATGGGTGCGTTTTCTCAGCAGTCATCGGCCCAAAACCTGGTAAATCAGCTCCAGGGACAGGGGATTCCGGCTCAGGTGATTTCGCCCTGAGGGGGAGTGATTGTGTAGGTGAGAGGGTGAGTAGGTGCAGTAGGCAGTTCAAGTTATTCTTACCCACCTACACAATCACCCACTTACACACCCACTCGAACCCGCCTGTTATGCTGAAGCAAATCACCGTTGTGGGAGAAACTCGATGGGGTTGTTTGATCGGGTATGGCGAGTTCTGCGGGCTAATCTAAGTAGCGCCGTCAACCAGGCCGAAGACCCCGAAAAGGTGCTAGAGCAGGCAATGGCCGACATGCAGGCCAACCTGATTCAGCTGCGTCAGGCGGTGGCCCAGGCGATTGCCACCCAAAAGCGCACTGAGCGCCAGAGTTCCCAGGCCAAATCGACGGCCCAAGAGTGGTACAACCGTGCTGAACTGGCGATCCAGAAAGGGGAAGAAGACTTGGCTCGCCAAGCGCTTACCCGCCGTCAGACCTACCTACAATCAGCCCAGGCCATGGATGCCCAGCTTGACCAGCAGCGCGACGTGGTCAACGGTCTCAAGGACAACATGCGGCGGCTAGAGGCCAAAATTTCTGACGCCCGCACTAAGAAAGACCTTTACATTGCTCGCGCCCGCTCCGCCGAAGCATCCCAGCGCATTCAAGATATGTTGGGCCAGACGGGCACCAATGGCTCGATCGCCGCCTTTGAGCGCATGGAGGAACGGGTGATGGAGCTAGAAGCGAAATCTGAAGCCCTCGAAGAACTCAGCGGCGACCCTCTAGAGCGCCAGTTTGCGGCCCTTGAGGGCGGCTCAACCACAGTAGACAACGAGCTAGCAGCGATGAAAAACCGCTTAGCAGGCCAGGGTGGCATCTCAGATTTGCCGCCAGCGCCTTAGATAAAGCGCCCTAGATAAAGCAATAGCAGATCTCAGTTCGCAGGCAGCTAAGGCTTGACCTGAGCAGATGAGAGCTGAAGGGCTTGCTGCCATCTTACTGCTTATGGACGTGAGCGTCAGCCGATCGCGGGTGCCGTTCAACTCTTTCACCCACGGTTTTGGCGGGAACCAGGTTTTCCTCTTTTTTGGGCTAGGGCTAGGAATAGCGATCGCTATTCCTAGCCCTAGCCCAAAACATTAATTGGAACTATTGCAGAAACTCTATTCATAAGTCGAACTTATAATCTGCATTGGGAATTGCAGTTGAGTTTTGTGAGTTTTAGGGGTTTACAGCTTGGGAAAAGGATATAGACTCATTGACATGGAAAAAGAGTTTAGGATTTACTTTTGTAAATCCTAGGCGATTGGGAAGCCCATCCAAGGGATGACCTATGGGGACAGGTCGTCTGATCACCCCTGAGCTTTCACGCCACTGTTCATGTCGTTCACAGCGCCCCTAGCCCGGAGCGTTGAAAGGAGGTCTTATGTCCAATCTGGCTCGCGTTACCCGTCGCAAATTTTTGGTCACCGCCGGGGTGTCGGCGGCGGGGTCACTCTTGCTCAAAGGCTGTTTGGGCAATCCCCCCTCGGCCAGGGTTTCTACCACCCCGGCGGCCACCGCCGCCCCTGGCCCCGTAGCCGCGGGTGACACCCCCGAAACCACCAAGGTCAAGCTGGGCTACATTCCCATCGTAGAATCGGCCCCGCTGATCATTGCCCAGGAAAAGGGCTTTTTTGCCAAGTACGGCATGACCGAGGTAGAAGTTTCCAAGCAGGCGAGTTGGGCCGCCGCGCGGGATAACGTCACCATTGGTTCTGCGGGAGGCGGCATTGACGGTGGCCAGTGGCAAATGCCCATGCCCCATCTGCTCAGCGAGGGCATTATTACCGGCGGTAATAAAATTCCTATGTATGTGTTGGCTATGCTCAACACCCAGGGAAATGGCATTGCGGTTGCCAATCTGCACCAAAGTAAAGGCTTGGGGCTAGATCTCTCTGGGGCGGCAGACTACATCAAGGGTTTCTCCGCTAACCAGGGCCGCAAATTTAAGGCCGCCTTCACTTTTCCTAACGCCAACCAGGATTTTTGGATTCGCTACTGGTTCGCCGCTGGCGGCATTGACCCCGACCAAGATGTTGAACTGTTGACGGTGCCCTCTGCCGAAACGTTGCAGGGCATGCGTAACGGCACCATGGATGCCTTTAGTACCGGTGACCCTTGGCCCTACCGAATTGTGAGCGACAAAGTTGGGTTTTTGGGGGCACTGACCCAGGAAATGTGGGCCTTTCACCCTGAGGAATATCTGGCAATCCGGGCCGATTGGGTCGATGCCAACCCCAAAGCGACCAAGGCCCTGCTCAAAGCCATTATGGAAGCCCAGCAATGGGCCGATAAGCCCGAAAACCGCGATGAGCTAGTGCAGATCACCGCCGGTCGTAACTACTTCAACATTCCTCCCGAAGTGCTGACGAATCCGTTCAAAGGCAATTACACCATGGGGGATGGCAAGGCCGACGTCGCTAGTTTTGATGCTGGGCCGCTGTACTGGAAAGATCCCAAAGGTAGCGTCTCATATCCCTACAAGAGCCACGACCTATGGTTTCTCACCGAAAGCATGCGCTGGGGCTTCCACAAAGATAAGCTCGCCGATATCGACACCGTGAAGCGCATTGTCGATGCGGTCAACCGCGAAGATCTCTGGCGTGAAGCCGCCACCGAAGCAGGGTTTACCGCCGATATTCCTGCCGATACGTCCCGCGGCATTGAAACCTTCTTCGACGGCATCAAGTTTGACCCTGCCAACCCTGAGGCATACCTCAACAGCCTCGAGATTAAGCGGGTCTAGGGAGAGAGAAATAGTCGAAAAGTTTTGAGTTTTAAGTTTTGGATTTTGAATTTTCTGCTCCCCAAAAACCTCAAAACTCAGCATTCAGCACTCAAAACTTTTCCCCAAGCCCTCTCTCCCCCTTAGCACTGGTTCAGAGAGAGATGACCACAGGCAAGAGCATGGGGCCTCCAACGCCCACAGCAGCCCTATTCACCCTTGCCTCGGTGCCTGAACCAGCCTACCTCGGTCAGTCTCCCCAAAGAAAGGCCGGGGTAGGTTTCCTCCTCAAACCGTTTGTGATTTTTGCCCTTTAATCCAGGTACAGCAACTATGGTGACTCACTCTCAAGTTCGCAGGCAGGCGCGTCCTAACTCTTTTCTGGCTTCGGTTCAGCAGTTTTGGCAAAAGCGCGGCCCTGACTTGATTCCCCCGATCATTGGGATTGCAGTGTTTTTGACGGTCTGGCAACTGGTGTCATCGTCGGGGATGACTCGGCTGCCCGGCCCGCTGAGTTTGTGGACTGACACCCGCACCCGTGAGCTACTGCTCTACCCGTTTTACGACCTGGGTGGGTTAAATAAGGGCCTGTTTTGGCAAACCTGGGCCAGCCTGGGTCGGGTAGCCCAGGGCTACACCGCTGCGGCTGTGGTCGGTATCTCGGTCGGGGTTTTGGTGGGCACTAGCCCCTGGCTCAATAAGGCCACTTACCCAATCTTTCAGTTTTTGCGCATGGTAGCGCCTCTAGCCTGGGTACCCATTGCCCTGGTGGCCTTGCAGCAAAACCAGCCCGCTGCCATCTTCGTGATCTTTATTACCGCGGTGTGGCCGATTTTGATCAACACCATTGAGGGGGTGCGGCAGATTCCTGAGGACTACGACAACGTGGCTAAGGTGCTGCAACTGTCGCGCAAAGACTATTACTTGAACATTTTGTTTCCGTCGGCGCTGCCCTATATTTTCACCGGACTGCGGATTGCGATCGGTCTGGCCTGGCTAGCAATTATTGCGGCAGAAATTGTGATGTCGGGGATTGTGGGGATTGGCTTTTTCATCTGGGATGCTTACCAGCAGAACTACATCAGCGAAATTATCTTGGCGGTGTTTTATATCGGCTTTGTGGGGCTGCTGCTCGATCGCGCGATCGCCTTTTTACAGATGAAAATTGCCCCAGCCCGGAAGTAGCTGAATCCCTTCCCCGGAGGGGTGCCCGCACGGCAGGGTGGGTTCCAGGGACTCGGTAGACCCACCCCTACCCATCTCAGGAGAGGATTGATTTCGCAAATTTGGATGGTGGGCAGTGCCCACCCTACACCTTCAATCTCACAACGATCGCGAGGATAGAACTATGAGCTTATTGGTGGCAGTGGATCAGGTGGATAAGGTCTTTACCCTATCCGACGGCGGCGAGTACATTGCCCTCAAGGGCATTGACCTAACAATTAAAACGGGCGAATTCGTCTCGTTTATTGGCCATTCGGGCTGTGGCAAATCGACCCTTCTAAACATGATCGCGGGGCTATCGCTGCCCAGTTCCGGGGTGCTTACCCTGGAGGGCAAGAAAATTACCGAACCTGGCCCCGATCGCATGGTGGTGTTTCAAAACTATTCGCTGCTGCCCTGGCGATCGGTGCGCGAAAACATCGCCCTGGCGGTGAACTCGGTCTACGGCGACAAGTCCAAGGCTGATCGCCGCGCCATTATCGAAGAGCACATTAACCTGGTGGGCTTGCAGGCTGCCGCCGACAAATGGCCCGACCAGCTCTCGGGGGGCATGAAGCAGCGGGTGGCGATCGCCCGCGCCCTGGCCATTCGCCCCAAGCTGCTCTTGCTCGATGAACCCTTTGGTGCGCTCGATGCCCTCACCCGCGGCAACCTGCAAACCCAGCTAATGCGCATCTGCGACGAAAACAACGTCACCGCTGTAATGGTCACCCACGATGTGGATGAGGCGGTGCTGCTGAGCGATCGCATCGTCATGCTCACCAACGGCCCCGGTGCCGAGATCGGCAACATTTTAGAGGTCGATATTCCCCGCCCCCGCCAGCGGATGGAAGTGGTGGAGCACCCCAGCTACTACAGCCTGCGCAGCGAGATTATCTACTTCCTCAACCAGCAAAAGCGGATTAAGAAACTGCGGGCCAGAAAAACTACGGCGGTGGCCCGCCACGGCTTAGAGAAGGTGAACCTGGATATTGGCTTTGTGCCGCTGACCGCCTGCGCTCCGGTGGCGATCGCTAAAGAAAAAGGCTTCTTTGCCAAGCACGGTTTGGAGGAAGTCAACCTGGTCCGCGAAACCAGCTGGCGCGGCATTGTCGACGGTATCGCGGGCGGGTATTTAGATGCCGCCCAAATGCCCTCGGGTATGCCCCTGTGGTTTTCCCTCGGTGGCCACAACAACCGGCCCCTGCCCGTGGTCTCGGCCCTGACCATGACCCGCAACGGCAACGCCATTACCCTGGCGCGGCGCTTCTATGACCAGGGCGTGCACAGCCTAGGGAGCTTTCGGGACATGCTGCACCGCACCCCCGAAACCCAGCACCGCATGGGCATGGTGCACCCGTCGTCGATGCACAACCTGCTGCTGCGCTACTGGCTAGCGGCGGGCGGCATCGACCCCGACAAAGACCTGGCGCTGCAAACCATTCCCCCCGCCCAGATGGTGGTGGACCTGAAAGGTAACTCAATAGATGGCTTCTGCGTCGGCGAACCCTGGAACCTGCGCGCCGCCATGGACGAAGTGGGCTTTACCATCGCCACCGATCGCGAAATCTACGACGGCCATCCCGGCAAAGTGCTGGGCGTGCGCGAAGACTGGGCTAGCGCCTACCCCAACACCCACATTGCCCTTACCAAAGCCCTGCTCGACGCCTGCCGCTACTGCGCTGACCCCGAAAACGAGCTAGAGATTCGCCAGATTCTCTCCCAGCGGGCCTACCTGGGCACCCCCATCGACTACATCCACCTGGGCAACCCCACCACCAAGGTCTGCACCCTCGACAAGCCCATGCGCGAGTACGCCCACCACCTATTCTTTGGCAACGGGGCCAACCGGCCCAGCCGCACCGAACACCTCTGGCACATGACCCAGCTCGCCCGCTGGGGCGACGTGCCCTTTCCCCGCAACTGGCTGGAGATTCTCGAACGCATTGTGCGGGTCGATGTCTACAGCACCGCCGCCCGCGAACTAGGCCTGCTCGACGCCAAGTTCACCCGCGGCAGCATCCACCTGTTTGACGGCACCGACTTCGACGCCCAAGACCCGATCGGCTACCTCAACAGCCTCGCCATCAAGCGCGACATCACCATTGCCGAGGTGGTGCTGGATGGGCGAATGGTGGCCTTGGCTGCGTAGGGAGTAGGGGAGTAGGGGAGTAGGGG
>QBLT01000127.1 GCA_003249105.1 Leptolyngbya sp. | reverse complement strand
CCTTTACCCCTTACCCCAGCCGAAGAACGGGTGTTTTGGGAGGTTGTCCAAGGCTTCACCAACAAGCAGATCGGCGAACACCTCTTTCTGAGTCCCCGCACGGTGCAAACCCATCTCAGCAACATGCTGGCCAAGCTCAACCTTGAAAACCGATCGCAGATCGTGCGTTTTGCCTTTGAGCACGGCTATCGCATGCCGGAGGAGTCGGGTAGGGGGTTAGGTGAGTAGATGCATCTACTCACCTAACCTCCTACTCACTCACCCACTTCACCTCCCTGCCCAACACGTTCTATCATTGAGAACGGGCACTTTCATGCGGTATCTATGGTTTCGGACGGTGACACGCTGGTGAATTTGCGCGCTCAGCTCCAGGGCGATTCGCTGAAGAAGCAGCTTTCGGCGGTGCATGAGCTGTTGGCCCTGGGGCAAGAGGGGCTTGAGGTGTTGACCGCTACCCTGGTGGAGCGCAAAGATGAGCCCCCGACTATTTTAGACGGTAAGATTTTTCAGGTGCTCTATGCCACTGAGCAGGACGAACTGCGCGGTTTTTTAGCGCAGCACTGGCCCCAGGGGCGACTGGAGATGCCCTCAGCGCAGGGCGTAGACTATGGGCCGCTGCAAGCTCTGTTAATTCAGCAGGACTTTGAAGAGGCCGATCGGCTGACGTTGGCCAAGCTGTGTGAGCTGGCCGGGCCGACAGCGGTAAAGCGGAAATGGGTTTACTTCACGGAAGTAGAGCAGTTCCCCATCACCGATTTGCAGACCATTGACCAGCTGTGGCGCGTTTACTCGGAAGGTAAATTTGGCTTTTCGGTGCAGCGCCGTCTGTGGCTCAGCCTGGGCCAAAACTGGGATAAGTTCTGGCCTCGCATCGCCTGGAAGGACGACAATATTTGGACGCGCTACCCCGGCGGCTTTATTTGGGATTTGAGCGCCCCCGACGGTCACCTACCCCTGTCGAACCAGCTGCGCGGCGTGCGAATGATGTCATCGCTACTGACTCACCCCGCCTGGAACGAGGGGGCCTAGGTGCCGAAGCAGCGGGCTAAGGCCGATTTACCTACGAAGGTTTGCCCAGTCTGTCAGCGCCCCTTTACCTGGCGTAAAAAGTGGGCCGACTGCTGGGATGAGGTGAAGTATTGCAGCGATCGCTGCCGTCGCCGCCGCCAGTAGAACCGACACCTAAAACAAAGCTATTCTCGCCAGCCTAGCCCCTGCCTGACGGCCGCAATCTGCCTTTCGTAGATCAGTGCTGCCCTGACTACAGCGAATTGGCCAGCGCCGCGACCCGTGGCACCTTCATCGCTCGGGTGCGGAGTGGAGGGCAAACGGGTGGGTCTACTACTGCGGTGGCCAACGAAAAAACAGGTTCGGAAATGTTCTCCTGGCTCAAAAATTGTCATGGAAGATTGAGAAGCCCACAGGCCTCTTTTGAATACTTACACTAAAGCTAGCCAGCATTCGTGTAGGTCATGGCTTTTCTGGTAAAGCAGCGGTTAGCTATGGCTTTATCCACCGGGAAACAGCTGAAATAGTCTGTCAAATAGAGCGATCGCCCGCTGTGCTGAAATTGGCAGGGAGGCTGGATTGGCGGACGTAGTGATTGGTCTAGACTTGGGAACTGGCGGAGTGCGGGCGATCGCCGTCAATCTGCAGGGCCAGATAGTTGCCCAAACCACCCAGAGCTATCCCCTGCTCACCCCCCGCTCCGGCTGGACGGAGCAGCGCCCCGGCGACTGGGTGGAAGCCAGCTTAAAAGCTCTGAGTGAGGTAGCCGAGCAGATTGAGGGGCAGCGGGCGATTCCCCTCCGGGGAGACCGTGTCATCGCCCTGGGGTTGTCAGGCCAAATGCACGGTATGGTGCCGCTGGATGGGGCAGGCCAGGTGATTCGCCCGGCCATTCTGTGGAACGACCAGCGCACGGGGGCAGCTGTGGCGGAAATTGAGGCGGCGGTGCCCCGCTCAGAACTGATTCAGCGGACGAGCAATCCGGCGATTACGGGGTTTCAGCTGCCCAAGCTGGTGTGGCTGCGGAGCAAGGAACCCCAGGCCTACAAACAGGTACGGCAAATTTTGCTGCCCAAAGACTACCTGGGCTACGTGCTGACCGGGACAGCGGTGACGGAACCCTCTGATGCCTCAGGCGTTGGCTGTCTGAGCCTGGCCAGTCAACAGTGGGATCCTGATATCCTCGCCGCTCTAAATATCAGCCCCGATCTGCTCCCCAACGTAGTTAAGTCGACCGCCATTGCTGGACGGCTGAAGCCGGAGCTGGCGGAGCATACCGGACTTCCGGCCGGACTCCCCGTGGTGGCGGGGGGCGGTGACAATGCGGCGGCGGCGATTGGCCTGGGGATTTCTGAGGGCAACCTGAAGCGGGGCAGCCTCAGCATCGGCACGTCGGGGGTGATCTTCACGCCCTGCGATCGCCCCAATCCCGCCCCCGAGGGGCGGGTGCACCTGTTTTGCCATGCCGACGGCGGCTACCACCTGCTGGGGGTGACGTTGGCGGCGGGGGGTGCCCTGCGTTGGTACCGCGATACCTTTGCCCCCAACACCGCCTTTGCCGACCTGATGGCTCTGGCGGAAAAGTCTGAGCCGGGGGCGCGGGGCGTGCTGTTTTTGCCCCACCTGGCGGGGGAGCGCAGCCCCTACCTCGACCCTGATACGCGGGGGGCCTGGGTGAATTTGTCGCTGGCCCACACCCAAGGCGACCTGATTCGAGCGGTGCTGGAGGGGGTGGCTTTTAGCCTGCGAGCAGCCCTGGAGGTAATTCAGGAAATTTCTCCGGTGGATCAGCTATTGGCGACGGGGGGCGGGGTGCGATCGCCCCTCTAGTTCCACCTGCTGGCGGATGTGCTGCACACCGAACTGGTGGCCCCCAAAGCCGAAGAAGGGGCCGCCTATGGGGCGGCAATTTTAACGATGGTGGGGGTGGGGGCTTACCCGTCGCTGGAGGCGGCGTTTGAGATTTTGCCTGAGGCGATCGAGGCGGTGCAGCCCAAAGCCCAAGAGGCCTATGAAGCGGCGTTTGAGCGCTACACCCCGCTCTATGAGTCGTTGAAAGCAGTGCGGTGAGGGTTGCCGGTAGAACAGATTTTGGTGGAGTAGATCAGGGGGAGGTAGCAGTTTGGTGGTGCAAAAAAGCATCGACCGCCTGGGGGGTCGGCTGGGCGGCGATCGCCCCCGGTTGCAGTGTAGTTAGCGCCCCCACCGCGCTGGCGTAGCGCAAAATCGCCGTAATATCAGCCGGGTCTTGCCACATATCCCAGCCCCGCTGGCACAGCTGATGGAGAATTCCGGCTAAAAAGGCATCCCCCGCCCCGGTGGTATCTTTGCTGCTGACATCAAAAGCTGGGAGAAAGACGTTGTGCTGTTTCGTGGCACAGGTGCTGCCGTTGCCCCCGTCGGTAAGCAATACCGCTTCACATTGGGGGAACTGCTGGCAGACATCCAGGGCCGAGTCGGTATCTAGCAGCCACTGAGCTTCTTCCTTAGAAAGCTTGAGTAGATCGGCGGTTTTCAAAAAGTCGCGAATGGTTTTGGGTGCGATCGCCTCATCTGGCCAAAACACGGGCCGCCAGTTCAAATCGATCACAATTTTGGCCCCAGCCTGCTGGGCTTTTGCCTTTGCCCGCGCCACAGCGCGGGCGGTGGTGGGGTAAGCCAGGCCCAGCGTCCCCATCACCAGATACTTCACCCCGGCAAAATCCACAGCATCGATCCAGTCGGAGGTGAGGTGGGCGTCGGCAAAGGCGGCGGGGTCGGGGGAGCTAAAGCCGATGAAGGTGCGATCGCCCGTCTCATCCCGCTGCACCAGCACCGTCCGGGTGGGCACATCAGCCACCCGCTGAATCTGGCACGCCACCCCCTGCTCCTGTAGCACCTGAATTAGCCAGTCGCCCAGGTTATCCTGGCCCAGGACGCTGATCAGGCGGGTGGGGGTGCCGAGTTTGGCGATCGCAGCGGCAACATTGGCAGGCGCCCCACCGGGGTAATCGGTGCCTTTGGTGGAGGTTGTCTCAGGTGTTTCACCGACCTCAAACAGGCGATCGACTAAGCATTCTCCCAAACAAATCACGGGCTCGGTCATAGCTTCCTCCTAAAATCGCTCTCAACCCATCGATCCGAGCTAGCCGATCTCGGGTCGATAGCAGTTATCCCTTAATCAAGATTGCAGTGGCGGCAGCTTCATCGGTAATCAACCTGCTGATCAGCTGACCGTGCAGGGCAGCGAGAATGGCTTCGGTTTTGCGAATGCCTCCGGCGACGCCGATAATCAGGCGCTGGGCCGGCTGCTGGAGGGGCACGCCAGCCACGCGGCTGTTGGTTCCTGCTTGCAGAAGCTTTCCTTGAGAATTAAACGCCCAGCCCGCAATCTCGCCCACGGCCCCCAGCTCGATCAGCTCGGTCAGTTCAGCGTCATTGATAAAGCCATCCTCGTGCAGGGGCGCGTTCCAGGCGATGTAGCTCACGCCGACAAAGGTGACCTTGGCCTGCTCCGCCAGGGCTTTAACCGTCAGAAACGATCGCTGGGTTTGCAGCAGGTCGCGCTCTTCTACGCTGGTGGCCACCGCTGGGGTGGGCACCGGGTAGGTTTGCGCCCCCACCCGGTCAGACAGGTGCATGACCACCTCGTGGCGACCGGCCAGCCCGTAGTGCAACATGTTGCCCACAATCGAGACAATCTTGTGCTGGGGCTGCTCCATAGACGGAATTTGATTGACCATGGCCCGCAGGGTACGGCCCGAGCTAAAGGCCAGAATGGCGCGGGTGCTGGCGATTTCGCCGCTTTTCGTCATGCCCACGGTCAGCGCCCTGATCTGAAAAAACATGCTGATGCACCCGGTCAACGGACTGTTTGCCCAGATTACGCGGGGGCTAGGCCTGGGGCCGATCGACTGGTTTGCCGACTTCCCGCTGCTGGCGATCATCATCATTGTGGCCTGGCAGTGGCTGCCCTTTGCCCTGCTGATTTTGCTGGCGGCAATTCAGTCCCTAGATACCGATCAGATGGAGGCGGCCCGCATGGATGGCGCTAGCGCAATGCAGCTGTTCCGCTTTGTGGTGCTGCCTCATTTGAATCGGGCGATCGCCGTGGTCGCCATGATCGAGACGATTTTCTTTCTCACCATCTTTGCCGAAATTTTCGTCACCACTGGGGGCGGCCCTGGCCTGGCCACCACCAACCTGGCCTACTACATCTACCTCAAAGCGCTGCTGGAATTCGACGTGGGCGGGGCTTCGGCGGGCGGTTTGATTGCCGTTGTGCTGGCCAACATCGTGGCGATTTTCCTGATGCGCAATGTTGATCGTAATTTGGACTCTTGATATGGCAACTAAGCAATCTCACCGCTGGTGGATTCCCCTGCTGGGCTGGCTGGTGGCCTGCCTGCTGTTCTTCCCGATTTTTTGGATGTTTATCACCAGCTTTAAGACCGAGGTGGAGGCGGTCGCTACGCCGCCCCAGCTGTTCTTTCGGCCCACCCTGGAGAACTACGTGGCGGTGCAGACCCGCGCTTCTTACTTCACCTTCGCCTGGAACAGCGTGGTGATCTCCCTGGGGGCGACGATTCTGTCGCTGCTGCTGGCAATTCCGGCGGCCTACGCCATGTCGTTTTTCCCTACCAAGCGCACCAAGGGCACGCTGCTGTGGATGCTCTCGACCAAAATGCTGCCCGCCGTGGGCGTGCTGGTGCCGATCTACATTTTGGCGCGGGAAACGGGGCTGCTCGACACCCGCATCGGTTTGATCATTATTTACACCTTAATTAAACTGCCGATTGTGGTGTGGATGATCTACAGCTTCTTTAAGGAAGTGCCGAAGGAAATTCTCGAAGCCGATCGCATGGATGGCGCTTTTACCTATCAGGAATTGGTGCATGTGCTGCTACCTCTGGCCCTGCCGGGAATTTTCTCCACCGCTCTGCTCTCGATTATTTTGTCGTGGAATGAAGCTTTCTGGAGCCTCAATTTGACCACCTTTGATGCTGCTCCACTGACGGCGTTTATTGCGTCATTTTCTAGCCCTCAGGGTTTATTTTGGGCCAAGCTGTCGGCGGCTTCTAGCATGGCGATCGCCCCCATTTTGATCTTTGGCTGGGTTAGCCAGCGGCAGCGGCTGCGAGGTCTCACCTTTGGGGCCGTTAAGTAACCGATCCGCGGTAGGGTGGGCACTGCCCACCAGCTAAAACCGTAGGTTGGGTTAAAGCGCCAGCGTAACCCAACAAGCCCAATTCAAAGTTGGGTTTCACTCCGTTCCACCCAACCTACTAGAGTGCACTGTTTAAATTTTTCACTTAGTAAGGTGAGCCACCCATGTCTACCGTCACGTTACGAAATATCCATAAAACCTACGTCGATAACGAAGTTATAAAAGGCATCAATCTCGATATTTATGACAAAGAATTTGTCGTCTTTGTCGGCCCCTCCGGCTGTGGCAAATCGACCCTGCTGCGCATGATCGCCGGTCTAGAAGACATCACCTCCGGCGACCTGCTGGTGGATGGCGATCGCATGAACGATGTGCCGCCCGACCAGCGGGGGCTAGCGATGGTGTTTCAAACCTACGCCCTGTACCCCCACATGACCGTGGCCGAGAATATGGCCTTTAGCCTTCGCCTGGCCGGAGTTTCCAAAGAGCGGCGCATGGAGCGGGCGCGGGACGTGGCGCGAATTTTGCAGCTGGAGCCCCTGCTCGATCGCAAGCCAGGCAAGCTCTCTGGCGGGCAGCGCCAGCGGGTCGCCATTGGCCGAGCCCTGGTACGCAACCCCAAGGTGTTTTTGTTTGATGAACCGCTGTCAAACCTAGATGCCTCATTGCGGGTGCAGATGCGTATCGAGCTAGCGGGGCTGCACGAAAGCCTGCAATCCACCATGATCTACGTCACTCACGACCAGGTCGAAGCCATGACCCTGGCCGACAAGATTGTGGTGCTTCAGGGCGGCGTGGTCGAGCAGGTGGGGTCGCCGCTGGAGCTGTACCACCATCCTCGCAACCTGTTTGTGGCCGGGTTCATCGGCTCACCCAAGATGAACTTTTTGGCGGTGCAGACCACTGGGGTGCAGGACGGTAGCACCACCGTGCGCCTGCCGGGGGATGCCACCGTCACCATTCCAGTGCAGCCGAAAACCTTGATGGCGGGCGATCGCGCCACCCTGGGCATTCGCCCCGAGCACCTGCGGATTGACGCTAGCAATCCGACGCTGATGGGCGAAGTCTTGGTGGTGGAGCGCCTCGGCGGCGAAACCTACCTCTACGTCAAGGTTGCTGGGGGCGACACCTTTATCGTGCAGACCGACGGCAACAGTCGGGCCAAGGTGCGCGATCGCGTCCCCGTTGCCATCGACGGCAACCTCTGCCACCTGTTTGACGGTGCAGGCGAAGCCATTCCCAAGGCCGAGCGCCATCCCCTCAGCCTCACCCATCATCCCGAAGTTCCGCTACAAACCGAAGCCCCCCGAGAGCAGACCTATGAACAGCCCATCCAACACCACGAAGTCCCTCGTCAAGCTGAATGAGCGATCGCTCGACCAGCTAAGCGATCGGGTGCGCGTGCCCCGGTACGATCGCAGCGCCGTCACCCCCGGCATTGTCCACATCGGCGTTGGCGGCTTTCACCGCGCCCACCAAGCGCTCTATATGGATAACTACTTGGAGCAAAACCCCGGCAGCGACTGGGCCATCTGCGGCGTTGGCCTACTGGAGTTTGACCAGAAAATGCGCGATGCCCTGGATTCTCAGGATTGTCTGTACACCCTGGTGGAGCGTTGGTCGGAGACCGGTCCCGAGGGACCATCACCCGCCGGTGACAACGCTCGCGTCATCGGCTCGATCACCCAATACCTGTTCGCCCCCGCCGATCTCGAGGCCGTGATCGAAACCCTGGCCGACCCCCAGTGCCGCATCGTCACCCTGACCATCACCGAAGGCGGCTACTATGTGGTCGAAGGCACCGGCGAATTTGACGCCAACCATCCCACCATTCAGCACGACCTGCAAAACCCTGACCAGCCCCAGGGGGTCTACGGCTTCCTCGCCGCGGCCCTGGCCCGGCGGCGGCAGCGGGGCATCGCGCCCTTTACCGTGCTCTCCTGCGACAACATTCAGGGCAACGGCGACATGGTGGGCAGAATGTTGACCACTTTCGCCAAACTGCAAAACCCCGCCCTGGGCGGGTGGATCAGAGAAAACGTTGCCTTCCCCAACTGCATGGTCGATCGCATTACCCCCGCTACCACCCCCAGCGACCTGCGTATGGTGGCCGACCAGTTCGACATTGACGACGCCTGGCCCGTGGTGGCCGAGCCCTTCTTACAGTGGGTGGTCGAACATCGCTTCAGTGCCGGACGCCCCGATTGGGAGAGCGTCGGCGTGCAGATAACCGACGACGTCCACCCCTACGAGATGATGAAGATCCGGCTGCTCAACACCAGCCACCAGCTAATCGGCTATCTCGGCTCGCTCAAGGGCTACGCCTACGTTCACGAAGCGATGGCTGATGCTCAAATTCGTCAGGCGGTCGAGCGCTTGATGGATGAAGTCACCTCCACCCTGCACCCCGTACCCGGTATTGACGTTAGCCAATACAAGCAGACCCTGGTAGAGCGGTTCTCGAACCCGAAAATTCGCGACCAGCTGCCCCGACTCTGCCTCAACAGTTCGGCCAAAATCCCCAAATGGGCCCTCGGTTCGCTGCGCGACAAGCTAGAGCAGAATGGCGCGATCGACTATCTCAGTCTTACCATCGCCGCCTGGTTTCGCTACCTCAGCGGCAAAGACGATCAGGGCCATGAGATGCCGATCGATGACCCAATGGCGGATACGCTGACGGAACGAGCCAGAGCTGGCGGCACTGACCCTATGCCGCTGCTGAATCTGACGGAAGTCTTTGGCGATCTCTCCCAGTCGTCGCGATTCGTCGAGGCGGTGACCCAGTACCTGCACCAGCTCCATGAGTTGGGTACCGAAGCTACCCTGGCTAAGCTGCTCTAGTTGATTACATAAAAATAGAGTAAGAACCTTCTGGTAGGGGCATTGTAATGTCCCTACCAGAACTTGTCCTAACCCAATGGGCGTTGACAATACAACCGACGAACCTGGCCTAGTCTCGCTCTAGCACCCCCGCCTGGCGGAGTCCAGCCAAATTTTCTTGCCCAGTGCAGAATAGCACTGTTCTAATTTCGGCCATTAGCACCTCGGATAGAGCCGCCACGGCTTCCTCTGACTCACTCGCCGCCTGCAAAAACGGCATCGCCAGCCCCGCCAGATCGGCTCCCAGGGCCAGGGTTTTTGCCACATCCAGCCCGTGGCGCAGCCCCCCGGAGGCGATCAGCGGCAGGGCCGGAGCCACCCGCCGCGCTCGAACAATGCAGTCTGCCGTGGGCATGCCCCATTCGCCAAAGGTCTGCCCCAGTCGTCGCTGGTGGGCATCGTTCGCCCGCTCGCTCTCCACCCTGGCCCAGGAGGTGCCCCCGGCCCCGGCCACATCCACCGCCGCCACCCCGGCCTCCACCAGCCGCCGCACCATGGGGGCCGAAATGCCGTTGCCGACCTCCTTGGCAATCACCGGCACCGGCAGAGCTGCGCAGAGCTGCTCTATTTTCTGGAACAGTCCTTTGAAATTTGTATCGCCTCCGGTCTGCACCGCTTCCTGCAATGGGTTGAGGTGCAAAATCAGCGCGTCGGCCGCCAGCTTGTCGACCACGCGGCGGCAGTGGTCGAGACCGTAGCCATAGTTGAGCTGCACCGCCCCCAGATTCGCCAGCAGCAGAATGTCGGGGGCCTGCGATCGCACTGCAAACGTCTCCATCAAGTCAGGATTTTCGACCCCGACCCGCTGAGAGCCCACCCCCATGGCTAGCCCGTAGCGCTGGGCCACCGCCGCCAGCCGCCGGTTGATCTGGTGGGCCGCCTCGGTGCCCCCGGTCATCGACGAAATCAGCAGCGGTGCCCCCAGCCGGTGCCCCAAAAACACCGTGCTCAAGTCGATATCTTGGTAGTCGATCTCTGGCAGGCAGCAGTGGGTAAATCGATAGCGCTCCAGCCCTGTGGTGATTTGGGCACACTGCACCGGCCCCTCTAGGCAAATGCGCAGGTGGTCGGCCTTGCGGGCCTGGGTCTCGTGGGTGACGGGCAGTAGAGTCACAGGGGTTTCGCCAAATCAACGCCCCCTATCCTAGGAAAAATCGGGCCGTTTAATGCGCGATCGCACACCAGACGTAACACCCCTAACTCTCTACCCTTTTAACAGCTCCACCCCGTCTCGCCCGTCTGTGTCCTGCAAAAACACCTTCACCGCCTCATCCTTCGCCGTCGGCAAGGTTTTACCGACAAAGTCGGGGCGCACGGGCAGCTCTCGGTGGCCCCGATCGATCAGCACCGCGAGGCGAATGGCGCTGGGCCGACCGTAGTCGATCACCGCATTGAGGGCAGCGCGAATGGTGCGCCCGCTAAAGATCACATCGTCCACCAGGACCACCACGCGATCGCTGATGTCGAAGGGGATCTCGGTGCGGGCCGGGGTGCGCGTGCTGATTTTATCCAGGTCATCGCGGTAGAGGGTGATGTCGATCGCCCCCACCGGCAGCTCTACCCCCTCTAACCGCTGAATCTGCTGAGCCAGCAGATGGGCCAGGGGCACACCTCGGGTGTAAATACCCAGCAGCACGAGGCGACTCAGGTCGCCGCCCCGCTCCACCACCTCCGACGCCAGCCGGTTCAGCGTGCGACGCATTTCTTCCGCCGACAAAATTTCGACGACGCTGCTGCTTGCATTCATCTACCGACCTCCTGGCAGCCGTAAAGCCTCACTATAGCTGACCTAAAGGGCAGCTCATGAAACCCAACAGCGGAGGGTAGCCGGAGAAAAACTGCCAGCCAGAGTCGGGCCGTTGCCCATGCATTACCGATATAGCCATAGGCCCAACCTATGGGACTCTTAATGCGATCAAATGTCCTCAAACCGTTTGCCAGTTTTGCCTAGGCCCGATTTTTAATCGTCATCACCTGCACAATCTGCTGGGCCAGGGGGCTGGGAATTTCTAAAATTCGGTACAGATCTTCTAGAAACGCCTGCTCCTGAGGCGTCACGGTGCGGTCAGACAGCACCAGATCGGTGGCGATCGCAAAGGCTGTCTCCCGCAATTCCTGAGGCAAAACCGCCTTAGACTGGGCAACCATCACCCCCGGCCCCTCGGTCTTGAGGCGCGTCAGTAACATATCAAACAGGTGGTGCACGGCCTCTTTGGAGTAGCTGCTAAACAACGCCATGCGAGACAGCAGCATCGTCATATCCTGCCCCTCCTGGTCGGCCAGGTAGCCGTCGGCAGCGATCGCCACTAGCGCAATGCTGGCCAGCGCCTCTGCGGTGCCCATGGGTGACTCGGTCATGGCGATTTTTCCTAGTATTCTTGGCCTAAAGACCTATATGCTCCTATTTTTGTCCTAAAGTTGATGCGGCGCAATCCCGTTGTGAGGAGTCTTTACCTCAGAGAATTCCCATAGCTGATCCCTGAGGACTGTCTATGGCATCCGCCAAACTACGTAATTTTGTGATCAAACTCACCGTTGGCCGTGATAAATCCGCTAGGTTTTCCGGAACCTTCCAGAGATACTAAGGTTGACTCAACTTTAGCCGAGTCATCTACAGGGAACACACAACCAACCGGCAAGCCCGCCAGGGTCTGTCGGTTTTTTTTGCCATTCCCTACTTGCCCGACGCCCGCTGGTAAAACCGCTGCATATCCTCAAACCACAGCTGCCGCGACTCATCCCAGGTGTAGAACATGTGGCCCCCCTGAAAATGCCGCAGGGTGAGGTTTGGCTGTAGCTCTGGGTTGAGATTCATCAAATCCCTCAGGTGCTCTGAGGAGAAGTAGGGCGTCACCAAATCGTAAATGCCGTGGGTAATGTAGACCTGGAGGTAGGGGTTGAGGGCCATGCCCACCCGCAGGTCATCCACCGAACCCACAAAGCCCTGGCGGTATTCACTCTCGGGCAAAAACTCCCAGGCTTTAAACACCTCAAAGCTGAGCAGGTTGTAGGTCAGAGTGGTGTTCACACCCAGCGTCGAGCGCAGGTGGCTGTTGATAGCTCCGGTAAACAGGCGATCGATGCCCTCCAAAGTGGGGTCGGTGCCCTCATGCATGAGGCGATCGGGGAAGGGGTCGATGGCGGTAACCGAGCCATCGTAGAGACCCAAAATGCGCTGCTGGTGGCGCAGCAGCTCACGGGCAAACACCACAATGTCAATGCGGCCCCGGTGGCGCTGCACCACCTCCGGCGAAAGACCAATCAGATGGGCCAGCTGACCAAAAACCCGCTGCTGGTCTTCACCAGAGGCAGTACTGCCCAGGGCCAGCAAGGGAATCAGGGACTTGCGGGCAAAGTCGGCGGCCTTGGCCCCATGAGCAGCCGGACTGTCGGAGGTATCGACCTGCCCGTGGTACACCGCCGTCGCCGCCATAGACGGAATCACCGTCGCCCAACCGCTAAGGCTGTAGTCGTTGCCCTCCAGCAGCATAAACTCCATCACCGGCGAAATTAGAATCGCCCCGCACAGGCCGACCCCATAGTCTTGCTGAAGCTTGCGGCAGAGCTTCGCCACCCGAAAGCCGCCGTAGCTCTCCCCAGCAATGAATACGGGCGACAGCCAGCGGTGGTGAGCCGAGAGATAGCCCTGAATAAATTCGCCCAGGGCGTTGAGGTCGCGATCGACCGTCCAGAATTTTTTGGCCTTTTCGTCGGGTTTATCCTCCCCTTTGTCGTCGGGCTTGTCGTCAGATTTCTCGGCTTTGTCGCCCTCCTTCGGCAAAACCCGGCTAAAGCCCGTGCCCACTGGGTCAATAAAGACTAGATCGGTGAAGCTCAGCCAGCTCTCGCCGTTGTCGGCCACCTCTACCGGCGGGCGCGGCAGGCTGCCATCGGAGTTAAACACCACCCGTCGCGGACCTAGCGCCCCCACATGCAAGTAGGCGGATGCCGCCCCTGGCCCGCCATTAAACACAAAGGTAATGGGCCGCTGAGCTGGGTCTTGATCGGCAACGGTGTAGGCCACGTGGAACAGCTCAGCCACAGGCTTGTCGTGTTCGTAGAGGGTTTGCCACTGGGCTGAAGCGGTGTAGGCCTGGTTACCCAGCATGTGCTCGGTGGTATTGCCCTGACGTTGGGTGTGATCTGGCATGGAAACACGGGTTGAAGACTCTACTTGTTATAGCGCGGTCAATCGCCTTAATAGGGGCGGGTTTTGGGGTTGTGGGGATGCGATCGCATCCCCACAACCCCAAGGAGCAGACACAGGGCCACGCTAAAGACTAGATTGGGTTAAACCAAATCTACCTGAGGAGTTACCCTGCGATGAGATGGCTCCTGCTCGATATCGCCAGCGCATTTAACAACGTCTACAGCGGCTGGATTTTATGGAATCTATTTTTGGCGTTTGTGCCGCTGCTGCTGAGTTTTGGTCTCTTTCGTCGCCAGACCATACCAAAGGCATGGTGGTGGGCGGCAGGGGTCGTGGTGGGCGGCCTTGGGG
>QBLT01000126.1 GCA_003249105.1 Leptolyngbya sp. | reverse complement strand
TCCTGTGGCAGGACGCCTTGGGCGCACTCTAGTACGGGCTTATATTGCTCAAAGCCCACAGTGGCACTGCCATGCTCCAGTACCTTTTGGGCCAGGGTAAAGGATCGTCCACCCCAGACAAAACACACCTCAATCAAACAAAAGCGATCCCATAGCATGCTGGTGTCCAGGGTCAGGAGAACCGCTTCTCCGGCAAAGGCTGACAGCGCCTGCCGCAGCATCGGTTCGTAGTAGCGTGCCGCTGTGATCTGCTGGTTATGGAGAAAGTAGCTCAGACGGCCCATATGAGCACGGGCTTGGCAATCGCGATGCGAGAGGTACGGGATCCATCGCCCCAGGCATGCCTCACCGGACTGCAAAATCGCCGCCACAATTTCCGCAAACCCTTGCATATGCCGTTGGTCTTTGGGCTGCACCCATTGACTCAATTGGTCTTGCAGTTGACGATACAGGAGGGGTGTTTCCATGACACTGGCTTTGAGTTGGGGAATTCAAGCCTCTCATGAAATGCCCCGCCTAACTTACCTTGTCTCATTTGAGACTCCCCGCACAGCAACCCTTTTAGGACTTTTCTACACCACTAAGCCCAGAAGCTCTGCGATCTCATTCAAACGGCCCATCGGGACAATTCCATCGGGGCGGGGGCCGAAGGGGCGAGGGTAGAAGCGCTGGTGCGATCGCGCCTGATCCACCAGTGGGAAGCCCAGGATGACCCCGAGCACCTGCGCACTATTCGCGATCGCCTGGTCGCTGACGAGATGCGCTTGGGCCGCTTGCTCAGCCTGTACCAGCGGATTCTCGCTGAGGGGACTATTCTCTCTGACGGTAGCTCAGACCAGACCGAACTGAAGCTTTCGGGCGTTGCGATCGCCTGCGACGGTCATCTCCAGGTCGCAAATCCCATCTATGCCGCCGTTTTCAACCCCGATTGGGTCAACCAGTGCCTCGCCCAGTAGTGCCCCTACTCCGTCATGCTACAAGCCTGGGTCGCCTCAAACTTTCAGGATGACTCGCGGCTGCTAATGGGCCAGGCTCTGCAAGATGCCCTGCAATGGGCCGCCGACAAAAGCCTCAGCGATCTAGACTACCGCTACCTCTCCGCCAGCCAAGAGTGGGATGCCAAAATGGTGCGCCTGGAGCTAGAGGCTAAAAACCAAGCTAATTTTATGCTGACCGAGGCCCAGCGCAAGGCCAACCAGATCAGCTGGTTTAGCTACCTCAGCCTGGAGGCCTGCCTGGCGATTTCTTTGGTGGCGCTGGCGATCAGCCTGCTCAGGCGCTGAGGCGATTTTAGATTTTGGATTGGTGATTTTGGCGAGGGAGGTCTGTGATGGCAGGGCTGAAAATGCGCTGAGAATTGGACAACAGCTAGATATATAGCTATAGCCAGTCTGGAATTCTACTGGCCCTGATTTAGCTGTGACATTTGCCAGGTAATCAGCGTGCCCACCGGGCTCCACAGCAGATAGGGCAGCAGCAAGAGGAATGCTTTGCTGTCTACTTGGGCCACCAATAAAGCCAGCAGCAGTCCAAACACAAACCCCGCCGCGCCGATCGCCGTGCCCACGCGCAAATTCTGCAACTTACACATGACTGGGGTGTAGCTGACAATCAGCAGCTCTAGCAAGACATAGCCCGCCATGAACCACCAGCTCTGGGTTTGCTTCCAGACGATGTAGGCCGACCAGCCGCCGCAGATAAAGACCACCGTCCACACGACCGGGATGGCAAACTCAAAGGTAAGCCAGTCGGGGCGACGCTGGCGCTTAAACCATTTAATATCGCGGGAGCTGAGCAGGCTGGACGCAGATGCGATCGCCACCCCCACCACTGCAATCACCAACCAGGCTGGAATCATCACATACCTCACAGAGCCTGACTAAACTAAACCAGACCAGCGCCGCTGCGACATCTGACCCATGGCACAACTTAAGAAACGGCTGAATGAAGTCAGCCTGCGGGCTGTGTCGAGGGTGGCGTAGGACGGGCTTAGGAGAGGGGGCGATTGGGATTTAAGGGTTGGCAGAGTTGATAGCGTGGCGAGCACTGCTCAACCTAACTTTTAGCTTTGCTGATTGTGCCCGCTGAGGCAACCTGTCCCCACGGCTAACCTCAGCTCCTTCATTTAGCTGCGCTGGGCGAGCCGAAAGCCGACGATTAAAGGCTCGGTGTTGGTAGTTTCAGCGTGCCAAACTTGGGGGACCAGAACTCGCCTCGGCTCTGAAAAAAAGCGACTTCCTTGCACTTGCCCCGGCGGTTTTCTAAGAGCGAGCAGCGCAGCATGACTTTGTCCTGTCCGTCTTTGGTGTAGGCGTAGCGCTCTAGCAGGGCACCACAGACGGGGCAGGGGTGGTCGGTAAACTGCTCTGAGTTGAGGGCCTGACGCTGGGCCTGGGGCAATTCATAGCGTTTGGTCTTGGCCTGCCAAAACATCACCGTGCCGCAGCCTGCGCTACAGCATTTGAGGAAGTGCTTGGCTTTCATCTTTTTGGAACGGGAGGGGACTTTGGCCATCGCCTCACCGCAGGTGGGGCATAGGATTTTAGTCGGTTGTCCACCGGTGGATTTGGCCTTGGCGGCTGGCGATCGCCCTGAGAGCATCGCTGCCGATGGCGGGGCATGCTCAGCGAAGGTCGGCAGGGAGAGGAGTTGGGACTTGGCCTGGGCGATCGCCGGGGCAAAATAGCTCCGATTCCAGCCAATCAGGTAGGTTTGCCACTCTTGTTCGCCGGTTGCTATGGCATCTAAGGCCGCCTCCATCTGGGCCGTAAACTCCGGCTGAATCAAATCAGGCAGCAGCTTTTCCAACGCCCCATCGAGTTCTAGCCCCAGCGGCGTTGGCTGTAGTTTGCCCTGGAGCAGGACCACATACTCCCGCTGCCTGAGGGTTTTTATGGTCGGGGCATAGGTACTGGGGCGGCCAATCCCTTTTTGCTCCATCAGCTTTACCAGCTTGGGTTCGCTGTAGCGGGGCGGCGGCTGAGTCTGCTTGGCATCGGCCTGGGCTCGATCGAGTTGCAGGGGTTGTCCCTGGGTCAGGGCAGGCAACACCGCATCGGCGCTGAGGTTGTTCCAGTAGCGGGTGTAGCCCGCAAATTCGAGCACCTGGCCGCGGGCTTCCCAGTAGGCGTCGCCGGACTGGGTGACGATGCGGGTCTTTCTGAGGCGCGCCGGGGCGCATTGCGAGGCCACCGCCCGGTTCCAAATCAGCTCATAGAGGCGAGCCTGTTCGGAGGAGAGTTCTCGCTGGAGGTGCTGGGGCAGGTGATTCACATCCGTGGGGCGAATCGCTTCGTGGGCTTCTTGGGACCCTTTGCTGGCCCGATGCCGGGTGGTTTTGGGCGGCAGGTTGGTGGGGTCGGCTTGCTCAAGGTACTGGCGCACCGACTCACAAAAGGGGGCGGAGAGGATGACCGAATCGGTGCGCATGTAGGTGATGTGGCCCTTTTCGTAGAGCGCTTGGGCCACTTTCATGGTGTGCTCGGGGCTGAAGTGCAGTTTAGAACCGGCGGCCTGCTGCAAGGTCGAGGTGATGAACGGGGCCGGGGGCGATTGGGTGGTCTGTTTGCCTTCGATCTGGAGGACGCGATGGGGATGGGTTTGGGCGATCGCCACCAGTGCATCTGCCCGCTCCTGAGTGGTTACCCGCTCCGACTCATTCTCAGCGCCCTTATCCTCCGCAGCTTTGGCAGGTGGTCGCTGCGGCTTAGGACTACTGCGGTAGAACGCTTTGAACCCCTCCCGGTAGGTGACCCAGACGCTCCAGTAGTCCTGGGGCACGAAGGCTTGAATTTCTCGCTCTCTGACGCAGAGCAGATGCAGCGTCGCACTCTGGACTCGGCCCATAGACTTTGCGCCATTGTTCAGGGGCCAGACCACGTGGCGGCTGCCGGTGTAGCCCACCAGTTTATCAAGGCAGTCGCGGGCGCGTCCGGCGGCAACGAGATCTTGGTTGAGGGTGCGGGGATGGGCGATCGCCGCTCTCACCGCCTGGGGCGTAATCTCGCTGTAGACGACCCGGTGTGGATTGCGCAAATTCAGCGCCTGCTGGAGGTGCCAGCCAATGGTTTCGCCTTCGCGATCGGGGTCTGTAGCGATGTAGACGCGATCGGCGGCTTTGACGGCCTGGCGCAGCTCTGAGAGAACTTTTTGGGAGCGGGCATCGCGGGGCTGGTAGCGACAGGCGATGGAGCCTGCCCCCAGGTCAAAACCCAGGGCGTCTTCGCCGTCGTTGGCGAGTTCGCGCACGTGGCCCAGGCTGGCCTTGATCACCCAGCCAGAGCCCAGGATTTGCCCCAGTTTCTTCACCTTGCCAGGGCTTTCAATCAGCAGCAGGTTTGGCATCGTCACCTCATCGTTGCCCTCAACCTCAATAGTACACCTGAACTTCAGAAAGACCGCAGCCGCTTTGCCAGGGGAAATGCTGTTCCCCTTGCATCAACACCAATCCAATGCCCATTGCGCTGGGCCTGGATCTGCGACCAGGTCACCAGTTGCTCAACGAACTCGACTGCGTCGCACGGCTAGAAATCGCCCTTAGCAGCCCCGCCACCGACGGCATGCTCAACGCTATAGGGCGATCGCGTGGTTCAGTGGGCATTTCTGACCAGCAGGTATCCCAAGGGATACCTGCTGGGGATTGGCTCCTGGGGCAATAATTAGGAGCCTGAGCCACAGGTGCTTTAGGTCTTGCTTGCCCCAGCCACGGTGGCTGGGGCAAGCCCGCTCCCCTTGCCCTTGAGATTCCTCAATACATTTGCAAAGCAAATAACTAGGCAATTTGGCTATACAAAAAACTAATTAGACAGTTTTGAGATTGACATTTTACAAATCTTGTCTGGCAAGTAGCTATTGATTTATTCGGAGTATTATCCCGGTGAGGATAGAGATAAGTCATGGTTGCTCTCACAGATGCGCGCTCGGAAAACCTGGCCCAGGGTCGGCTGAGTGTCCAGATTGCGGGTATTGCCGCTGATTCCACAGGGCTGCGCTGCCTGGATTGGGACCGCGATCGCTTTGATATTGAGTTTGAGCTGCAGAATGGCACCACCTACAACTCGTTTTTGATTCGCGGCGACCGAACGGCGCTGATCGATACGACCCACGCCAAGTTTCGGGATCTATACCTGGCAGAACTGCGAGAACAGGTCGATCTGGCGGCGATCGACTACCTGATTGTCAACCACACCGAGCCCGATCACAGCGGTTTGGTGAACGACCTGCTGACCCTGGCACCCCAGATCACGGTGGTGGGGTCAAAGGTGGCGATTCAGTTTTTGCAGAACCAAATTCATCGGCCCTTTGCGGCCCAGGTGGTGAAGAGCGGCGATCGCCTCGATCTGGGCGACGGTCACGAGCTGGTCTTTATCAGCGCCCCCAACCTGCACTGACCCGACACCATGTTCACCTACGACAGCGGTACCCAGGTGCTCTATACCTGTGATGTGCTGGGCATGCACTACTGCGACGACACCCTCTACGACGAGCAGCCCTTCCGGCTGGAGGCCGACTTTCAGCTCTACTACGACTGCCTGGTGGCCCCCAATGCTCGCTCGGTGCTGTCGGCCCTGCGGCGGATTGAGCCGCTGGCTATTGCGCAAGTGGCCACCGGCCATGGCCCGCTGCTGCGGCACCACCTGGCGGACTGGCGCGATCGCTACCGCACCTGGAGCGAGTCCCAGGCCCAGACCACCCCCTTCGTGGCGCTGTTCTACACCGGAGACTACGGCCACAGCGATCGCCTGGTGCAGGCGATCGGCCAGGGAATCCTCAAAACCGGCCTGGCCGTGGAACTGGTGGACTTTCTAGAAACCGACATCCCCACCGTGCGCGAGTTGGCAACCAGCGCCGCTGGTTTGGTCGTCGGGATGCCGCCCCAGGATCGCCCTGCGCTGACCCCTCTACTCAGCACCCTGCTGGCCGCCGCCCACCCCGGCCAAACCATTGGTCTGTTTGAAACCGGCGGTGGTCAAGACGAGCCGATCTTTCCCCTGCGCAACCGCTGCCAGGAGTTGGGCCTCACCCTGGCCTTTGAGCCCATCCCCATCAAGGCTGCTCCTACCACCGCTACCGACAAGCTCTGCGAAGAGGCCGGCACCGGGTCTCCATTGGGGTGGCGGTCGAGGTTTCTATTGTCTCGGTGCTGCGGGAAATCATCGTGCGGGGCGTGCTAGAAACCCCCTGGGTACAGGTAATTGCCACCTGTCTCTTTCTAGTGGTGATGGGAGCACTGCTGGTGGTGCGGGCCTGGATTCCGCCAACCTTCGACGGCGTGGACCCCGAGCAGGCGGTTTCCCGTCGCCACCGCCTGCGCTTTGCCCAGGACTTGCCGCCCCTGGCCACCGTCTCACCGGAGTCGAAGGATGAGCAGCTATAGCGGCTGAAGTCTGTGTTATGGCAGCCCCAAAATGCCGCTTTCTATATTCGTTTCTTTGCTACATCCGATTGCGGCTGAGTCCGTCGGCTTTGTTCTGCCGCATTGGGTCCGGCTCCACTACTTTTTATAGCGGTCTATGACGATGGCATTTTCTACCCCTACGCCTCCAGTCTCCATGCCTACGGCGGTGCGGCCCCGCGATGTGCAGGTGGCCGATCTGGGCTCTGGTACCTGGGTGCTGCGATCGCGCACTTGGGAGCGGCTCAAATTTGAAGTCGAGTACAGCCGCCAGCGCGGCACCACGGCCAACGCCTACCTGATTCGGGGCGATCGCAGCGCCCTGATCGATCCACCGGGCGAATCGTTCACGGTCATTGTTCTAGAGGCGCTCCAGCAGCACCTCGACCTCAGCACCCTCGATTACATTGTGCTGAGCCACGTCAACACCAATCGGCTGGCCACGCTGCGGCGGCTGCACGCCCAAGCGCCGCAGGCCGTCGTGATCTGCTCGCGGCCTGCCGCCCGATGGCTCCAGGAGACGGGGCTACCCCCGGATCGGCTTCATCCGGTGCGCTCCGGCGAGGAACTGGATCTGGGCCAGGGTCACCACCTGCGGTTTCTAGGGGTGCCGACCCCGGGCTGGCCCGATGGGCTGTGTACCTACGACCCCGCAAGCCAAACGCTCTACAGCGACAAGCTGTTTGGTGCCCACCTCTGCACCGATGCCCTATGGGACGAGCAGTGGCGGCAGCTAGAGGCCGATCGCCGCCACTATTTCGACTGTCTGCACAGTGCCCAGACCCGCCAGGTGGCCACCGCCCTCCAGCAGTTGCAGCTCCTGGCCCTGAAAACCATTGCCCCAGGCCACGGGCCGCTGGTGCAGTACAGCCTCAGCCGGGTGATGCAGGACTACGACCATTGGTGCCAGCAGCAGGGGGCCAGATCGGCGCGGGTGGCCCTGCTCTACGCGTCGGCCTACGGCAGCACGGCGCGGCTGGCGGCGGCGATCGCCCAGGGCCTGACCGCTGCCGAGGTGGCGGTGGAGCTGGTGAACTGCGAACAGACTGAGCCCGCCGCCCTGCTCGACACCCTGGCCCGCTGCGACGGGGTGATTATGGGGTCGCCCACCCTGGGGGGGCACGCCCCTGTGCCGATGCAGACCGCCCTAGGGCTAGTTTTAGAAAACCTTGCCAAAACCAAGCCGGTGGGCGTGTTTGGCTCCTACGGGTGGAGCGGCGAGGCGATCGACTGGCTGGCCCAGAAGCTGCAGAATGCCAACTTTCCCTTTGGCTTTGAGCCGCTGCGAGTGCGCTTTAGCCCCGATGCCGCTGCCTTCGACGCCTGTCAGACCGCCGCCGCCCAGTTTGCCCAGCGGTTGCGCAAACGCCAGCAGCAGCAGGCTGCCAAACCGGTTCTGGTGGAGGGCCAGGGCGATCGCACCCACCAGGCCTTAGGCCGCACTGTGGGCGCGCTCTGCGTGCTGACCACCACCGACCAGGGCTCCCCCATGGGCTTGCTCACCGCCTCGGTCACCCAGGCCAGCTTCGATCCCCCAGGGCTGATACTGGCGCTTCCCCAGGGCAGCCTCGGGCCCCTGAGCCCCGGCAGTCCCTTCGGGTTGACTGTTCTTCAGGAAGGTCGCTCGGTGCGCCGCCACTTCTCGACCCAGCAGCTCACCGCCGCCCCCTTTGGGCAGCTGCCCTTTACCTTGACCGAGAACGGCTGTGCCCAGCTAAGCGACGCCCTGGCCTACCTGGAATGTAAGGTTTCAGCGGTGCTGCCCCTGGGCGATCGCACCTTGATCTACGCCACCGTAGAGCGGGGTGAACGGCTGACCAGCGGTGTTCCGGCCCTGGGGCAGTGACCTGGGCTGGCTGGGCGATCGCAACTCTGGATCGCCCAGCCAGCCTGCCCCCTAGACCTCTTCCACGGCTGGCTGTTGCTGTGGGGATAGGGCGCTGCGATCGCCCCTGGTTGTCATTGGTAAATTGGGCCAAGAACTCTGGCCAAACCGCCCGAGGAACGTCGAGTTGACGGCGTTGCGCAGCCAGTTGCAGATCCATCCGTCAGCTGCGCGATCCCGGCGAATTGTTAAGGCATCGCGACCCGATTGGGGATGGATGGATCATGGCAGCGGTGTGACCACGGGGCAGACCAGGGTATCGACTAGGCAGTCAATGAACAGATCGGGGGGCATGGGGGCGATCGCCTCACCGTGGAGAATATTCTGCGTCAGCACATAGCTCATCAACGAGCCCATGAAGATGCGGGCGGTCGCCTCAGGATGACTCTGGTGCAGTGCGGGGTGGGCGGCAAAATAGTCGCTCAGCAGCGCCCAGACCCGCTGGGGCAGGGCGCGGATAAAGAGCTGGGCTAGCTCCGGAAATCGCCCTGACTCGCCAATGATCAGCCGCAGAAAGGCGATGTATTCCTCATCGGTAGCCAGCATATCGAGCAGGGTTTTGGCCAAGCGACGCAGCACCAGGGCAGGGGCTTCCGTAAAGGAAAGGTGGCCAAACACCGTTTGAAAGCGCTGGCCCGTCACCTGCTCAATCAGCGCCGTAAACACCCCTTCCTTGTCTTGAAAGTGTTTGTAAATGGTGATTTTAGAAACTCCCGCCGCCGCCGCCACGCGATCCATGCTGGTGCCTTCGTAGCCATTTTGCAGAAAAATTTGCAGCGCCCCCTGCAAAATTTGCTGGCGCTTCAGCGCTGCCGCCGCGCTGCCTGACGGGTTGCCCATCCCCCAACCTCCAACGTTTTGAAACACTTTGAGCTGCAACCCTAGACAGCCTGAACGTTCGATCTATACTACACCGTATAGTTTAACTGTTGGCGATCGAAGGAAGGTGCCGATGACTCAGGTTGCCCCTGCCGAAGCTGCGCCGCAAAAGCCTGCTCAGGCGACTCATGCCAAAGGCTTGCAATCAAGGCTCAAAATCGTGGTGCCCCTAGTGCTGCTGCTGGCGGCGGCGGGGGTGGGGCTGCGCTACTGGCTCACCCGGCCCGATGACAGCGCGATCGCCCTGAGTGGCCGCATTGAAGGCTACGAAACCGATCTGGGGACCAAGGTGGGCGGGCGCATTGCTGCGGTGACGGTGCGGGAGGGCGACACGGTGCAGCCCGGTCAGGTGGTGGCCCGACTCGACGATGCCGAGCTGCAGGCCCAGCTAGCGGCGGCCCAGGCCAAGGTGGCGGCGGCCCAGCAGCAGATAAACCAGGCCCAGCTCCAGGTGGCGGTGGTCGATAGCCAAATTCAGGAGGCGCAGCTGACCCTACGGCAGTCGGAGGGCGATACGGTGGGCCGGGTTAGCCAGTCGCAAGCGACGGTGGCGACGGCCCGAGCCCAGCTGGCCGAGGCCCAGGCCTGGGTGCAGGAGGCCCAGTCAACCCTGACGCTGGCGAGGAGCGATCGCGATCGCTTTGCTACCCTGGTGGCCCAGGGGGCGATCGCCCAGCAGCGGTTTGACCAGGCCGAAACCCAGGTGGCCACCGCCGAAGACACCCTGACGGCGCGCCAGGCGGCGGTAACGGCAGCCCAGCAGCAGGTGGGTGCGGCCCAGGGTGCCCTCACCCAGGCCCAGACCAGCCAGCTCAACCCCGACATTCGCACCGCCCAGGTCAATCGCCTGCAAACCCAGCAGGCCCAGGCCCGCGCCCAGCTAGCGGCCACCCAGGCCGAGCTCCAGCAGGCCCAGGCTGCCCAGGCCGAGATCGCCGCGCGGATCAATGATCTGACGATTACCAGCCCGATCGCCGGGGTAGTGCTGAGCCGCACCGTAGAACCGGGGGAGGTGATCTCGACCGGCACCACGGTGCTGACGGTGGTAGATCTGAGCGCTCTGTACCTGCGGGGCTACATTCCTGAGGGCGAGGTCGGCCAGGTGCGGGTGGGGCAGCCCGCCCAGGTGGTGCTAGACTCGGCCCCCGATCGCCCCCTGGCGGCGACGGTGGCGGCGGTGGACACCGAGGCGTCGTTTACCCCCGAAAACATTTACTTCAAAGACGATCGCGTAACCCAGGTGTTTGGCCTCAAGCTAGCCCTCGACAACCCCGATGGGTTTGCTAAACCCGGCATGCCTGCGGATGGGCAGATTTTGCTGGACGCAGCGGAGACCGAATGATGGGGCGTTCTGAATCATTGATGGCAACACCGAGGGGGAGAACCGCCCCGCTGGGGGAAGCGGCGATCGCCGTCCACGCCCTCCGCAAACGCTACGGGGCTTTAGAGGCCCTCAAGGGCATTGACTTTGCGGTGCAGCGAGGAGAAATCTTTGGCCTGATTGGGCCAGACGGGGCGGGCAAAACCACCACCTTTCAGATTTTGGCCGGGGTGATGGAGGCCACCGCAGGCGAGGTCGCTGTGCTGGGCACCCAGCCCCGTAATGCCCGGCTCGATCTGGGCTACGTGACCCAAAAATTTTCCCTCTACGGCGACCTCAGCATCGAAGAAAATCTGCGCTACTCGGCGGGGCTGCGGCAGGTAGCCGCCGCAGACTTTGAGGCCCGCGCCCGCCCCCTGCTGGAGCGGGTCGATCTGAATCAATTTCGCGATCGCCTGGCCGGGCAGCTCTCCGGCGGCATGAAGCAAAAGCTGGCCCTCTGCTGTGCCCTGATCGCCCGGCCCAAAGTTCTGCTGCTGGACGAGCCCACCACGGGGGTTGACCCCGTATCGCGGCGAGAGTTCTGGGATTTGTTGGCCACGGTGGCGGCAGAGGGCGTGACCGTGGTCGCCGCCACCCCCTACCTGGATGAGGCGGAGCGCTGCCACCGCATCGCCCTGATCTACGCTGGAGCAATCCAGCAGATTGGCACCGTGCAGGAGCTGCGAGACAGCCTGGGGCTGCGGCGGATAGAAGTGCGGGCGGAGCCACTGCATGAGGCGGAACGGGTCTTGAGTCAGAGCCGCCCTCTCCCTAGCCCTCTCCCCCTGGGAGAGGGAACTGGAGCAGCGAGCCCCCCTGCCCCCCTTAAAAAGGGGGGTAGCCCAGACTGGGGTATCGTCGATATTCAAACCTTTGGCGATCGCCTGGATGTGATGGTGACCGATGCCACCCAGGGCGAGCAGCAGATCCGCGCGGTGCTGGCCCAGCACCACCTCACCCTCACCGATCTGCGGCTCGACGAGCCAACCCTGGAGAACGTGTTCGTCCATCGTCTGCGCCAGCAGGGCCTCGACCCCGCCTACCTGGAGTTCCCTGCCTACCGCTCGGGTAAAGACAAGGGCGGCACCGCCATCGACACCCGCCAGCTGCAAAAAACCTTTGGCGATTTTCAGGCGGTCAAGGGGGTTGACATCACCGTGCGCTACGGCGAGATCTACGGCCTGCTGGGGGCCAACGGCGCGGGCAAAACCACGGTGATCAAAATGCTCTGCGGCCTGCTGCCCCCCAGCGGTGGCGACATTGAGCTGGCGGGAAAAACTAGCGATTTGAATCGCTCGGAGGTGCGATCGCGCATCGGCTACATGAGCCAAAAATTCACCCTCTACGACGACCTCACCATTCGGCAAAACCTGGAGTTTTACTGCGGCGTCTACGGTGTGCCCAAACAGCTGCGGGGCGAAAAAATTGACTGGGTGATCGAAACCTGTGGGTTGGTAGGGCGGGAAAACCTGGTCACGGGCAGTCTGCCGGGGGGCTGGAAGCAGAGGGTTTCCTTTGGGGCCTCGGTCATGCACGAGCCCGACATTCTGTTTTTAGATGAGCCCACCTCCGGGGTTGACCCCCTGGCGCGGCGGCAGTTTTGGCGGCTAATTCGCGACTTTGCCCGGCGCGGTACCGCCATTTTGGTCACCACCCACTATTTAGAAGAGGCCGAAAACTGCAACACCATGGCCTTTATGGCCGCCGGGGAAATTGTCGCCCAGGGCACCCCCAGCGCCATTAAGGCCAGCCAGCCGGGGCAGCTGATCGAGCTGCTGTCGGGCCAGACCCAGGCCGCCTCAGACATTTTGAAAGCGCGGCTGGAGCCCTGGCGGGTAGCTATTTTTGGCGATCGCCTGCACCTGGTGCTCGACCATCCTGACCGCGAGCTGGCCGAGATTCAGCGCTGGCTAGGGGATGCCGGTGTTGAGGTGCGATCGGCCCGGCCCATCCCCTTTTCCTTAGAAGACGCCTTTATCGGCATTGTGCAGCGGGCGGAGGGGCCATGAACCGGGTGCTGTCCCAGGGCTGGAAGGAGCTCAACCAGTTTCGCCGCGATCGCCTTACCGTGGCCCTGGCCTTTGTGCTGCCCCTGGCGGTGCTGCTGATCTACGGCTATGCCATTCGCCTGGAGGCCAAAAACATTCCCCTCGCCGTGCAGGATTTTGACCACAGCTTTCTCAGTCGCACCTACGTCGAGCGGCTGTTTGCCACCAACCAGTTTGTACCTGCGCCCCTAGAGGGCACCGCGCCCACCCTGGCGCTCGATCGCGGCACCGCCAAAGCCACGGTGGTGATCCCCCCCGACTTTGAGCGCCGCATTAAGTCGCACCAGCCCGTCACCGTGCAGGCCCTGATCGACGGCACCGACGTCAACAACGCCCGCGTGATTCAAAACAGCCTGCGGGCTACGACCCAGTTTTTCCTGCGCAGCAGCGGCCTGGTGCCCGAGCGGTTAAAATTGCCCATCACCGCCCACATTCGCCTCTGGTTTAACCCCGGTCGCCGCGAGGCGCTCTACATTGTGCCCGGCATTTTTGGCGTCATTCTCTGGGTGTTTCCGTCGATGCTGGCGGCGATCGCCCTGGTGCGCGAAAAGGAGCAGGGCACTATCGTGCAGGTGTATGCCTCTGACCTATCCTCGGTGGAATGGCTGCTGGGCAAAGAGCTGGCCTACCTGGTTGTGGGCCTGGGCGAAGCCCTGGTGGTGATGACCGTGGCCACGCTGCTGTTTGGCCTGCGCGTTCGCGGCGACCCCACCACGCTGCTGGTCGGCACCGTGATTTATCTGGCCGCCGCCGTGGCCTTTGGCCTGTTTGTGGGGGCCAGGGCGGGCAACCAAACCGGGGCTGTGCAGGGCACCGCGATCGCCGGCTTCCTCACCGCCCTGCTGCTCTCCGGCTTCATCTACCGGCTAGAGAATATTCCCTTTCCCCTCTCGCTGCTCTCCAACGTCATCCCCGCCCGCTACTTCATCGAGATCACCCGCGATGCCTTTGTGCGCGGCACCGGCTGGGTCGGTGTCTGGTATGCCCCGCTAGCGATCGCCCTGATCGGCGGCTTTTTCTTCCGCACCGCCACCCGCATCCTCCACCGCATGCAGTTTAGGGATTAGCCACAGGGGTCGGGTGCCTGTGCCAAGTGCAAAGACCCCTGTGGCT
>QBLT01000125.1 GCA_003249105.1 Leptolyngbya sp. | reverse complement strand
CCCTACCCCTTTTCTACCGATTCAGCCCCTGCCTCAATTCTTTGTGATCTACTGAGGCTAGAAAAATTGGGCGATGGGTCTTGTGATGGCGGCTAGAACTGTCCAGGGTTGGGGCGTTCACGAAGGTTCCCAACGGGAGTCGCACCCTGACTCTAGCTCAACTACTTTGGCTTAACCACACTAGGGGAGCGGTTCTTACCTAAAGCTTCGTGTGGCTACCGTCGCAGAAGGGCGCATTTTGGGTGTGTTTGCAGGCGCACAGCGCTACCTGCTTTTTCTCCTCCAGGGTAAATTTCATGGGCACAAACTCGGTGCCTTTGTGGGCACCGTTGCAGAAGGGCTGGTTGGTTGACTGGCCGCAGGTGCACCAGTAGTAGTCGCCCGCCTCCAGTTCCATCACTACGGGCTTAGTATCAGCAATTACAGGCTCAGCCATCGGTCTTTCCTCTCTTTAAGAACAGGTCTTGTCATGGACATCCGGCAGCGGCAGGGGAAATTTCCCTCGCCGCCGCAAGCTTGTTAGGCGGCCATATCAAACAGCAGCACCTCAGCCCCATCGGCAGCCCCGCTCAAACTCAGGGTGTCGAGGTCGCTGACGGCAGCGCCATCCCCAGCGGTGAGGGCGTGACCGTCAAGGCTGACCGCCCCGCGGGCTACCTGCACCCAGGCCACTCGGCCGGGAGCTAGGGTATGCTCGACGCGATCGCCATCCCCCAACGCGGTGGCGTAGAGACTGACATCCTGGTGGATGGTGACGGAGCCGTCGCGGCCATCGCGGGAGCCGACCAAGCGCAGCTGCCCCTGCTTGGCTGCGGGTGCAATGGAAATTTGCTGGTAGCCAGGGTCAATGCCCTCAGTCTCCGGCAAAATCCAAATTTGCAGGAAATGCACCGGGTTGGTGTCTGAAGCGTTGAACTCGCTGTGGCGAATGCCCGTACCCGCCGACATCCGCTGCACATCCCCAGGGCGAATGACGGAGCCGGTGCCCAGGCTGTCTTTGTGCTCCAGCGCGCCATCCAGCACGTAGGTAATGATTTCCATGTCGCGGTGGCCGTGGGCGCCAAACCCCTGGCTCGGCGTCACCTTGTCTTCGTTGATCACCCGCAGGCTGGCAAAGCCCATGTGGCGAGGGTCGTAGTAGTTGCCAAACGAGAAGGTGTGGCGAGAATCGAGCCAGCCAAAGTTGGCGGCACCGCGATCGCTAGCAGGACGAACCGTAATCATTAGAGACACCTCCTAGTAGCGTCAATGGATTAGAAACATCCGAATAAATTAAAGATATGCTGAATCCAATCAATAGACAATACGCTACCTTGTAGACGCATTGTCTCCTAAAAAGATACAATGAGGCCGTTATGCTGTTATAAGGATCTCCCATCCCACCTTCCCCATCCCCCTCATCTGCCCTCCGCTAGCAACATGGACAAGCTCGAAAGCATGCGCGCCTTTACCCAGGTCGTCGAAGCCGGGGGGTTCGCCGCCGCTGCTCGCCAGATGGATCTGTCGCGATCGCAGGTCAACAAACTAGTGCTCAACCTGGAAGAACACCTGCAAACCCAGCTCTTGCAGCGCACCACCCGCAAGGTCTCCCCCACCGATGCCGGGCGCGCCTACTACGATCGCTGCCTGGCCATCCTCACCGACCTTGAAGAAGCCGAACTGGCCCTCACTCGCCTCCACCAGGAACCGCGCGGCAGCCTGCGCATCAACGCGCCCATGACCTTTGGCACCCTGCACCTGGCCCCCCTGCTAGTCGAGTTTATGGCCCAGTACCCCGACCTCTACGTCGAGCTGGTGCTTAACGATCGCCGCATCGACCCCATCGAAGAAGGCTTTGACATCACCATTCGCATTGCCGCCCAGCCGCCCGGCCCTGGGCTCAGCGCCCACACCTTGGCCCCTTGCCCGCTGGTGGTGTGCGCGGCCCCCGGCTATCTACAGCAGCGCGGCACCCCAACCCATCCAGACGATCTCAAACAGCACGACTGCCTACACTACGGCCACCGTGCCCAAGACAACAGCTGGACTCTGGTGGGCGATGAGCCCCACACAGTCACCATCAACGGGCCGCTGTGCTGCAACAACGGTGAGGTGCTGCGGGCCGCTGCTCTGGAAGGTTTAGGCATTGTGATATTGCCCAATTTCATTGTAGAAAAAGATTTGAGGGCGGAACGCTTGCGCCCTATCCTCGCCGATTACCCGCCGCCGCCCATCAATATCTATGCGCTGTACCCGGTGAATCGCCACCTGTCGGCAAAGGTGACCCGGCTAGTGGAGTTTTTGGCGGAGAAAATTTAAGGCTTCATCAAGCTACGCGCACACCAACACCAAGATCGTGGAGCAGCCTAACGAATCATTACCGTCTTCAGGATTTTAGCCTGGAGGGGCTGAAGCAATAATCATTTAGACAGTTGAGGTGGAGTGATGTTAGCCTCTCAGTGGCATTGGCTCAAACGCTTCGGAGCAGGTGCTTTTTTGAGTTTAATGGTCAGCGGTGCAGGGTTATTTTGGGCTCCGGGCGTAGAGCCTGTCATGGCCCTGACGAATGAAGAAATAGCCGCGCAGGTGGCAAGTTTGCGCCAGTCAAACGAACGCTGGTTCCAAATCGATCTGTCGAGTCAGCGGTTGACGGCCTGGGAGGGAGGTACCCCGGTCTATGCGGTCATTGTCTCGACGGGGAAGCCCTCAACGCCAACGGTGACGGGGGTGTTTGAGATTCAGTCAATGCATCGGACGGCCAGAATGCGAGGCCCAGGTTACGATGTGCCCGATGTCCCATGGACGATGTATTTTTACCGGGGCTATGCGATTCATGGTGCTTACTGGCACCACAATTTTGGTACGCCTGTGAGCCATGGCTGCGTGAACGTCGCGGTTGACCACGCCCAGTGGTTGTACAACTGGGCCGATCTGGGAACCCCTGTTGTCGTGCAACAGTGAGGTGTTTTATCAGGTAAGAATTACTCAGCTTCTACACTGTCTGTACTCGGTGGATGCCAGCCGCCCTGCATCCAAGGCCGACGAGCTTTGACAATGGCACCGTCATTATGGGTTTGGTCGTTGAAATCCAGGCGATCGCAGGTTGCCCGACCCATGGCTGTCTTGCCACGAATGAGCAAACCGCCTTTGACCCAAACAAAATGCTCCTTCCACTGATTGACCCGTGGGTTGAATAGATCGGCAGAAGTTTGCGAAGCGGGATCTATGCCTGCGGTGAAGTTGCAGCAATTATAAATTCAAAAATAGTTAGGATGTATTACCCGTGGTCGCTGGCGTCGACTCGTCGAGCATGAAGTCAATCAGATGCTGCCAGGAGTCAAAGAGCAGATACTTCGTTAGGGTCTTACACTAAATCCGGATAGCATACCCCCGAAACGATTAGGCTTGTCATGCGGGCCACCAATGATAGTTGGTGAGGGCTTTAACCTCGGATTGCATCGACAGCAACGTGCGGCAGCGGGCTTCAAGGACATCTTCGAGATCGCTGAGGGCATCAAAGCAGCGGTTGACTAAGGGTTCATCGGCNGCCAATGACTCTCTACGCCTATATTCTAGACATCATCCTTTAACTGACCAGTGCCCCGTAGAGGTACGTCCACTCTTAGCGTGGGTCAACTAGGGCCAACGGTCGCTGCCCGACTTTGGCCCACAGCTTGCGAATAATCGGTTTTAGTCCGAGGCGATGTACCCTTCGGGAAGTCTACGCCTACATCGAATGACCACGCCTCGACCAGCGCTTCAGGATACTGCTGTTCGAGTTCAGCCTTGCGCTCCGGGAGTTTTTTAAATGCCTCTTGGGCCTCCGGATCGCCTTTGCGATGCTGGGGACGAGGCACTTGCAGGGATTGCTCCAAGCGCTTGAGATAGTCCCACCCCCGCTGAGGCCAGACCTTCGCTACCCCCGTCACCTCAGCAATCACCTGAGCCACCTTGGGCCCACTCCAGACTCCGTCATCGTCCGGCGGGGATTGCAATCGAGCCTCCAAGTCTTCAAGCTGCTTGGGGTTGAGCAGGCTACGAGACTGTTGGGGGCGCTGATCTTTACGTCGATTGCGCAGGCCATCAGCGCCATCACGGTTGTAGTCTCTCACGACGGCTCGGGCGTAGTCATAGTTCAAGCCCACGGCTTTAGCGGCATCGGTCAAGGTCGTTTGCGTGTGAACCAGCCACAGCAGATGCCAGCGTCGAGACTCGACAGGGTCACCGCTAGCGCGATAGCGCGATTTAAGCTCGTCGGCTGAAAAATGAGGTTCAAGATGGAGGGGTCTAGGCATTCCACAATCCTACACTATTCCGGAGGTATACAAGTCGGATTTGGTATGAAGGTCTTGAAAGAAGCCCTTGCGGGTGCCTCGCTGCTGTCGGATTCGCTGGTAAGTAGCTAGGCGGAATTAAATATAAAACGTTCCAGGAGGTAATTTCCGGCTTTGCTTCGGACCTCCATACCCTCAATGACGGTCATGGCTAAGTCGTATTCGTTGTCGAACATCTGACCGGCAATTTCGTGGGCTTTCAACTGCCGCCACTGGGTCTCAATCGGATTCATCTCCGAACAGTAGGGCGGTAAAAAGAAGATGAACAGTCCCTGCTCCTGCCATCGGGGCCATTGTTGCTGCACCAGGCGACTGGTATGAAGCGAGCCATTATCCTGCACAACGACGGTGATGCGACCTGTCTGGGCCAAGGTGTGTGAGGCCTTTTGGGCGACCCAATCCATCACCTCAATATAGCTGTTCCCCTTAGAGGATATTTGAAAACACGGAGGCGGGGTATCGAAAGCGTCAAGCTAACCTGCGTAGCATGACCCGAGTCATGGCGATGTAGATGAGCGCTTCGGAGGACTTGGGCAAGCGCTCATAATCGACATTGAGACGGCGACACCAGTGCAACCAACCGTAGCTTCGCTCCACGACCCAGCGTCTGGGCAACAGCACAAAACCCGTCTTTCCTTGGGGACGCAGCACCACCTCGAGAATCAGCCCAAAGAGGTCGATGACCGTCTTAAGGAAGTCAACGCCAGAAAAGCCCCCATCGACCCAGATGCGAATCAGTCGGGGGAGTCGCTCCCGTTCCTCCTTGACGGTTTGCAGCAATTGCTTGGCACCCTCGCGTTCCGGGGTACTGGCGGCAACGACTGTCACAGCAATCAACAACCCCATCGTGTCAACCAAGGTAAAGCGCTTGCGACCCTTGATTTTCTTGCCGCCGTCAAAGCCCACCGATTGGTTCACCATCACCGCTGTCGGCACGCTCTGGGAGTCGAGTGCCCCAGCGCTGGGGGTTTTAGGGCGGTCATCAACAACTCGCACCCACTCAACAATGTGGTCATGCACCCGTTTCCAGGTGCCATCGTTTTTCCATTGGCGAAAGTAGTAGTAAACCGTGGAATAGGGCGGAAAGTCATCGGGCAAGAGCCCCCAAGCACAGCCCGTCGTCAGGAGATAGAGAATGGCATTGATGACGTCATAGAGGTCAACCGTTCGAGGTCGACCCGTCGCGTTCGGGCCAGGTAATAGAGAGGAAAGGAGATCCCACTGGTCACGCGTTAGGCTGCTGGAATATGCTGAGGTCATGGCTTCCGGATGGCTACAGAGGTGGTTAATCTGAGCCTAATACTTAGGAAGCCCTTTCCTCTACACGGGTATTAATTGATACTTTTCAAATATCCTCTTAGCCTCAGGGCTCGCCTCATCGTGAGCCAGGTGGTGGTTGAGTTCTCCAGCTAGTGCCCGCTCGACCAGGCGCTGACTGAGCTGTTTGAGCAGGCCAGACTCTCCTAGAATGTCCTCTGGTCCTTGGCAGTCGGCCAAGAGGTTATCCAGCATATCGTCGATGCAGTTCAGTTCTTTCTTCTTACGTACCATGCTGCGGTCTCCTGAAATATCGGGATTCTAGACCGCTTACACAAAATCCTGATCAGTCTCCAAAACTCACCATTGACGCTGTTATAGCCAAAGGCGACATGCACGGGGCCATACCACTCGCCTTTATGGAGCTTAACGGTGTGCCAACAGAGGGCCTCTCCCCGCTGAAGGTGAATGTCCTTCAATTGGCACCACCCGTGACCCGCTCTCCAAATCCAGGTATTGCGCTTGATCCGAATGCGGTAGTGCCACCCCAGTTCAGCCCTAATAGCGGTCATGGCCTCGGTATGAATAAAGCCTCGGTCAGCCAGTACGACCACTTTCACCCCCTGGGGCAATCGGTGGGCGGCTTGATGGAGCATTTCCCGATACTCGTCGAAGGCGACAGATGCACTGCGATGCTGGAGCACCCGCCAGACTAAAGGCAACGCCCGGCCTCGATGCACCACCGCCAGGCGTACCAAGCAATACTCATCCCAAAAGAGCGAGGTGTCCAAGCTCAGGTACAAACAGTCTTCACCCCAATCCGCTAAGGCGGCCTGAATCAACGGCTTGTACAAGCGGTGAACGTTCAGACGACTGTTGTGCAGCCGCTGGCTGCACAACAGTCGTTGTTTACTTTGTGCCTGCACCCCGCGACACGGCACATAGGGGAGCCACCGCGTCAGGCTGACCTCTCCTCGTTGGAGCAAAGCCACTACCATCCAGAGGCAGGTCGTCAGATGCCCACGATGCGCCCAGGGCACCGATTGACCCAGCCAGGCGTTCAAGGCATTGTAGAGGGGGGAGTTTTTTTCACAGCGTTCATGGTTTTGAGTGGTATCTAAGCTTAGAACGCTGGCTCCCCCTTGATCTCCTCAATCTCCACAACGACCACGCAGCAAGGCTCTCCGGCTCTTAAAAACAACTTTTGTCAGTCAAGCAGGTGCCCCGGTGCAGACTCTGCAGAAATGGTGCCGTGGTGGTGATTTTCCACAATGCGAAGCAAAGTAGCTAAGCTTTATCAATTACCCCTCGACCGGTGGTGTTGGCAAAACTACAAGTTCGCCAATATCAACATTGGGAGGCTGCGAAAGCGCAAAAAGCACCGTCCGAGCCACATCATCAGGACGCAGTGCATCTGGCTTCGGGTCATCAAAGAATGGGGTATCCACCATCCCCGGTTCAATCAGAGTGACCCGCACCCCCGTGCCTCGCATCTCCTCTCGCAGGTTATAGCCGATCGCTGAGACAGCCCACTTCGAGGCGGCATACATAGAACCTTTCAGCACTGTGCGCCCTGCGATCGAGCCAGTGATGATGACGTGACCTTTGGCTTTTTTTAGTTCTGCCAGGCTGGCCCGTAGCGTGTAAGCGACGCCCAGAATATTGGTGTTGACGATGCGCTGCCAAGACTCAACCGGAGCCCCCGAAAACCCACCCGGCTCACCGCCACAACCAGCATTAGCAAACACCGCATCTAGACTGCCAAACGCCTCTACTGCATTGGCTACCAACTTTTCTTGAGCCGCATAATCAGTGACATCACACGCAAAAGCCCGAACTCTATCGGCACCTAGTTCTTGCGCCAATTTATTCAGCTTTTCAGTAGAGCGGGCGGCCAAGACAAGGTTGAAATTTTGCGCTGCCGCCTGTCGGGCGGTTGCGGCACCGATACCTGAGGATGCGCCGGTAATCAGTAGGGTTTTAGAATTCGACACGTTGAGTATTTGCTATAGGTCTTCACGGTCATCTTGCCATAGCCGATTGGGTACGTGTGGTACGTAGCTAAACCTGCTGTGAGCGACAAGCGCTCAACTTCCCGCGAGAGCTAGGATGCTTCTGTTTTGCCCAGGGGGAGGCAAACCGCAAAGCAGGTGTGGCCTGGTGCAGACTCCACAGAGATGGTGCCGTGGTGGCGGTTTTCGACAATGCGAAGTACCGTTTCGAGGCCAAGCCCCGACCCTTTGCCCACCCCCTTTGTTGTAAAAAACGGCTCATAAATGCGCGACTTAATCTCGGGCGGAATGCCCGGCCCCGTGTCGATAATTTCTACCCGAGCGTCGCCTTGGAAATGGCAGGTGCGCAGGGTAAGCGTCCCCTTCTCGCCCATGGCGTCGATCGCATTGTCGATCAAATTCGTCCACACCTGGTTGAGCTCGCTGCCGTGAGCCATCAGCTTGGGCAACGTCGCATCGTAGTCGCGCTCCACTTTAATGCCCTGCTTCAGCTTGAAGGCAAACAGCCGCAGGGTGTCTTCTAACCCCTGGTGCAGGTCAACCATCTGCTGCGCGCCCTGATCCATATAGCTGTAAGACTTCATCGACTTGACCAGGGTGGCGATGCGCTCGGCCCCGTGCTGGCCGCTCTGAATCATCGACATCATCTCAAAGGAGAGGGCCAGCCAGCGAATGCCCATATCGCGCAGCTGCGTGGGGTTGTCGCGCCAGGGGGCCATCAGCCGTTCCAGGGTGGGGATGTCGATGCCTGCCAGGGCCAGCGGTTCAGCCAGCTTCCAGGCTTCGGTAGCGCCGTAGTCTTCCAGCCAGTCGAGCAGTTCCTCTTCGCGATCGCTCAGGGTCGCCGCATTGGCCCCGCAATTGAGAATGGTCTCGTAGCCCGCATCGCGCACCCGCTGCCACTCCGCCGATTCTGCTTCGGTGGCGTTGGTCTGGCCGTAGAGCATATTCATTTTCTCTAGCTCGCGAATGGCGGGCACCACTTCGCTGAGCGATCGCACCAGGGCCGCCGCTGGATTGTTCAACTCGTGGGCCAGACCCGCCGACAGCGTGCCCAGAGCCGCCATTTTTTCGCGCCCGCGCAAAAACGACTCCAGCCCCCGCACCCGCTTCTGCATGAGGCGAAACACCACGCGCTCAAAGTCGCGGCACTCGTGCAGCAAGGTGAGAAAGTCGGCCCCTGCGATCGCGTGGATTTCGCAATCTGACATGGCTTGCAGCGTTACCGGGGCGGGCTCGTCGGTGAGCACCGGAATTTCGCCGATATAGCCGGGGCCTTCGTGCTGGCCGATGGGCATAGCGACGCCTTCGCTCTGGCGGGTAATGCCCAGACGGCCCGAGACAAAGATGTAGATCGTGGTGGTGAGGTCGCCCTCTTTGACCAGGTAGTCGCCCTTAGAGAGCTTGAGGGAGGTGGCGCGATCGCACACCCATTCCAGCCGTTCCGGGGGCAGGTGGTTAAAGGGCGCGATCGCCTGCAAGTGCTCTAGACAAAGTGCTGACGCGCTCATCGCACCGCCCCCAAATACTGGTGAACAAACTGCACGCAGATCGACCCTTCCCCCACCCCCGAGGCCACCCGTTTGATCGACCCGCAGCGCACATCACCCACCGCAAACACGCCGGGTAGGCTGGTTTCGAGCAGAAAGGGGGGACGCTCCTGCGACCAGACCTGGTGGGGCGGCACGCCAGCACTGGCCAAATCTGGCCCGGTGAGCAAGTAACCCCGCTCATCCCGCTGCACCAGATCTTCCAGCCAGTCGGTGTGGGGAGTGGCCCCAATGAAGATAAATAGGGACTGAGCGGGCACAGTTTCAGTGGCCCCGGTAACGGCGTTTTGCAGCACCAGCGCCTCTAGCTGCGTACCGCCCTTGGCTTCGACCACGCTGGTGTGGGTCTGCACCGTGATGTTCGGCATCGCGGCGATTTGATCGATCAAATACTGCGACATGCTCTTGGTCAGCGAGTCGCCCCGCACCAGCATCGTCACCGACTTGGCGTATTTGGCAAAGTTCATGGCCGCCTGCCCTGCCGAATTCGCCCCGCCAATGATGTACACGTCTTCCCCTTCGCAGGCCAGGGCTTCGGTTTGGGCCGCACCGTAGTAGACCCCCGCCCCGGTAAACTGCTCCAGCCCGGTCGTGGCGAGCCGCCGCCACGAGACCCCCAGGGCCAAAATCACCGCCTGGGTGCTGATTTCGCTGCCGTCGCTGAGGGTGAGCAGTCGGTAGTCGTTATCGGTGCGCAGGGCCTGTACCGATTGGGGGGTGAGAATTTCGACCCCAAAGCGGCGGGCCTGGGTGACGGCGCGGCGGGCCAGGTCGCTGCCGCTCAGCCCCACCGGGAAGCCCAGGTAGTTTTCAATGCGGGAGCTGGTGCCCGCCTGGCCACCGGGAGCCTCGCGCTCGATCAGCACCGTGTGCAGCCCTTCGGACGCGCCGTAGACCGCCGCCGCCAGCCCAGCGGGGCCACCGCCGACGATCACCAGGTCGTAGAAGGGCTTGGCCGCTGTAGTTTGCAGGCCAATGCGCGTTGCCAACTCGGCGGTGGTGGGCTGGCGCAGGGGCTCGCCGTCGGGGAACAGCACCAGGGGTAGTTTCGCCTGGGTCACGCAGCCTGCCAGGGTGCGTGCCTCCTCGCTGCGCTCCACATCCAGCCAGCGGTAGGGGATCTGGTTGCGAGCTAGAAAGTCTTTGATCTCGTGGCTCTGAGGATTCCAGCGATCGCCCACCACCCGAATGCCCTCAAATGGGGGCCGAAAGTTGGCCTGCCAGTCGGCCAACAGATCATCTACCACTGGGTACAGCTGCTCCTCCGGTGGATCCCAGGGCTTCATTAGATAGTAGTCAAGGCCGACCTCGTTGATGGCGCGAATGGCGGCATCGGTGTCGCTGTAGGCGGTGAGCAGCGCCCGCTTAACGTCGGGCACCAGGTCAATGGCCTGCTCTAGAAACTCCACCCCGCTCATTTCGGGCATGCGCTGATCGACCAGCAGCAGCGCCACCGGGTCGCCGCGCTGGACGATTTGTTGGAGGGCTTCGAGGGCGATCGCCCCAGAGCTGGCCCGCATGACGCGGTAGTGCTCGCCGTAGTGCCGGCGCAGGTCGCGGGCGATCGCCTGCAAGACATCCGGATCGTCATCGACGGTGAAAATGATCGGTTTGGCCATAGCAGAGACCTGAAGGGGGCAATTTCGGTCTGGCCCTTGACGGTGAAGAGCGAACAGCCAAAGGCGTTGCTGCCCAGTGTAGCCGAACCACTTTTTAAGAATCTGCGTGGAGCTATACCTGGGTCTCTGCTACAGACGCCTACAGATCGACCGGGTGCTGGCCGTAGTAGGGCATGACCGACGACCAATCGGGGCGATCGCCTCCCTGCCAGCGCCGATCAGCCAATTCCAGCACTTGCACCACTGTCGCCGCCAGGTTATCCCCCGCTACCAATCGGTGAAATGGCTGGGGATGCTGAGCCAGCACCTGTTCCCAGGCCTCTGCGGTGAGCACCTGGTCAGGATGGACTGGCTCTAGGCCGCTAGCAGTCGTTTTATAAATGGCGGTGAACAACTGCTCTCGCCGGGCCTGCATCTCCACAGCAACATCTGCAATAGATTTAGTAGGCGATTCTTCTAGGACTCGTTGGGCCACTGCCGCCAAACTCGACACCCCAAACAGCGGTATCTCTAGCTGCTGAGCCAGGGTGCGCGCCGTCACCACCCCAATGCGGGTGCCGGTGAACCCCCCCGGCCCCTGGGCCACCGCCAAAAACGAGAGATCTGTCCAGTCGTAGGGCGCGATGAAGTCTATCAGAATGCTGTGCAACTGGGTGGAGAGGTCGCGCCCCAGAGGCCAGGTCTGGTGACGAATTTTGCCGTCAAAGTTACTTAGGGCCAGTCCCAGATCGGGGCTGCAGGTGTGAATCGCTAGACCTAGCATGAACGTAAATTGGGTATCCAGAAGACCAGGATAAGAATACAGGAGCCGACCCACTGCTGACCCTAAATCAGCGCTTGCCCTCACCGATCGCGATCGCACCGGCAAACCCAGGAGCATTGTCAGGGCAATCAACGTCAGTCACTAGGGCCGGGGTTTAGTTGAGTACCGGGTCAAGTTCCGGTAACTTTTGTAAAGCCTTTTTCGTTATACAGAAAGTTCGCCAGACGCTCTCAATAATGAAGGTATCCGGCTATCGGTTTTGGTATCTGGTCTTGCTACGGTTCCCCCATGAAAAATCGCTGCCTCCCCACCTGCCTCATTCTCCGCAACCTGTGCGTTATCTTGACCCTGGTTGCCGGAAGCGTCTTGATAGCGGCAGACATCCATGCCGGGGCCAACCAACAGCCGCAAAAGATGACAGCCCTGAAGCAGATGTTTGTCTACCAAATCTTGCTGAGCGCAGAGCAAAACCAGGAGTAGGCATGATCGGGCGGCTCTTTCATGGTTGACTCTAAAGCGGCGGCGAGGGCCTTTAAGACGGCTATGGTCAGCCACCTCAACCAGGTCGCTCCAGTCACCGCCCGCGCTATGTTTGGCGGTTACGGTCTGTACTGCGAAGGCATTATGTTCGCCCTAATCGCCTACGAAACACTGTATTTCAAGGCCGATGTGGGCAACCAGGCACAATTCACCGAGGCGGGCATGGGGCCATTTGTGTATGACCGCAACGGCAAGACGGTGGCCATGTCGTATTACCAACTTCCCCCCGCCGTCTACGACGATTTAGATCTATTGCACAGGTGGGTCGAGGCTGCGATCGCCGCCGCCCGCCGGGGAAAACGCAAGTAGGGGCACAGCATGCTGCACCCCTACAAAATTCACGGTTTTGAATAGGAATTTTCGAGTGCAGATTTAACTCTGCAATAGCCGTTCCCTGAGTGGAATTGAAGGGAATGGCTATTTACTCCAGAGCGATTCCCTAAACCCCGATCGCCGAGGGTACCGGGTCTTTCTTCACCTTCTTAGGCCGGTTGATCGGGTCCATATAGGCCTCTAGGCGCTTGAAGACAAAGGAGGCCAAAGAAGTCATCACCAGGTAGACGATCGCCACCGCTAGATACACCTCAAAAGCGCGGTAGGTGGTGGCCACCGTCAGCTGGCCCTGGCGGAACAGCTCTTCAAAGCCAATTACGGCGGCTAAGCTGGTGTCTTTAATCAGGGTGATGAACTCGTTGCCCAGGGGCGGCAAAATGCGCCGAAAGGCCTGGGGAAAGACCACGTAGCGCATGGTCTCGACCGGGTTCATAGCGAGGGATTCGCCCGCTTCCCACTGGCCGCGATCGATGGACTGAATGCCGCCGCGCAAAATCTCCGCCAGGTAGGCCGCCACGTTGAGGCTGAGGGCCAGCACGGCGGCAAAGATGCGGTTAAAGCTGAGATCAAAGCCCAGGCTCTGAAACAGGGCGGGCAGGCCGAAATAGATCATAAACAGCTGCACCAGCATGGGCGTGCCGCGAAAGAAATCGACGTAGATGCGGCACAGCCATTGCAGGGGTTTAAAGGGCGAAATCATGGCAAAGGCCACCAGCGACCCGCCAATTAAGCCGATGAAGAATGAAGATGCGGTCAGCAGAATGGTGATCCACGCGCCCTTCATCAGGTTTTGGAATAGCCGCCCCCAGGCCAGGCCCGTAGCGGTGCCAGCCTCTGCCAGAGATGGGGCCACCACCGGTAGCTCTGGCGGGTCAGCGGAGAACCAGCGCTGGTAGATCTCGGCGTAGGTGCCGTCTTGCAGCAGGGTGGCGAGGGCGTCATTCATCGCCGCCAGTTCGTCAGAATTCTTGGGGATAGCGATCCCGTAGTACTCCTCGGTGACCAGCTCGCCGACAATTTTGAGGCCATCTAAATTGGCCTCGCGAATGGCGTAGAGGGTAACGGGCAGGTCGTTGACCACGGCGTCTACCCGACCGTTGAGCAGCTCTTGCAGGGCCAGGGGAGAGTTGTCGAAGGTGCTGACGGTGGCCCCTTCTACCTGGCCAGCCTGGTCGGCTCCGGTGGTGCCAATGGCCACCGCAATGCGCTTACCCTCCAAATCTTCGAGGGTTTTAATGTCGTTGTTGTCTTGGCGAACGGCGATCGCCAAACCCGCCTTAAAGTAGGGTCGGGTGAAATCGATCGTTTGGGCCCGTTCGGCGGTAACGGTCATGCCGCTAATGGCCGCGTCGATAGTTCTCGATTGCAGCGCCGGAATCAAGCCATCAAAGGGCAGGGTAATGAATCTCACCTCTCGCCCAGCGGCTTCCCCCATCGCCGTCATTAACTCAATGTCAAAGCCGACTAGGTCGCCAGTGGCTTCGTCCTTCATTTCAAAGGGCGGAAAGGCAGGTTCGGTGCCGACTTCCCAGACTGCTGGCGCATCCTGAGCCAGACCCGCGAGCTGAGCCGCCCCAATCCCGAGCACCAGTCCCAGCACCAAAGCCAAGCAGCGTTTCAACCAGCGTGAGCCAAACGGACGAAAAACCATGGTCGGCAGTACTCTACGACAAATAGGCCCCCGGATAGTTGCAATCCGGATTGTGTTGCACAATAGTCAATTCCCTCTGGGATAAAATGTATTTTGCAATACAGATGTCTCCGGTTGCCAGTGATTCTCTGGTAGAGACTAAGCTCTGTCATTGCGCCCGCCCATGACGACCACTATGACCGCGATCGCCACGCCCGTAATTGCCTGCGAAAATTTGCACAAAAGCTATGGTTCGCTGGAGGTCTTGAAAGGGGTAAGCACCTCCTTTACTAAAGGCGATGTGGTGTCGATTATTGGGCCTTCGGGCTGCGGCAAGAGCACCTTTCTGCGCTGCCTCAACCGGCTAGAGGCGATCAACCAGGGTCACCTGGAGGTGATGGGCCAAGACATGTCGGCCCCAAAGCTTCCCTGGAAGGCGCTGTACCACCTGCGCAGCCAGGTAAGCATGGTGTTTCAGCATTTCAACCTGTTTCCCCACCTGACGGTGATTGAGAATTTGATGCTCTCGCCCCGCAAGGTGCTCAAGCACTCTGAGGCCGACTGCCGCGACCTGGCCAGTCAGTACCTAGCGAAGGTGGGGCTGGGCGATCGCGCCGACGCCTACCCCGAGCAGCTCTCCGGTGGGCAAAAGCAGCGGGTGGCGATCGCCCGTAGCCTCTGCATGCGCCCCGAAGCCATTCTGTTTGACGAGCCCACCAGCGCCCTCGACCCGGAACTGGTCGGTGAGGTGCTGGGCGTCATGCGCCAGCTCGCCGAAGAGGGCATGACCATGATTGTGGTCACCCACGAAATGCAGTTCGCCCGTGAAGTCTCTAACCGGGTGCTGTTTTTTAACAGCGGCGTCATTGAAGAAGAGGGCATCCCCGGTGAAGTGTTTAGCAACCCCCGCAGCGATCGCCTGCGCTCCTTCCTGAGCCGCCTGAGTCAGCACTAGGGAGTCTAGGGAGTAGGGAGTGAAGGGGTGAGGGGTGAATGGGATAGCCAGCACCGTTTAACCCAAAATCCAAAATCTGAAACCCAAAATTCAAATCCTTTCTGCCAAACATTGATCCAATCGCCCATTAGCGCTAAGATTGGAATCTTTGGAAATTGCTTCCAACCTAGACATTGTTCGGAGAGTAAACGTTTATGGCGCGATATAGAGGCGCTCGCCTGCGGGTTGTACGCCGCTTGGGTGAGCTACCGGGTCTGTCCCGCAAATCCCCCCGCAAGGCGTATCCGCCGGGGCAGCACGGTCAGGACCGCAAGAAAAAGTCTGAATACGGGGTGCGGCTCGAAGAAAAGCAGAAGCTGCGCTTTAACTACGGCCTGACCGAAAAGCAGCTGCTTCGCTACGTGAAGAAAGCTCGTCGGGCCGGTGGCTCGACCGGGTTGGTGATTCTACAGCTGCTCGAAATGCGGCTCGACAACACCGTGTTTCGCCTCGGGTTTGGGCCGACCATTCCCTCGGCGCGGCAGGTGGTCAACCATGGCCACATTTGCGTCAATGGCCGCGTGGTGTCGATTCCTAGCTATCAGTGTCGCCCCGGCGATGTGATCACCGTGCGCGATCGCGACGCCTCCAAAAAACTGGTAGAAGCCAACCTGGAGTTCCCCGGTTTGGCCAACGTGCCCGCCCACCTCGAGCTTGACAAAGCCAAGCTCACCGCCAAAGTGAACGGCGTCATTGAGCGGGAATGGGTCGCCCTCAACGTCAACGAACTGCTGGTGGTTGAGTACTACTCCCGTAAGGCCTAAGGCTGCTGGCCTTCACTGGAGTTTGTTTGCTGGCCGATCGGTCATCGCTTACCGCCCATAACGCATTACTCTTACTCAGTTAATTTATGGTTTGGCTCCTGGCCCGTCAGCTAGGAGCCATTTTTTTGCCTTTTGCGCCCCGCTTTTGCGCGCCTGGGTCAAATTCGTCAGAATAAAACTACTCCCCTTGCGGCTGCGTCCATAACAGGGGGCGTCTAGGTTAGAACAGCCCAAAAGGCGAGAACTCAAGCCAGGCGGGCATTTTTAATTTTTCGTTCTTATATTTTTTGTTCTTTTGCTGCATGCCCTGCCAACTGTGCCAGCGCCCCGTAGACGATCTCACCGAACACCATCTGGTGCCGCGCCAGTACACCCGCCGCCGCCAGCTGCCCACCAGCGAGACGGTGCTGCTGTGTCGCCCCTGCCACAAGCAGATTCATACCCTGTTCGATAACCACACCCTGGCCCGCGACCTAAATACGCTAGAGCGCCTACAGGCAGAACCCAGGCTCCAGAAGTTTGTCGCCTGGGTTCGCAAACAGCAGCCCCACAAGCGGGTGAGAAGCTACCGATAGGCGAGCTTAGGAGATTTCTAGAAAAGAAGATCTCCGCTTTATTGGGCAACTGTAGCCACTGTAGGGTGGGCACTGCCCACCATTAGGGAGAAAGTTTTCCAGAAGTCGCCTTAGGTTTTAGCGCTGGCTGTGGCGGTCTCGGCGGGCACAGCCAGCTTGCCGTTGTTGTGGTGCACCACCAGCACCGAGCAGTTGGCGTGGTGCATGACGTAGTTGCTGACGCTGCCCAGCAGCAACTCGCTGAGACCCTTGCGACCGTGGCTGCCCACCATAATTAGATCAGCACCCCAGGAGTCGGCGATGTTACAGAGGGTGGCGGCAGGTTCCCCCGAGGTTTGGGTAAATTCGGCGGTGACGCCAGCGGCTCGGGCGCGATCGAGTTCTTGGCGCAGTTGGGCAATGCCCTGGGCTTCAAATTCTTCCCAACGTTGTTGGTAGAGCCGCCAGGTCGAGTCTTCGAGCACGGGGTAGTAGGCCTGGTACGAGCGAATGGGAATGCCGGGGCTACCTTCTTCGTAGGCCGACAGCACATGCACAAGCATCAGGTCGGCCTGGGTGGCTTTGGCTAGGTCGAGGGCTTTTTGAAACACCTCTTGCCGGTGGGCAGAGTTGTCGAGAGCAACCAGAATTTTTTTGAACATAGCGGTGAGTCTCCTGTTTGCAGGCCCGCGTTTTAGGCTCTCCGTTTCACAAGGTTGGGATGCAGCGATAGAGACAGTGATGGAGCCAGGCCAGGGGCAATGCGGCTACACCTCTATTATAAAAAGCCCTGTGACCCGGCAAGTCTCACCGTAACAATGCCTTACGGGAACCGCGAGAACCGAGCAGTTGGCTTCACAGTTCTTAAGGGAGTGCTAGTGCATCCTAGGTTTAATAGCCTTTAGTAAGAAAAATGGCATGCTTTATACTTGCATCAGTAGACCTGTTGTGAAATAGGAGATAATAGCCCGTGGAGCAAGTTAACCAAGTTGT
>QBLT01000124.1 GCA_003249105.1 Leptolyngbya sp. | reverse complement strand
GCCAATGACTCTCTACGCCTATATTCTAGACATCATCCTTTAACTGACCAGTGCCCTGTCGCGCAAACCTCTGGCTTGCTGCAGGCATAAGCTCGATGCCTGTCCGACAATAGTCGAGAGATCTCCGCCTCAGAGTACTAGACTTCTGGAGACGCTACAGTTTCTGTCCACTAAGTATTTCTTTCAAGCTCTGCCCAACTCTTGCCAGGTATGATAGTAATCAAGTTTTAGAACAGCAAGCCATGTTGACCCGCTACATCCAGGCTGCGATACACGAGGCTACCTATGAGCTTCTAGACGACGGCACCTTTTATGGCGAGATACCCGCTTGCAAAGGGGTTTGGAGCAATGCCAACAGCCTTGAAGACTGTCGCGAAGAGCTACAAGATTCCCTAGAGGAGTGGATTATCCTAGGCTTGCGGCTAGGGCATACCTTGCCCGTAGTTAATGATATTGACGTTAACCTCACAACCGCTGAGGTGGCGTAGTGCCCGTCCTTGGCCCCATCAAGCGCAATGACCTCGTTCGTTATCTCAAGATGTTGGGGTTTGAGGGGCCGTACTCTGGCGGCAAGCACCAGTTTATGGTCAAAGCAGAGCTACGACTAACGCTTCCTAATCTCCACAAAGGCGATATCAGCCAAGCTCTCTTGCTCAAAATTCTGCGTCAGGCAGACATCAGTAAAGACGCCTGGGAGAAGCTAGGCTGACTCGCTACAGTCACCAATCCCTACTAGATGTGTAGACAGGGTTCCAGGGGCCCCCGGTAGCGATTACAGCAAAAGATCCGTCTTCCTGTGAGGATCGAGTCCTAATACCCTGCGGGTAGAACTGTACAACGCACCCAGTGAACCGAGCGATCGCAGGGTTAACCGATGTGATTCTGGGCTGAAGGATTTTTGCTGAATTTCAAGCGTGTTGTGCCCTTTCCCCATCGGGAGAAGGGTTCGACCAGCTTGGGACTGGCGATCGCAAGCCGGCTAAGGCTCGCCCCGCATGACCGGCGGCTGCCAGTCGCTGAAAACCTCGAGATGACCCCAGTAGGCCAGAAAACCCACAAAGGCCCACACCAGCGCCGCCACCAACAGAACGATCGCCCCCAGGGTGCGCCAGCTTTTGTTGCCGCGCAGGTACACCAGCGTAGGCGCGGCCAGCACCCCGCCCAGGCCCGTCAAAATAAAGCCCAATCCGGCTACCAAAGGCTGCTGGGTTTGGCCCAAATTAATCATGCGTACCCCAACGACAACTGCGGTAAGGCCGGCAAAAAAAGCGTAGACCGCCAGCGAAAGCAAGTCCCAGCCCTGGGCGATCGCGATCGCCGCCGCCAGATAAAGCCCCCCAAACAGCACCGTAGTTTCGCCAAAGGAAATGTTAAAGCTGCCCGGTACGGGCCAGGTCAAGACCATGTGCAGGCCGGTGACCAGGGCGATCGCCCCCACTAGCCCAAAACCCGGTATCCACCGCTTAAGGTTAGCCCCGTCTAACCCGTGATAGACAAAGTCGGCCAGCAGCACCAGCCCCGCAACCATATTGATCAGCATGAGGGTGATGTAGTCGATAAACATGAGGCATGTGCAGAGTGCGATGCCTTATATCCTATCGGCAGATTGGCAGGTTGCTAAGCAAAGACTGCCTTGCCCTTAATCTTACTGGGCGGTGCCCAAAAGACCGCCACCCTTAGAAACTCCGGTATAGCAATCTCATACCCATGACTAGATTTTTTAAACGGCGACGGCTTCCGCCTCAGCCCGCACCCGGTCGATCAAAGCTTTTAGACCGTAGGGGTTGACCCGGTAGCTCAGCGGGTGAGCAATTAGCCGGGCGGTGCTGTGGTAGAGCACCTCCAGCTCCATCAAGTTGTTTTCCTTCAGAGTTTTTCCCGTTGAAACTAGGTCCACGATCGCCTCTGACATCCCTGTAATCGGCCCCAGTTCCACCGAGCCGTAGAGGGGCACAATTTCCACCGGCAAATCTAGGCTTTGAAAGTAGTCGCGGGCGCAGTTGACGTACTTGGAGGCCACTCGGCTGTGGGCGGGCAGGTCTAGGGCCGAGCGGTAGGGGCTGGTGGTTTTGACCGCCACCGACAGGCGGCAGCCGCCAAACCCCAGGTCGGCCAAGTGAGCTACAGCGGGCTTTTTCTCGCGCAGTACGTCGTAGCCCACCATGCCGAGCTGGGCTTGGCCGTATTCCACATAGACGGGCACGTCCTGCGCGCGCACCAGTAGCCCCGTGGCCTGGCCCGAGGCGTCGGTAATTTGCAGCTGGCGGTTAGCGCCGTCGAGAAACAGGCTGAAGTCGAGGCCGACTGCTTGGAGCAGGCGAATGCTGTCTTTGAGCATGCCGCCCTTGGGCAGCGCGATGGTGAGCATGGGAGTTTTCCTTAGCGGTGCTCTTAGAACGGTTTGACTGGCAAGAAAAGACTAGCAGGTGGGCAGTGCCCACCCTACAAAAGGATTGACCCTACACCCGAAACTTCTCGGTGACGCGGCGCATGGCTTCGTTGACGTTTTCGCGGCTGTTAAAGGCCGAAATACGGAAGTAGCCTTCGCCTGCGGCCCCAAAGCCCGAGCCGGGGGTGCCGACCACGTGGCAGGTGTGCAGCAGTTTGTCGAAAAAGTCCCAGCTGGTCAGGTCGTTGGGGGTTTTGACCCACACGTAGGGAGCGTTGACGCCGCCATAGACGGCAATGCCTGCGGCGGTGAGCTGCTCGCGAATGATGCGGGCGTTCTCCATATAAAAGTCGATTAGGGCTTTGGTTTGGGCCTGCCCTTCGGGCGAATAGACCGCCTCGGCCCCGCGCTGCACAATGTAGGAGACGCCATTGAACTTGGTGGATTGGCGACGGTTCCACAGGCCGTGGAGGGCAACTTCGGTGCCGTCTTCGGCTTTGCCCATCAGGGTTTTGGGCACTACCGTCAGAGCGCAGCGGGTGCCGGTAAAGCCCGCATTCTTAGAGAAAGAACGAAATTCAATGGCACATTCCCGCGCTCCTTCAATCTCATAGATGGAGTGGGGAATGGTGGGGTCGGTGATAAAGGCCTCGTAGGCGGCATCAAACAGAATGATTGAGCCGTGGGCGCGGGCGTAGTTGACCCAGGCTTGCAGATGCTCTTTGCTGGCCACCGCCCCGGTGGGGTTGTTGGGGAAGCAGAGGTAGATCAGGTCTACTTTTTCGTGGGGGATGCTGGCGGTGAAGGCATTGGCGGCGCTGATCGGCAGGTAGGTGAGGCCGCCGTACTCGCCGTTTTCGTTGGCGGGGCCGGTGTGGCCGGCCATCACGTTGGTGTCTACATAGACGGGGTAGACCGGGTCGGTAACGGCGATCGAGTTGTTGCTGCCGAAGATATCTAAGATGTTGCCACAGTCGCACTTAGAGCCATCGGAGATAAAAATCTCGCTGGCATCAATATCGCAGCCCCGGCTTTGAAAGTCGTGCTGGGCAATTTTTTCGCGCAGCCAGAGGTAGCCCTGCTCGGGGCCGTAGCCGTGGAAGGAGGCGCGATCGCCCATATCTTCCACCGCTTTGACCATGGCGGTGCGGCAGGCTTCGGGCAGCGGCTCGGTCACATCGCCAATGCCCAGCTTAATAATCGGTGCGTCGGGGTTGGCCTCGGCAAAGGTGCTGACCCGGCGAGCAATTTCGGGGAACAGGTAGCCCGCTTTAAGCTTGAGATAGTTGTCGTTGATGGTGGCCATGGAGCGTTGCGCGAAGGTGACAGTTACTTAACTAAGGGTACAGCGCGACGGGGGTGTAGGGAGTAGGGGGTGTGGGGAGAGTAGGAAGCCGAGGGGTGAGTTCAAAATTCAAAGTGCAAAATTCAAAATTTTGAATTTTGCACTTTGAATTTTGCATTCCACCTACCCCATCACCCCCATCCACAACCCTCCTGGGACGCTACTATGGGATGTCCCTGATTCCGCCCTACGACCATGGCCTCTGGCGATACTTCCGGCGAAAACCCTGCTAGCGAAACCACCTTCGGCGAAAAACTCTACGAAGGCAAGGCCAAAATTATCTACGCCACCGACGACCCGGCGGTGCTGCTCACCTACTTTAAAGACGACGCCACCGCTTTCAATGCCCAAAAGAAGGGCCAGATTGTCGGCAAGGGGCAGATCAACTGCGCTATTTCCACCTATTTGTTTCAGCAGCTTGAGACGGCGGGCATTGTCACCCATTGGTTAGAGACGACGGGCGATCGCACCATGCGGGTCAAAGCCCTCCAGATCATCCCCCTCGAAGTGGTGGTTAGAAATTTGGCAGCGGGCAGCCTGTGCAAGCAGACCGGTCTGCCCCTGGGGCAGCGCCTCGATCCACCCCTGGTAGAGTTCTACTACAAAGACGATGCCCTGGGTGACCCGCTGCTGACGGGCGATCGCATTCGCGCCATGGCGATCGCCAGCGAGGAACAGATCGCCACCCTGCGCCGTCTTGCCCTCAGCATCAATCAAATCCTGACGGATTTCTTTATGGGCTGCGCTATCACTCTGGTTGACTTCAAGCTGGAGTTTGGCCTCGATTCCCAACAGCAGATTTTGCTGGGCGACGAAATCAGCCCTGACACCTGCCGTCTATGGGATCAAACCACCGATGACGAAACTCAACGGGTGCTCGACAAAGATCGCTTTCGGCAAGATCTGGGCCAAGTCGAATCGGCTTACCAGCGTGTGCTAGAAAAGGTGGCGGCACAATCGGCCAAGAATTAGCACCATCAATGCGGTAGAATTTGTCCGATTGTGGGGGCAGCGGCCCGCCCAGGGCAGTTTTCCCTGGCTCTTAGCCCGGGAGAGGGCTCTTTGATTGGTGTGTGGACGTGTTTAGCAGGTGTGTTTAGATGCGGGTTTCTCCTAATTATTTATTGGCCGTGTTGGCCACCTCCGGGCTGGTAGGGTTGATTGCAGCCCCGGCCCAAGCCGATCCAGCCGCCCCAGAATCTGTCTTCCAGGCAGATTTCTCCGAAGCTGAACCTTCGGAGCCCCTCGAACCGGGCTATAGCCAAAGTGCTGCGGCCCTGGCTGAGCCGGTTATTGGCACCACCGATCCCGCCAGCACCATCGATTTTGGCCAAAATCAGCCCGACCTCGGCCCCAGCCCCGTAGCCGAAAACCTTCAGAGTGCGATCGACGGCTACCGCTCCGTTGAGGGCGAAGCCGCCGCCGATGCTTCCACTGCCCTCTGGCCTGCCGCAAGCCCAGCCGCTGCGGCTGATCCCCAGACTGCTCAGCTGGCGCAAACCCCCAGCACCCAGCGCGAAATCACCCCCGAAGAAGCCCAGCGCATCCTCGACGGAGCCGTGCAGCGCCGTAGCCAGCCCCAGCCTGGGGCAAGCGAAACCCCCGAAGCCGCGCCCACCGATGAGCCCGCCGACGAAGCCGCCGACGAGCCGATCGAAGAAACACCTGAAGAGCCCGCTGCCGAGGTGGAAGAACCCCGAGTTCTAGTCGCTGAAGTTCAGGTTCAGCCAAACGAGGGCGAGCTTGATCCGGCCCTTGAGAACCTGATCTACAGCGTCATTGAAACCCAGGCCGGGCGCACGACTACCCGCACCCAGCTCCAGCAGGATATCAACAGCATTTTTGCCACCGGCTACTTCGCCGATGTCGATGCCCAACCCACAGACACCGATCTGGGGGTGCGCGTCACCTTCCTGGTGCAGCCCAACCCAGTGCTCACCGACGTGCGGCTCCAGGGGAACGAGGTCTTGCCACAAACCATCGTCGATGACATCTTTGACGAACAAAAGGGCGAAATCATCAACCTGATTGACTTTCAGGAAGGCATTTTAGAACTCAACCAGTGGTACCAAGACCAGGGCTACGTGCTGGCCCAGGTGGTCGCCGCTCCCCAGGTTTCACCCGATGGCGTCGTCACCCTTGAGGTAGCAGAAGGGGTGATTGAAAGCATTGAGGTGCGCTACATCAACGACGTGGGTCAGTCCGTTGACGACGAGGGCAACCCGGTGCGAGGGCGAACTCGGCCTTTTATCATCACCCGCGAGTTTGATACCGAGCCCGGTGAAGTGTTTAACCAGGCTCGCATTGAGCAAGACTTTCAGCGGGTGTTTGGCCTGGGAATTTTTGAGGATGTGGTGCCGGGGCTAGAACCCGCCGAAGACGACCCCCGCAAAGTCAAGCTGATCGTCAACGTGTCTGAGCGCAACACCGGTTCCGTAGCAGCTGGTCTGGGCTTCAACTTTACCGGCGACCTCTTCGGCACCGTCAGCTTCCGCCAGGACAACTTTGGTGGTAATAACCAAAAGTTCAGCGCTGAGGCCCAGCTCAGCACCCGAGACATTCTGTTTGACCTGTCCTTTACCGATCCCTGGATTGCGGGCGATCCCTTCCGGACTTCCTACACCGCCACGGCCTTTGCCCGCTCGGCCAACAACCTCAACTTTGAGGATGGCCCCAACCCCATTGACTTGCCCAACGGCGATCAGGTTCGCATTCGCCGCTTTGGTACCGGCATCACCTTTAGCCGTCCCTTCGACAATGGCTGGACGGTGGCGGTGGGCACTCTGTTCCAAAACGTATCGGCTCGAGATCAGGGGGGCAGAGTCAACGCAGTAGATGCTGCTGGCAATCCCCTAACGGCTAGCAGCGGCGGGGTCGATGACCTGTGGACTTTTCCCCTTAGCGCTACCCTCGATCGCCGCAACGATGCCTTTAACCCCACCAGCGGCAGCATTTTGCGGCTCAACACCGAGCAGTCGGTACCCTTGGGGCGGGGCAGCATCTTTATGAATCGGCTGCGGGGCAGCTACAGCTACTATATTCCCCTCAGTCTGCTGAACTTTGCTGAGGGACCCCAGGCGTTAGCTCTCAACTTTCAGGCGGGCACTATTGTCGGTGACGTACCCCCCTATGAGGCATTTTCCCTGGGCGGCACCAACTCCATTCGCGGCTACGACGAAGGTGAGGTGGGCAGTGGACGTAGCTATGCTCAGTTCACCGCCGAATATAGATTCCCGTTGTTTTCGTTTTTGGGCGGTGCTCTATTCTTAGATGTCGGCAGTGACCTGGGCAGCGGCAATGCCGTACCCGGTGCCCCTGGGCCATCGCGGGGTAAGCCCGGCAGCGGCATCGGCTATGGCGCTGGGGTGCGGGTCTCGACTCCCCTGGGCCCCCTGCGGGTTGACTACGGCTTTAACAATCAAGGCGAAGGCCGCATCCACTTCGGATTTGGGGAGCGCTTTTAATGGTGCAAACAGGTCTTGACTGCGATCGATCGACCCAGGCAAGCTGGGGCGTGGCCACCGGGCAAACTACCGTGGCTACGGTGGTAGAGCGGCAGGGTATTGGGCTGCATTCGGGCGTGACAACCACGGTTAAGTTGCAACCAGCGGCCCCTGACCAAGGGCGGTTCTTCGTCCGTACTGACCTGCCGGGTCAGCCCTCGATTGCCGCTAATCTCGCAGCGGTAAAGCCAACGGTACTATCGACAGAGCTTCGCCAAGGGGAGGCTTCGGTGCGCACGGTCGAGCACCTGTTGGGGGCCCTAGCGGGGTTGGGCATCGACAATGTTCGCATTGACATTACTGGCCCAGAGGTGCCCTTGCTGGATGGGTCGGCCCTGGGCTGGGTAGAGGCAATTTGCCAGGCGGGGCGGCAGGAGTTGGCAGCCCCGCGCACCGTAGCGCGTTTAGACCAGCCGGTGACGGTTCACCAAGGAGATGCCTTTGTCGCCGCCTTTCCCGCTGCGGTGGCGCGGTTTACCTACGGCATTGACTTTGAGGTGGCGGCGATCGGCAATCAGTGGTTTAGCTGGTCGCCCAGTGCCGACCCCTTTGGCCCTGAGGGGTTTGCGATCGCCGTTGCCCCAGCCCGCACCTTTGGTCTAGCCCACCAGATTGAGCAGCTGCGGGCCAGCGGGTTGATTCAGGGGGGTAGCCTCGACAACGCCCTGGTGTGCGGTGAACAGGGCTGGCTAAATCCACCCCTGCGGTTTGAGAATGAGCCCGCTCGCCACAAAATGCTAGATCTAATTGGCGATCTCAGCCTGTTGGGCAGTCTGCCCACGGCCCATATTGTGGCCTATAAGGCGAGCCACCGTCTCCACGGTGAGTTGGCGGCGGCGCTGGTGCCGGCCCTCGTCTATGACACCCTCTAGTGGCAAAATCAATCTAGGCATATTTGCCTGCTGCACCTTACCGTACTGACTCACCTATTGTGATTGACGCAACTGCATCGAGCCCCCTGACCACAGCCTTAGACGGTGTTGAAGCCGCTTCAGCGGCGGAGCCGATGGCGGTTCCCAAGACGAGCTATAGCGCTGAAGAGATCTATGCTCTGCTGCCCCACCGCTATCCCTTTGCCCTAGTCGATCGCATTGTCGACTATGTTCCGGCCAAGCAGGCCATTGGCATCAAGAATGTTACGTTCAATGAGCCTCACTTTCAGGGGCATTTCCCTGGGCACCCAATTATGCCGGGGGTTTTGATTGTCGAGGCCATGGCCCAGGTGGGGGGCATTGTGCTGATGCAGATCCCAGGGGTTAAGGGGTTGTGCGTGTTTGCCGGCATTGATAAGGTGCGGTTTCGTCGCCCCGTGGTGCCTGGCGATCAGCTGGTGATGACCGTAGAACTGCTGGCGATGAAGCGGCTGCGATTTGGCAAAATGCGCGGTCGGGCTGAGGTTGACGGGCAACTGGTTTGCGAAGGTGAGCTGATGTTCTCTGTGGTGGAGTCGGCAACAACTCCCGAAGGGAAATAGGAAAAACATGTGTCTATGTTGCAATCTTTGGGTTTTGGAGGCGGGCCGTTGACTACCCTGATTCATCCCACAGCAGTGGTTCACGAGGGCGCCCAGGTGCACCCCAGCGTCAAGATCGGCCCCTATGCGGTGATTGGTGAGCAGGTGAGCATTGGCCCTGGCACCGAAATTGGCGCTCACGTAGTCATTGACGGCGAAACGACGATTGGGTCCCAAAATCGAATTTTCCCAGGAGCAGCCATTGGTCTGGAGTCGCAGGATCTCAAGTACGACGGCTCGATGAGTCGAGTGGTAATTGGCGACAACAACCTGATTCGAGAGTACGTCACCATTAATCGAGCTACCGATGCCGGGGCGGTGACTCTAGTGGGTAGCAACTGCCTACTGATGGCCTACTCCCACGTGGCCCACAACTGCGTAGTTGAGGATCACGTCATTCTCGCCAACTCGGTGGCGCTGGCGGGCCATGTGTATGTGGAGTCGGGCGCGCGCATCAGCGGTATGGTGGGCGTTCACCAGTTTGTACGGGTTGGGCGGCTGGTGATGATTGGTGGGCTCAGCCGCATCGATCGCGACGTGCCGCCCTTTACCCTGGTCAACGGCAACCCAGCCGAAGTGCGGGGGCTTAACCAAATCGGCCTGCAGCGGGCGGGCCTCACCGCTGACCCCCAGGCCTATCGCGAACTGAAGCAGGCCTATCGGTTGGTCTATCGCTCGGGCGTATCGCTAAGTGAGGCGGTGAGCAAGCTCAATCAGGATGAGTCTAACGACCTGGTGCGTCACTTTAGCGGGTTTTTGCGGGCCGCCCTGCAGAGCGATCGCCGCGGGTTGACCCCTGGCCGCCGCCGGAGCAAGCCCAGCGATGATGAGTAGTTGGGGAGCCGCGTAGGCCATGGCTGACCTGACTCGGCGACGGATTTTTATCAGCACTGGCGAGGTGTCGGGCGATTTGCAGGGGGCGCTGTTGATTGAGGCGCTGGTGCAGCGGGCGCGCGATCGCCACCTCACCCTAGAGATCTCGGCCTTAGGCGGCCCTCGCATGGCCAAGGCGGGGGCCGCGCTGGTGGGCGAAACCACGGGCATTGGCTCGGTGGGTATTTTTGAGGCGCTGCCCTACCTGATGCCCACCCTGCGCTTGCAGCGGGTGGCCAAGGCGGCGCTCGATGCCCAGCCGCCCGATATTGCCGTGCTAATCGACTACATGAACCCCAACCTGGTGATGGGCGACTACCTCAAAACCCACCATCCCCAGGTGCCGGTGATCTACTACATCGCCCCCCAGCAGTGGGTGTGGGCCTTTTCTGACAACGACACCCGCAAGCTGGTGCAGTGCAGCGATCGCATGCTGGCTATCTTTCAAGCCGAGGCCGACTACTTTCAACGATTTGGGGCTAACACCACCTGGGTTGGTCACCCCCTAGTCGATCGCTACCCTGGCCCTGCCGACCAGACCGCTGCCCGCCAGCAGCTAAACCTGCCGCTAGATACTCCGGTGGTGACGCTGCTGCCCGCCTCCCGCAAGCAGGAGGTGAAATATCTCATGCCGGTGCTGCTCAAGGCGGCGCAGATCATCCAGGCCCAGTGCCCCCAGGTCACGTTCTTGCTGCCGGTGTCGATTCCGGCGTTGCAGACCAGTTTTGAGCAGGGGCTAGTGGCCCACGGGTTGAATGGGCGAGTGGTGGGCGAGGGCAGCCAGGGGGCGATCGCCGCCGCCGATGTCGCCATTACCAAATCGGGCACCGCCAACCTCGAAATTGCCTTGATGGATGTGCCCCAGGTGGTGGCCTACCGCATTCACCCCCTCAGCGCCCGCATTGCCCACTACCTGCTGAAGTTTGACGTGCCCTACGTGTCGCCGGTCAACCTGGTGGTCAATCAGCCCGTCGTGCCCGAATTTTTGCAGTGGGCGGCGACCCCCGAGGCGATCGCCGCCGCCGCCCTAGAGCTGCTGCACAGCGAAACCGCGCGCCAGACCATGCGGGCGGGCTACGCCAAAATGCGCCAAGAGCTGGGGCCACCGGGCGTTTGCCAGCGCACCGCCGATTTGATTTTAGATGCCCTGCCTCAGATGCCGTGACGGGCCGCCCTCGCCAGAATTGACAGAATCGACCTGAAACTGTTGAAGCGTCCCCAAAGTCACTACAATTGTTATGCTTTGCCGGAGAGAGGTCGCGCCGTCTCCTTTGACAGCCCGGCCCGGTGGTGACAGGAGGATCTTGAGTGAATATACCTGAGCTATTTGCCCGTGGCGGTCCTGCCATGTGGCCGCTGCTCCTACTTTCAATCTTGGCTGTGGGCACCATTTTGGAGCGCATCTGGTTTTGGTCGCGCATTTTAACCCGCGAACGCGAGGTGTCTGGGCGGGTGCTAGAGGCCGCCCGGCGCGATTGGGCCGCTGCCGCCGATATTGCCTATCGCTCTGCGGCCCTGCCCATGGGGCGGTTTTTGTCGGCTCCCCTCAAGCTGCAATCCCCCGATCCAGAGGTGTTTCGTCTGGCGCTCGAAACCTCGGCCAACGAAGAACTGCTGGCCATGGGCCGGGGCGAAAAAATTCTTGAGGCCGTTGCTACCCTGTCCCCGTTGCTGGGGCTGTTGGGTACCGTGCTGGGTCTGATCAACTCCCTCAGTTCTATTCAAATTAGCGACCTGGGCAGCGGCGATGCCACGGCGGGCACCTCGCTGGGCATCAGCGAGGCGCTGATCAGCACGGCCACCGGCCTAATTATTGCCATTACCGCCCTGGCCTTTTATCGGCTGTTCCAGGGGTTTGTGTTTGGCCAGGCCAAAATGTTTCGCCAGGCGGGGAGCGAGCTAGAGCTGCTCTACCGGCAGAGCTGGGCTCAGCTCCACGGGGTGTCGCCCATGCCAGTGCCGGTGCCAGTGCCCGCTGACGCCTTGGTCGAGCCGACTGCCTCGGTGCTCGATGCTACGCCCTCTGCGGAGAACCCCTCGCTATGAAAGTAGATCTGCTCGACAACCCCTCCAGAGACGTACATCTGGAGATCGTGCCGCTGATCGACGTCATTTTCTGCATTCTGACCTTCTTTATTTTGGCGGCGGTAGGCCTGACTCGGCAGCAGGCCATCAACTTAGACCTACCTACGGCTCAGACAGGCCAACCCCTACCGGGTCAGGTGGGCCAGGGGGGCGATCGCCTCTACGTCAGCATCGATGGCTTTGGCCAGGTGTATCTTGACCAGCAGCCCGTGCCCATCGAGCTGCTCAGGGATGTGCTGGGTCAGTTTAACCAGGTCAACCCCGGCGGGCTAATTGTGCTCTATGCCGCCCGCGATGCCCGCTACGAAGATGTGGTGGTGGTGCTTGACGAGCTGCGGGCGGTTGGTGGCGATCGCGTTGCCCTCGCTACCCTACCCACCGACACCACCCTGGGGCCAGAAGAAACCGCTCCTGGCGACGATCCAGCCCAGTTCCCGGAAGGATTTCCTCAAGAGGCTCCTGAGGGCCAGCTACCGCCTGGTTTTAACCAACCCGACGGCCAGCCCCAAGCACCGACCTCGCCACTGTTTCCCAGTGAACCAACCTCACCGCTCCAGGAACCGACCTCACCACGCCAACCTGCGCCCACGCCCAGTCCCGCGCGGCCATAGTCCGCATCTAAAGAATCTTCCCCTGGGTAGAGGCTGGACGGCCAGCGTTCCGGTTTTATGGATAAACCTGGGTTAGCCATAGTCGAACTCCAAGCCTCGGCCTGGATCAGCAGAATAGTTGATGGGTAGCCCGGGATGGTTCGATTTTCGGGCTTTAATTTTGCGTGAATACCAGTTCTCTTTCCTGAGGCGCGATCGGGTGCGTTTCAGCAGGTTTTTGTTGGCGTTGGTTGCGATCGCCGCAACGGTGCTCGTTGGTGCCCAGGTCTGGTCGCAGCAGCCGGTCACCATCTCCTTTCTGCTGCGAGCGGTTGAAGCTGACCAAATGCAGGGTTTGGCCGAGCAGTTTATGGCCGAAAACCCAGATATTCGCATTGAGATGGTGCGCGGCCCCAACGCCGCCGATGCCGTCGAAAACCTTTACACCACGTCCTTTTTGCTGGGCGACTCGCCCTACGACATCCTCTTCTCAGATGTGGTTTGGATTCCCAAATTTGCCGCTGCCGGGTGGCTATTAGATCTATCCGATCGCGTCAGCGAAGCCGATCTAGCCGACTTTTTGCCTGCCGACGTAGCTGCTGGCCTCTATCAGGACGGCCTCTACCGCATGCCCTTTCGCTCCGACATGGGCATGCTTTACTACCGCACCGACCTGCTCGACCAGGTTGGTCTAGCGCCCCCCAAAACCTTTGACGACCTGATTACCGCCGCCGAGACCATTCAGGCGCAGACCGACGTGGACTGGGGCTTTACCTGGCAGGGCTTGCAGTATGAGGGTTTGGTCACCAACTTTGTCGAAATCATCGCGGGCTATGGCGGTTTTTGGATCGACCCCACCACCCTGGAAGTGGGCTTAGATCAGCCCGCTGGGGTTCAGGCCGTGGAGTTTATGAAGGGCCTGATTGACCAGCGTATTTCTCCCCCTGGGGTGACCAACTACACCGAGGAAGACTCCCTTCGCCAATTTCAGAACGGCAATGTGGCCTTTTTGCGCAACTGGCCCTACGCCTGGGCCGAGGCCAACCGCGACGGCACTCCGGTCGCCGGTAAAATTGCGCTCAAGCCCATGGTGCATGCCCCAGGCCAGCAGCCCGCCGCCTGCTTAGGAGGCTGGGGCTTTGGAATTTCGGCCACCACTCCCCACCCTGAGGAAGCCTGGCGAGTGGTGGAGTTTTTCACCAGCCCCGGCCCGCTCAAGGATTTCATCACCGAATTTGCCTACGTGCCCAGCCGTCGCGCCCTGTTTACCGATCCCGACGTGCTGGCGGCCTTTCCCCACTACGCGCAGCTGCTAGAGGTGGCAGAAACGGCGGTGCCTCGGCCTCCTGTCGGTCAATACGCCCAGGTTTCAGACATTCTGCAGCGCTATCTGAGCGCGGCTATCAGTGACCAAATGACGGCTGAAGAGGCCATGCGGGCGGCGGCGGGCGAGAGTCGGCGGGTGTTGGGGGTAGAGGGGTGATGGAGTGATGGGGTGATGGGGTGCTGGCGAAGCCTGCCCGAAGGGCTTAGGGGTGATGGGTAAGTGGGGGACGAGGGATGACAGCTAAGGACTACATTCGACGGCGGGAACAGCGGACGGGGGGGCTGGTGATGTTGCCAGCGCTGCCGGGGTT
>QBLT01000123.1 GCA_003249105.1 Leptolyngbya sp. | reverse complement strand
AATTCCTCTAACTGCCGCCGATCGCCCGTAGGGTGCATTAATCCCAGAGAATGGTGCATCGCTGCGCGGATGCACCCTACGGGATTACGAATCAGGGCAGGGTGGGGAGGGCCGCGATGGGGAGGGCGATCGCCCCGTCGGGCTGCACCTCATTGGGGATTCCCTGAATCACCTCATCGGCGACGACCTCGGTGGTGACGATGGGTAGGTTGGCCACCATTAGGCTGGCGGTCGGTTCGCCCCACTTCACCAGCCAGTTGGGCTGAATGCCGAGGAAGAGAATCAGACTCGCCAGCACGTAGGCGGGCAGCTTTTCAGAGAAGGTGACCTTGGGGAAGTAGGCGATCGCGTTGTCGAGCCGCCCAAAGCAGGTGCGGTTGAGCAAAATCACGAAATACACCGCCGTCAGGCCCGTGCCGATTACCCCCAGCAGGGTCTGCACCGGGTAGGCCGCATAGCTGCCCTGGAACACCAAAAACTCGGTCACAAACCCGACCAATCCGGGGATACCAGCGCTGGCCATGCCCCCCAGCACCAGCAGCGCGCTGACCATGGGCAGCCCCCGCACCGGATTCATCAGCCCGTTGAGCACGTCCAGTTCGCGGGTGCCAACCTTGGTTTCAATCACCCCGACCAGGTGAAACAGAATCGCCAGAATGATGCCGTGGGAGACCATTTGGCTAACGGCCCCAGTCAGGGCCAGGTCGGTCATCGCCGCGCCCCCCAGCAGCACGTAGCCCATATGGCCGATGGAGCTGTAGGCCACCATGCGCTTGATGTCTTTTTGGGCGATCGCCGTCACCGCCCCGTAGAGCACGCTCACCGCCGCCCACCCCGCCAGGTAGGGCGAAAACTGCGCCCAGGCGTCGGGAAATAGCCCCAAACCAAAGCGAAACAGGCCGTAGGTGCCCAGCTTGGCCAGCACGCCGCCCAGCATCATCGCCACCGGGGTCGAGGCCGACACGTAGGTATCGGGCAGCCAGGTATGAAACGGCACCAGGGGAATTTTGATGCCAAAGGCCACCAGCAACAGCCCCAGCAGCACCGCCTGCCACACCATTGGCAGGTCGTGGCCCATCACCGCGTAGTAGGTAAAGTCTTTTGCGCCGCTGAGCCAGACCGTACCGAGGAACCCGGCCAGCATCAGCGCCCCCGACAGCGCCGTGTAGAGCAAAAACTTGGTCGCCGCATAGGCTTTCTTCTCGCCGCCCCAGATGGCAATCAGCAGATACAGGGGCACCAGCTCAATCTCGTAGAGCAAGAAGAACAGCATCAGGTTTTGGGCTACAAAGGCCCCTGCCACCCCGCTGCTCACCAGCAGCAGCAGACTGTAAAAGAGCCGGGGCCGCTCAATTTGTGGATCGCTGCTCCAAATGGCGATCCAGGTAATCAGGCTATTCAGCGCCACCATCAGTAGCGAGAGGCCGTCCAGGCTGAGCTCGTAGTTGAGCCCCAGGGCGGGCAGCCAGGGCAAAAATTCGTGGAACTGAAAGCCGCCAAAGGCCAGGTCAAACTGGGTGAATAGATAAAGCGTCCACAGCAGGGCGGCACCAGAGGCGACCAGGGCACCGTTGCGGGCCTGCTGGCTGGAGAGGCCGGGCCAGAGGGAGATGGCGATCGCGCCGAGGAGAGGAATTAAGAGGAGGGGGGTGAGCATGGTGGTAAAGAAGAGTTTTAAGTTCTGAGTTTTAAGTTTTGAGTTTTGAATTCAAAATTAAGAACTCAGAACTCAAAACTTTCTTCGTCTAAAACAGCGCCGATAGTGCCTGCCAGTTCATCAAAATCCCGAGTCCAGCGACGCCCAGGGCAATGGTGAGCACATAGAACTGGAGCTGCCCGGTGTTGCCGTACTTGAGGGTTTCGCCGCCAAAGAGCGAGGCCAGGCCCACGGCGTTGACCAGGCCATCGACCACGTAGCGATCGAGCCAGTCGGTCATGCGCGACAGCACATCTACACCCAGTACAAAGGTGTTGCGGTAGAGCTTAGGGGTGTAGAAGTCGTAGGCCAGCAGGTTTTGCAGCGGCTTTTGAATCAGCTTGCTCGGATCTTCCACCATGCGGTTGACGTAGAGCAGGGTGCCCACCGCCGCGCCGAGAATGCTCGACCAGGTGAGCAGCAGGGCCATGTCTTGGCTCACCTCAGCCCAGGTGGGCAGCAGGTTGAACTGGGCCAGAACCAGCGGCAGGTGCAGGGCAAAGCCCGCGACGATCGCCAGCGGCAGCACAATAAACCAGATCGGCTCGGGCGATCGCACCGTCATCTGCTGGGTCTTGCCCGCAAAGATCAGCCCCAGCAGGCGGGCTAGGCTAAAGGCCACCAGCCAGTTCACCAGCAGCACGATCGCCACCAGCAGACCGCGATCGCTATCCCACAGGCCCGACACCAGCGAGAGCATGGCCCAAAATCCGCCCAGGGGAGGCAGAGCCACCAGGCCAGCGGCCCCGGTCACCATGGCGATCGCAGTGACGGGGCGACGGCCCCACAGCCCGCCCATCTGGGTCAAATCCTGGGTGGTGATATTGATAATGATCGACCCTGCGCCCATCACCAGAGCCGCCATGCCCAGGGCATAGACCAGGGCCAGCAGCAGGGCGGCACCGGGCTGGTGAGCCCCCAGGGCGATAAACATCAGCCCCATGTAGGCGCTGCTGAGGTATGAGAGCACGCGCTTGATGTCGATCTGAGCCGCCGAGATCAGCGTCGCGCCGATCGCCGTCACCGCCCCTACCGCGATCGCAAAGGCCGACGCCGTCGACGACAGGGCAATCACCGGCTCCATTTCCACCAGCACCCAGATGCCGGTCGTCACCACCACCGAGTTGCGCAAAATAGTGCTGGGCAGCGGGCCTTCCATCGCCTCATCCAGCCACAGGTGCAGCGGAAACTGGGCGCACTTGCTCATCGGGCCAGCAATCAGGCCAATGCCGATCAGCGTGATCAACCCAGGATCCACATTTGCGGTTTGAGCCCAGGCCGCCAGCTCCCGAAAGTCCCAGGTGTGGGCCAGAGGATAAATGGCCAGCACCGCCATCAGCAGCACCAGGTCACCCACCCGCTTGGTCAAGAATGCGTCCCGCGCCCCCGTCACCACCAGGGATTGGTTGTACCAAAAGCCCACCAGCAGGTAGGTGCCCAGGGTCAAAATCTCCAGCAGCATGTAGGCAAACAGCAGCGAGTTGCACAGCACCAGGGCGCACATGCCCGCCTCAAACAGCGCCATCATGGCGAAAAAGCGGCCCCAGCCCCAGTCCATCTCCAGGTAGCCCACGGCGTAGATCTGGGCCAGCAGATTTAGCGTGATAATCAGTACACAGGCCCCGAGGGTAATCAGCGACGCCTCTAGGGGAATGGCCAGATTTAGCCCCGCCACATTCAGCCAGGAGGCAAAGAAAAACTGGGGCGACGACTTCCCCCAGAGGGCCAAAAACGCCAGCAGGCTGTGAACCAGGGCCAGGGCCGTCATCACAATATTGATGTAGCCAGCGGGGCGCGGCCCAGTGCGCCGAATAAAGGCCGGTGACCAGGGAATAGTCAACAGCGCTCCCATCAAGGGATACAGGGGAATTAGCCAGCTCGTTTGGGCAATAATTGGAGTCATAGACGAAGCATCCTTGGGCAAAAGGAGGGCGAAAGCATTACCTGGCAAGGGTTGGCGGCGGGTTGAACCCAGGCACTGGATAGCCAGGGCAGGATTGACCTTTGTCAATTAAATCGCTAGCTGAATAGACTTGAGCCTATTTTCAATAGAGTTTAGCCAATGCCTGACCCAAAAAGAAAGGGGTAAATTGATTAAATGCTATTTGATTTTTGTTCCTGATTGATAATTTTCAATAATGCTTATCTGTTTTTCCGCTTCATCTCCCCCAGCTTTTTGCCAAAAACCATCCTGACGTTGTGATCGCCCCCCGAAGAGTAAAACAGTGGCGATGCAGCCCCCCTGACGCCCCCTCAGGCATCGCCACGGCTCAGCGATTTTAGTCATCAGGGGAAACTAACGTGGCCGATAATCATTGGTTGACCAGGGCCGAACGCGCCCTAATGGTGGGGTCTGGCGTGGGTGCCGTGGCGTCGATCGCCGCCCAAAACATCGCGCTGGCCTCGGCACCGCTCACGGTGCTGGCGGCGGTTGGGCTACTCAACCGCAACCGCGTTGAGCAACAGCTCGAAGAAGCTCAGGAAAAGCTCGCCCGCCAGCACCGCCAAACCGGGCACCGCCTCACCAACTTGAGCAAACAGGTGACGGCGATGCCTTCGCCCGAGGCGCTGACCAACTTTCAGCGGGCGGTGATGGATCGCAACAACCATTCCTTCATCCGCCTGGCTAAAGAAATCAACGGCCTCAAAACCCACGTTGACCAACGCCTCCGGGCGCTGCCCAACCCCGATCTGACCGGCATCAACCAGCAGATTGCCCAGCTCCAGGAGCAGTCGGCAGCGGCCCATGTGAGCTTTGAAAACCTCAACACCTACATGCAGCGGCTGGCCACCACCCCTCGGGTAGAGGCCGCCGAGAATAAGCTCTCCCAGGTCAAAACTGACCTGATGCAGACGCGGGTGAGCCTCGAGAACCTGCGTTCAGAAACCCGCACCCTGGTTAGCAACCTGCAAGACGCCCTGGGGCAGATCGATCGCCGCTGGCAAGAATTTCCCCAGACCAGCGCCCCTGGCCAATACCGAACCGAAATGGCAGAGGTCATCAAGGCCATGGCTGCCCTGGTGCCCCAGTCGGAGTTTAGCCAGCTGGTCGACCACGTCAAGGATCTAACTCGCCAGCAAACTCGCCTAGAGCAGGCCCTCACCAAAATTCCGGTGGGCACGGTAAACGGGCTGCCGGCGGCACCGCCCAGCACCGCTGATCTAGAGCGCCTGACCGCCGAGGTGCAGCAGTTGCAGCAGCAGGTTAGCCGCCAGGAAACCGCTGGCCACACCCAGGAACAGGTGCAGCAGGTGGTATCGCAGTACCTGGGCCAGGTAAAGGCCCAGGTGGCCCAGCTAGAGGGGGTGACGCGATCGCTCTCCGAACGGCAGCAGCAGCTCACCAACCAGCTCGTCACCGCCCCCGACGACACCGCCAATCGCAAAGCCCTGATGCAGCTAGCGCGACGGGTGCAGCAGACCGAAACCAAGCTTAAAACCTCGCGCCAAGAGCCCCCAGTGTCGGCCAAGCCGCTGCCCCAGCCCGACTGGATCATTGACTTTCCTGTGGCCGCCGCCACCGAACCCCAGGCCATGGCCAGCCGCCAGGCCCTAGAGACCGCCCTCAGAACGGCCACTCGGCGGGTGCTGCTGGTGTGGCCCTGGGCCAGCTACGTCACCATCGACGACAGTTTATTAGAGCAATTTCGCCAGCTGCTCGATCGGGGCGGTCAGCTCGAAATTGGCTGGTGTCATCGGGGCGATCAGCACGATGGCCGCCTGGCCTGGCGCATCAGCCAGCGCTGGGGCACCGAGTCGAGCCAGCTCCAGCTGCTCAAGGCCTCCCTCAATCAGCTCTTGCCCCTGCGAGAAAACTACCCCGATCGCTTCAAGTTTAGGATTATGGGCACCGCCGAGAGCTATCTGGTCTGCGACAGCGGTAGCAGCGCCCCTGCCGATAACACCGTCGGGCACGCCTACGCCGTTGTCAGTCTCAAGGGGCTGCCCACCCAGAGCGCCGCCATCCCCAACCTAGACACCAAGCTGCGCACCGCCGAACCTGCTGTCATCCATGCCCTTATGCAGCGCTTCCACGACCCGGCCATTCAAGCGGGGGACGCCGTAGCCTTCTTTAACCGGGGCACCACCCGTCACGATCTGCGCGATCAGCCCGGCGCAATTAGCGACTACAGCCAGGTGATTGCCCTCCAGCCCGACCACGCGATCGCTCTCAACAACCGGGGGGTAGCCCAGCTCGAACTCAACCAAATCGAGGCCGCCGAGGCCGATCTGAGCGAGGCGATTTTGCAGAACGGCAAGCTGTTTGCCCCCCACTGCAACCGGGGCTGGCTGCGCCTAGAGCAGCGCCGCTACGCCGCCGCGATCGCCGACTTTACCCAAGCCATAGCCCTTAAACCCCACCTGCCCATGGCCTACGTGTACCGGGGCAGCGCCCTGCAAAAACTGGGCGACCTCAAAGGCGCGGTGCGCGACTACAGCGACGCCATTGCCTGCGGCGACCCCATCGCTCTGCCTTACTGCTACCGCAGCGCCGCCTACCAGAGCCAGGGCGATCAGGCCCGAGCGATCGCCGATCTAGAGCGAGCCAGCGCCTATCTAGAGGCCCAGGGCGATCGACAGGGTCTATCCTCCGTGCAGCGAACGCTGAGCCGGTTGCAGAGCATGACGGCCTAGGGGAGTGGGTGATGGGGTGATGGGGTGGCTCTCTACTCCTCTACTCCATCACTCCCCTACGCCCACTCCCTCCCCTGCCGGACTCTCCTCAACCGTCGGCCTCAGCGCTAGATACAAACCCGCGCCGACCAGGGGCAGAGCCAGCACCGCCGCTGGCACCCAGGGCTGACTCAGCCCACGGCGGGCCATGTCGTCGCGCAGCAGCACCGGGAACAGCAGCCACAGGGCGCAGAAATCCAGCGACATGACGTGGATGAAGCGGCTGGTCTGCCACTGCTGCCAAAAATTGAGCCAGTCTCCTTTAAGTAATGCAAAGCTGGCCAGGGCGATCGCCCCAGCCGTCAGGGCTGCCCCTAGCCAGCGAGCCTCTAGCAGCCGCAGCAGCGCACTTTTCGAGCCGCTAAAATGGGGGTTGGGCTGGCGCAGGGCCAGGTAGGGCAGCAGCGCAAAGGCCCCCACCGCAAACGACACCAGCACAAAGGGCCAGGCCCGCTGCTTTTGCCCGTGGCCGTCGATCAGGGCCAGGGCAGCATAGGCCATCGGCCAGAGCCCCATGGCGTTAAACAGGGCGATTACAGTAGGGTTGATGCCCTCCCACGCGCCCGTGGAGAGCTTTAAGATCAGATCAGCCGTGTCGGGGCGATCGGGGGGTGCAAGTATAAATGCATACAGAACAAACCCAAGCCAAAGGCCCCAAAAAATCATTCGATTCATGCCTGGTCGAGTGCTAAGTTTCTCACCAAATTATCAAACAAAAGCAACGAAGTCTGTCAGGCTAGACGAAAGCAAATAAGCTGTATTCAAGCCACACAGCCTCCATATGTGGCGATTGTAAAAAAATAATTAAACACATTTTGAACTGTAAATTTATGTTCCTGAGTCTTAGTTAAAGAAGCATTAACCTCACTCATAAATCTCGTCTTTATAAGGTCGCTTTTCATACCCTCTTCCCAGCCTGTATGCCCCAATTTTGGGAACCTGCCGTGCCATTAGTCGCCCCCCGTGAGTCTGGCGCTTCCCCGGCTCACCACAAAAGCATTATGCACATTAAGTATTTCCTTGAGCTTTATGAAGCTGGCTATCGCGACTTCACCGGCATTAGTCTGGCCGGTGCTGACTTTAGCCACCACATTCTGGTAGACGTTGACCTCAGCCGCGCCAATCTTAAAGGGGCTAACCTCAGCCGTTCCTTTCTCACCCAGGCCAACCTCGACTACGCCACCCTCAACTGGGCGAACCTGAGCTTTGCCAAAATGAGCGAAACTCACCTGAGCCAGGCCGACCTCACCAAGGCCAACCTGCGGGGATCCTTCCTAGTGCGGGCCGACCTGCGCCAGGCCAAACTCAGCGGCTGCGACCTCTGCCACACCAACCTGCGCAATGCCGATCTGCGGGGGGCTAACCTCTGCGGCGCTAATTTAACTGGGGCCAACCTGCGCGGCGCCAATCTGAGCGGGGCCAACCTATCTTGGGCGCATCTCACGGGGGCTCGCCTCAGTGGGGCCGACCTAGAGCGCACCTGCATGGATGCTGTCAACTTGGAAGGAGCCTGGCTCAACGGGGTCGATCTGCACGGCATGAATTTGGCCGGGGCCAACCTCAGAGAGGCCAAACTCAATGGGGCCAACCTCGATTACGCCAATCTCAGCTCGGCCAATCTTACCCACACCACCATGCGCGGGGTGAGCCTGGTGGGGGCCAACCTTAGCGGCTCTGACCTCACTGGCTCTGTGCTGTGGAACGGCATTCTCGACGGCGTAGACCTGTCGCGGGCTGACCTTACCCGTGCCCACTTGGGGGAGGCGTCTCTCAAGGAGGCGGTGGTGGTGGGCACTGAGTTCACCGAGTCGGTGCTGCCCGCCGAGGCCCGTGCCTACCTCTATGAGACGGTGCAGGGGGAAACCCGCTGGACCCACCGTTCAGCGCGGGAGACCCTGAACCAGTCGCAGTTTGTCGATCGCATCTAATGTCGCCCCCGTCCCTAGGAGTCGTTCTAGTCACCGCTGGCTCTGAGGCCGAGGCGGAGAACCTGGCCCGCCATTTGGTGGCGTCCCGCCTAGCCGCCTGCGTCAGCCTGTTGCCCATCCGTTCTGTCTACCGCTGGCAGGGCAAAATTCACGCTGAGCCCGAGTGGCAGCTGATCGTCAAAGCCGACCTTAGCCAGTTTGATGCGATCGCCCAGGCCATTACCCAGCACCACAGCTACGAGGTGCCCGAGATTGTTGCCCTCCCGATTGTGGCGGGTTTGCCCGATTACTTAACCTGGCTCCAGGCCCAGGTGCAGCCGTCCTAACAAAAAAAAGGACTGGCCGATACCAGTCCTCGCTTCAGCTACTCAAGGAGATTTTCAACCACAGTCAATCCGCCCTAGCGCCGGTAGGCCAAAGCCACCTCACTCTCAATCTCAGCTGGCTCAGACACCAAAACCGTCTCAGTCTCTGTGGTCAGGCTCAGGTCAACTTCAGCCCCTAGGACTGCCGCATTGGCCGCCGCCGCTTGGGTTAACCACCGCTGGCGCATCAACAGAGTGCCACCGGATAGCAGAGCGACTATTGATCCCAGGCCGCCCAGGGCTATGCCCAGAGCATTGCTGTCAGGCGAAGTCGCCCAAAAGCCCCCTGGCCCAGCGTCCGATGACGAAATTCCAGAATCACCCCAGTTAGCCAGGGCACAGTCGGAATACGCAGGTCCAGGGCCAGCGGCAGCTAGAAGATCAGCCGCCACTACAAAAGCCACCAGGGCAGAACGAGACAGAGGTTTCATAGCCAGATAGAGAGAACGCTACAACGTAACGCCATTGTTGCGGCACTTGCCCAATCCCACAGCTTCAGGGGCTACAGAATTTTCGAAAGATTAGGGAAGGCGGTAGGGGAGATAAGGAGGTGGGGAAGGTGAGGGAGAGGGGGAAGGTGAGTTGAGGCTGACTATCAATTACGGTTTCTCCGATCGCCTTCCCCTACAGACCAATCACAAGCAGGATTAAGCAGACGAAATTCTGCACCTGGGGTGAATACCGGCGGCTGGAGGTCAGGAATTCCTGGCTTTTGGGCTGCACACCTAAAGAAAACCTTTGGGAGCATGGCCATCTTGAAAAAGTTGTTTAGGCTGTTGACAGTTTTGATGCCAGCAGCATTCTTTGTGGCATTCCTATTAACCTCCCGCTGACCTGCCCACCCTACAGTTTTCCGCAAAAATCCGTTTTAGACCTCCGACCGAACCGTTACCGAGAATATTGATATGGCACAGAGTTTTGGTGTAATTGGGCTCGCCGTTATGGGCGAGAACCTGGCGCTTAACGTTGAGAGCAAGGGCTTCCCGGTGGCGGTGTACAACCGCACGGCTGCCGTGACCGAGCGTTTCATGGAAAAGCGCGCCCAGGGCAAAAATGTCAAGGCCACCTACAGCCTTGAAGAGTTCGTGCAGTCCCTAGAGCGGCCCCGGCGCATTTTGGTCATGGTGAAGGCTGGGGCACCCGTAGATGCCGTGATCGACCAGCTGCGCCCCCTGCTGGATGACGGCGACATGATCATGGACGGCGGTAACTCGCTCTACGAAGACACCGAGCGCCGCACGAAGGATCTCGAATCCACCGGCCTGCGGTTTATCGGCATGGGGGTCAGCGGCGGTGAAGAGGGGGCGCTGCTCGGCCCCAGCCTGATGCCCGGCGGCACTCGCGCGGCCTACGACTCGATCGAGCCGATCGTCAAAAAAATTGCGGCTCAGGTCGATGATGGCCCCTGTGTCACCTACATTGGGCCTCGTGGCGCAGGGCACTACGTCAAAATGGTGCACAACGGCATTGAGTACGGCGACATGCAGCTGATTGCTGAAGCCTACGACCTGATGAAGAGCGTGCTGGGGCTGAACCACAACCAGCTGTTCGACGTGTTCGCTGAGTGGAACCTCACCGACGAGCTAAATTCTTTTCTGATCGAAATTACCGCCGACATCTTTACCAACATCGATGCCGAAACCGGTGAGCCCCTAGCGGAGCTGATTTTGGATGCAGCGGGGCAAAAGGGCACCGGGCGCTGGACGGTGATGAGCGCTCTGGAACTGGGGGTGGGGATTCCTACCATTACGGCGGCGGTGAATGCGCGGATTATGTCGTCGATTAAAGAGGAGCGGGTGGCGGCGTCTAAGGAGCTGAGCGGCCCCACGACTAGTTTTGACGGCGATGTCAAAGCCATGGTCAACAAGATCCGCGATGCACTGTACTGCTCGAAGATTTGCTCCTACGCCCAGGGCATGGCGCTGATTGGCGCGGCCTCTAAGGCCTATGAGTACGATGTCAACCTGGGCGAGACAGCACGGATTTGGAAGGGGGGCTGCATTATTCGCGCCGGGTTCTTGAACAAGATCAAGCATGCCTACGATGAGAACCCTAGTCTGCCTAACCTGCTGCTGGCCCCTGAGTTTAAGCAGACGATTCTCGATCGCCAGACTGCCTGGCGAGAGGTGATTGCAATGGCGGCGACGTTTGGCATTCCGGTACCGGCGTTTAGTGCGTCGCTGGATTATTTTGACAGCTACCGGCGCGATCGCCTGCCGCAGAACCTGACCCAGGCCCAGCGCGATTACTTTGGGGCGCACACTTACCTGCGGGTCGATAAGGAGGGCACCTTCCACACGGAGTGGACGAAGGCTCCAGCTCGGGTGTAAGGGTTTTTAGCGTTGGATACCTTGCTATAGAGTGTTGCCGTCGATCCATGTGGATCGGCGGCTTTTTTATGGGAGCGCATGGCGATTGCCCTGGTAGAAGCGTTGACCATCGCAGCGCACAATTTGGGGCAAAGGCCAGATCTGCCGCTGGGGGTATTTCGCTACCCCCAGACCCCAGCTTCGCGCGTCCTCCCGGCCTACGAGAAGGACGTTCCGTCGTCCTTCACCTCACGGAAAGGATTGATCTGCCATCGGTTTAAACCTCTGTGTTGCCAATTAATCTGTTGGTAAACCCGATGGGCTGAAGCAATCGAACCTGTAGGGTGCATCCGCGCAGCGATGCACCATTCTGAGGGGTTTGTAAATGTGAGTCCTACTGCCTCGCTATAGTGAAGGCATTCTCTACAGCAAGAACGTTATGGCTGGTCTCCCGCCGGGGCTGCTGATTCGCACCGCTAAGCAGGTTTGGACGACGCTGTGGCAGACCATGATGGGTCAGATGGCCCCCAGCAGCAAAAGCGGTGATTACCAGCGGCCCGAAAGTGAGTTTCGCCATCGAGTTGAGACAGGGAGCACCTATCCCCCTGCGGCAAAGCGCTACCAGCTAATTGTGGGGATGGGCTGTCCGTGGGCGCACCGAACGTTGGTGACGCGGGCCTTGAAGGGATTGGAGGAAACTATTTCAGTTCTCCCCGTTATCCCCTCCCCCGACGAGGGCTGTTGGGTGTTTGAAACTCCCTTTCGCGGCTGTCGCACTCTGCCGGAACTTTACCGTCAGGCTCAGCCGGGTTACAAAGGCCGCGCCACAGTGCCGGTGCTGTGGGATACGCAGACGGCCAGCGTTGTGAACAACGAAAGTGCCGAGATCATTGTGATTTTGAATGAATCGTTTAAAGAGTGGGCGGTGCACTCCGAGGTTGACCTCTATCCAGAATCTCTAAAAGCCGACATTGACCAGTGGAACGATCGCACCTACCAGTCCGTGAACAATGGTGTGTATCGCTGCGGCTTTGCCCAGACCCAAGCCGCCTACGATCGCGCTGTGACCGAGCTATTTGATGCGCTGGATGCGATCGATGGGGCGCTGGGTCAGCATCGCTATCTTTGCGGCGACACAGTAACACTGGCCGATGTGCGGCTGTTTACGACGCTGTTTCGCTTCGATGTGGTCTACTACAGCCTGTTTAAGTGCAACCGCCGCCGCATTCAAGACTATGCCCACCTTGGCCCTTACCTGCGGCGCATATACCAACTGCCAGGAGTGGCGGAAAGTTGCGATATTGAGGCCGTTAAGCGCGACTATTATGGCAATCTATTTCCGCTAAATCCGGGTGGTATTATTCCCTCTGGGCCAAATTTAGACTATCTAAAAGCGACCGTTGAGGTGCTAGCTAAGGGTAGCGATCGCCCATGATCACGACACAAATCGATAGTCATAGGTTGAGTTTAATGACCTATTCTCCCCTCACTGGGAGAGAAACCCGGTCGCCAGCAGGGGCAGCAAAATTAGCAGGGTCAAAATCACCATCAGGGTTGGCACGTCAATTTTAAGAACGTTTTTCTCTGAGGCTGAGGGGTTGCGTTTGGGAGAATTGGGGTCAGCCATGGCGGTTATACCACTCCGGTTAAGGTACCTGAGTCTAGCTCCAGGGTATCACCCAGCGCCTCGCCCGTATGGTAGGCCGCGATCAGCACCTCGCTAGTTTTGCCCCAGGCAACTTGGCCCCAGCGGCTGAGGGCGATCGCCCCAAAATCTCGCCCGTGAGTCGTCGCCTCCGCAAAGGATTTTTCAAACGCCGCCGCCATATCCATGCCATCGGTCACCCGCACCACAATGCGGGCCGCCAGGCATTCATCAAGAATGTCTTCGCCAATGCCCGTACAGCTCACCGCCGCCCAGGCATTGGCGTAGGTGCCCGCCGGAGTTGCCGAGTCGCTCCCCCGCCCCAGCCGCTCCAGCCCCTTGCCGCCCGTGGAAGTACCGACCGCCAGCCGCCCCTCTGTGTCTAGCACCACCACCCCAATGGTGCCCCGCCGGCTTTCGGGGTCGGCGGGCACCTCTACCGTCTCCGCCACCACCCCAGCCATCGCGCTTTGAAAATTGTTGGCCCGCTCCCGCATCCATTCTTGCAAGCGTAGCTCGGTCACCGGGTCGAAGGGCACCAGACCCATCTCGCGCGCCAGCTCAGCCGCGCCATAGTCAGAGACAATGCGATCGGGGGCGGGTTGCAGATAGGCCGCTAGGTCAATCGGATGCCGCACCCGCGACACATTGATAACGCCGCTAAACCGCTGAGCCTTGCCATCCATTAGACCCGCACTCATGCGCACCTGGCCGTCGGATTGCAGCACTGAGCCATAGCCCGCATTGAAGTGGGGAGAATCCTCCATCAGTTGGCAGCCCAGCACGACGCAATCGCGGGCGCTGGCCCCTAACTCAGCCTTGCTGTAGACCTCGTTGACAATACTGTGTAAATCCTCCCGCAGGGTCAGCAGTCTTTCCCTGTGGCCCACTGAGCTACCCGCTCCTCCGTGAATGATTACCTTGGGTGAGGCTTGGGCCATGGCAGCTGTCCTTAAGAATGCTTTCCTATCTTATACCGATTCCCTATGAGGCAAGGCAGAATAGATGAGTAGTGCATTCAATCATGAAGGATGGCTCGTCCGCTGAAGTTCAAGGTTCGGTAGTCCATTAACGTAAAGGGTAGAGAAAAATAAGGCATCGCCGTCGCATTCCTAGATTCTGAAGTCATATTCCTAAATGCTGAGGGAGTAGGGCACGACAATCGAGATGACCTGTCCAACCTGTGGGTCTCACGACATCTCCAAGAACGGCACCACTCGTCGCGGTAAGCAAAACTACAAATGCCGAGACTGCAACCGCTAATTCGTCGAGGATCCCCAGTGCAAACCGAAAGACAAAGACACTCAGTCTTTGGTCGATCTGCTGCTGTTAGAGTATTCCAAGAAAAAAGTCATCCGTCTACGAAGCCAGGGTCGGGACGATTTC
>QBLT01000122.1 GCA_003249105.1 Leptolyngbya sp. | reverse complement strand
GGGTGATGGAGTGATGGGGTGATGGATAGGTAAAGATAAGGTACTTGTTAGACTTGCAACCGTTGAATGTTGTTTTCCCTATCTTCCCTACCTCCCCTATCATCCTTACCTCCCTCATCTTCCCCATCTCTCCCCTATGCTCGGTTACCTGCTCAAACGTCTGCTGATCGCCATCCCCACGCTGCTGGCGATTAGCGCGGTGATCTTCTTCATCCTGGCGCTGGCACCGAGCAATCCCCTAGGCGATCTGGCGACGAATCCGGCGGTTACGCCGGAGGTGCGGGAGAATATTGTGCGATCGCTCGGTCTTGACCAGCCCATACCCATTCGCTATTTGAAATGGACAGTGGCGCTGTTTAGCGGTAATTTGGGCTATTCGTTTACCAGTCGGCTGCCGGTGGCGGAGCTGATTGCCCAGCGGTTGCCGGTGACGCTGTGGGTGATTGGGGTGGCCTACCTGCTGAGCGTGGCCCTAGCGCTGCCCCTGGGAATTGTGGCGGCGCTGCGACACAACACCTGGGTTGATCGAGCGATTACAACGCTGGCGTTTATGGGGTTTTCGACGCCGCCGTTTTTTTCGGGGTTGGTGCTGATCATTGTGCTGAGCGTGCGGCTGGGCTGGCTGCCCTTTATCTACGACAACCAGCTAGTGGTAAGCGATTTGGAGAGTATGGGGCGGTGGCTGAGGCAGTCGATCATGCCGATCGCCACCCTGGTGCTGTTTCAGACGGCGGTGCTGCTGCGGTTTGTGCGGGCCGCCATGCTTGAAGAAATTCCCCAGAACTATGTGAAAACGGCGCGGGCGAAGGGGCTGGGGCGTTGGCGCATCGTCACGTTGCACATGTTGCGCAATGTGCTGATTCCGGTGGTAACGCTGGTGGCGCTGGATATTCCGACGATTTTTACGGGGGCGCTGGTGACCGAGCAGGTGTTTCGGGTGCCGGGGATCGGGGCGCTGCTGATCGAGTCGATCTACCGCAGCGATACGCCCGTGGTGATGGGGATTGCCTTTATCTACGCGGTGCTGGTAGTGGCATTTAACCTGGTGGCCGACCTGCTCTACGGTGTGATTGACCCTCGGGTGCGCTATGGCCACTAATACCGACCTGGTGCCGGGAGCCGTGGCTCCTACCGGAAGCAAAAATCGGGTTTGGGAACGGCTTTTGGGCGATCGCACCGCCCAACTGGCCCTGGTGGTGCTGGGGATGCTGATGGTGGCGATCGCCCTCGGCCCCCTCCTCTACTCCGGCTCTCCCAGCACCATTGACTTTGGCCGCGCCTTTTTGCCGCCCGGTGTGGGGCAGCCATTAGGTACCAACGACTTGGGACAAGATCAGCTGGCCAGGCTGCTGATTGGGGGCCGCATTTCGCTGGCGGTGGGGGTAGCGGCGACCCTGGTGGGGATTAGTTTGGGGGTGGCCATCGGTGCATTGGCCGGGTTCTGCGGTGGCTGGGTGGATGTTGTTTTGATGCGCGTCACCGACCTGTTTTTGGCGCTGCCGCAGCTTCCCCTGGTGCTGCTGGTGGTGTATTTGCTGGGCGACCCGGTGCGCCGCGCCCTGGGGCCAGAGCGGGGCATTTTTCTGCTGATTGTGCTGCTGATTGGTGGGCTGAGCTGGATGTCGGTGGCGCGGCTGGTGCGGGCTGGGTTCCTAAGCCTGAAGCAGCGCACCTTTGTGCAGGCAGCGGTGGCCCTGGGGGCGCGGCCCTGGGGCATTGTCAAAACCCATCTGCTGCCGAATATTCTCGGCCCGGTGATTGTGGCGGCGACGATTGGCGTGGGCAATGCCCTGTTGGCTGAGTCTACCCTGAGCTTTTTGGGGGTGGGGTTTCCCCCTGACGTGCCCACCTGGGGGCGCATGCTTTACGACGCCCAAAACTATATCGAGAGCGCTCCTTACCTGGTGCTGGCTCCCGGTGTGGCAATTTTTCTCACAGTCCTTTGCATTAACACGCTGGGCGATCGCCTCCGCGATAGTCTAGATCCCACCAGTCATTAAGGCTATGGCCGCTAATGCTATGGCTCCTCCCCACCACCAGCTGCTGACCCAGGTCGCCCGGATGTTTCCGGATGCGCTGTTCTACGCGCCGACCAAAGCTCCCCTGGTGGCGTTGACCATCGATGATGTGCCGACGCCGGGCGATCGCGACGATGCCTCCACCCGAATGATTCTCGACGCGCTGGATACCTACAACCGCACCGCCAAACAGCCGGTTCACGCCACATTCTTTGTCATTACCGACCACCTTAACCCCGGCAGCACGGTGCTGCAAGACATTCTCGCCAGTGGTCACGAGATTGCCAACCACGGCACCACCGACACTACTCCGGCGATGTTGCAGCCGGCTCAGTTTGCCCGCCACTTTCAAGAGGCCCACGATCGCATCACCGATCTAATTCAGCAGCCTCTGCGCTGGTATCGCCCCGGTCGCGGCCTCTACAACCGGGCTATGGTCGAGCACATTCGCCTCGCTCCCGGCTACGAGTCGCTGGTGGCCCTGGCCTCAATGGTTCCCTTTGACACCATGCGCAGCCTGAGCACTCCCCACCTCAACACCTGGTACCTGGGACAGTTTATTTTCCCGGGAGCAATTTTTGTCATGCACGGCGGCTCGATGGAGCGCTGTGTCCAGACCGCCTATGCGCTGCCCACCCTGCTGGCGCTGATCGATCGCCAGGGCTACCGCGTCGTCACCCTCTCAGAGCTGTACGACAGCCTGCTAATCGACAGCCTGGCCAAACCTACAGCAGAAACTCCCGCAGCGCCGCCGCCACTCCATCCGCCTCAACCCCCGGTGCCACCCAGTCAGCCCCCTGCTTGACCGGCTCTGGGGCGTCGCCCATGGCCACGCCAATGCCCGCGTAGCGCAGCATTTCGAGGTCGTTGTAGTTGTCGCCCACGGTCATCACCTGGTTGGGCTTGAGGCCCAGCAGGTCTTCGGCCAAAAACCGCACCGCTTCGCCCTTGTTGGCCTTGGGATGGGTAGCCTCGACAAAATATTCCACCGATCGCGTCAGATACAGGTCATCGAGGGGGTAGCGCTGCCCCAGGTCGTTGAGAATATCGCTCAGCAAGTCTACGTTTTCGCTCAGGGTCAGCAGCTTGGTGGTTTCGATGGCGACGTTGCCCGCCAGTAGGGTGGCTAAGTCTCCCGCTGCGATCGGCTGCACACCCGATCGCACAGCGTAGGCCTCAGTATCTTCAATAATCGCCCGCACATGGAGCTGGTCGTCAATGTAGAGGTGAATCGACAGGTCGTTGTTGGCCTCCATCGGGGCCAGGTAGGCGAGAATTTCGAGGGCCAGCCGCCGGGGCAGCGGCGTGTGGCGGTGCAATGTTTGCGTGTGGGGGTCTTTAATAAACGCCCCCTGGTAGGCCATCAGCGGCAGGGTTGAGCCCACCACCTCATAAAACCGCAGCGCCGATTGATACATGCGCCCAGTGGCGATCGCCACCGCAATCCCCCGCTGCTGCACCTCGCGCACCGCCTCCAGCACCGGCTCGCTGATCTGGTTAGACACGCCAGCCAGGGTGCCATCGATATCGAGCACGAGTAGACGAATGTCGGCAGTCATGGGGTCAGCCAGTAGAGGGTTCCGCGTCTATTATCTCTGGCCAAGGGACATTATCTAGGTGCTGTATGGCACCTAGATAGGGCCTAGCTAGGGCAATTGAACGGAGCAATCGGTGAGAGTCTGGGCCTGGACGGCAAACCTGCGATCGAAGGTATACATCTCAGTGCACATTTGGCTGGTGGCCAGGTGCAGAGCATCGGCGAAGTCGAGACCATTTTCGTGCCATTGCAACACCTGGGCCATCAGATTGCCGTTGGTTAACTGCACGTTGGGTAAGCCAAACAATTTTCTCAAGGCCGCACAAATTTCATCGGGCTGAAAGCCATAGGCAAACCGCAGCACCCACTCTGTTTCTAAAATGACTGTGTCGGAAATAAAAATCTCTGGCGTTTGAAATAGCCTGACGCTGGCGTTGTACTGCTGTTCATCGTCTTTAGTTAGCAGTCTGACGACAACATTAGTATCAACGGCGATCATGCCACTGCTCCATCACGCCCTCGCGAATGGCCTGGTCAAAATCGTCTAGGCTTTTAGGCGTGCCTTGATAGCTGAGGCAGCCTGCTACCTGGGTCAAGGTTGTTGGCTCAAAAGGCTTTTTAGGCTTCAGCAAAATGCCATCGCCGACATCCACCGCGATTAGCTCTTGCCCTGCCTCCCATTGGTGAGTGACCCGCAGGGCTTTAGGGATAATCACTTGGCCTTTGCTAGAAAGACGCGTCACTTCCATAACCGCTAACCTTACCGCCGGTAAGAACTTAGTAAGATTCTAACGTTGTCAAGCTGACTTGTTGACTAGATGATTAACGGCTGCTGGCTTTAGCCCTGCCAGGCGGCTTCAAAAAAGGCGAGTTCGCACTCCATGGCGTAGCGGTAGGCGGTCTGATTGCTACGGCTATCTGCTGCCTGATCATCGATCAGCGCTTCAAGCTGGGCGGCTAGGGGTTCAAACTGGTCGCTGCTGTAGGTGTCGATCCAGGGGCTATAGCGATGGGGCGGCGGGCTGAGTTTTGCCAAAGACTGACCCAAAAAGGCGTAGAGCCTCATGCAGGGGGCCATCGCCACCGCCGTCGCGCCAGGCTCTTGCCCCCAGGCGGTGCTGAGCAAAAAATCGGTGTAGCGACGGGTGGCGGCACCAGGGGTAACGGTGGTTAGGTCTACTCCCCATTCCTGGGCGTAGCCGCTGTGCAGATTTAGCTCGGCCAGCACCCCATCGGCTAGCTGGTGGAACACTTGAAACACTTCCCATGTAGGCGCTTTGGCGGCGGCGATGCTGTAGGCGCGGGCAAAAGCTTCGAGAAAAAAGGCGTCTTGCCCCACGTAGTAGGCGAATTTTTCCACTGGCAGAGTGCCATCGCCAATGCCCTGAACAAAGGGGTGGTGGAGGCAGGCGATCGCAAGGTCTTGATTGGCGTGCCAAAGGGTGTAGGAGAGAGGCATGGGTGAGGATGAAGCAATGAGGACGGTAGGGGCGCACGGTGTGCGCCCTCAGGAGTGTTGGCATCTAGGCGGGTAGGAGAGCCTGGGCCAGATCTAGGGAGAAATAGTAGGCGTTGCTGGCCTCGCCCCACAGGACTTCAAAGGGAAGGCTGGGTTCGCCCAGATGACTGATGACGAGGCGAGCACCGGGCAGAGCATAGTTGCGGGTGTAGTCATTGACGGTAACCACGGTGGGGAGACTGGCAGCGGTCGCGGCTTCTAGGCCCTGGGGGCTATCTTCAAGCACCAGGCAGGTGGCGGGGTTGAGATTCATCGCGTCGATCACCAAATTGTAGATGTCGGGGGCGGGTTTTTTGGCAGGCACCATGTCTCCGGCAGCGATGATCTCAAACCAAGTGGGTGAGTCTGGCCCCAGCAGGCGCTCAAGCAGGGGGATAACGCTGTCTTTGGCGCTGGTAGTGGCGATCGCCAGCCGTACCCCCTGCCGCTGCGCCGCTTCGATCAGTCGCCGTACCCCCGGTCGCAGCGGTATCACATTGCTTTCAACTAAAGCTTGAAAGTGCTTGGCCTTTGCTTGGTGCAGGGCCACCACCAGCTCGTCGATATTCTCAGTTTCAAACTTGGGCTGGTAGCGCTGAACGTAGTAGCGAATCCGCTCTTTGCCCCCCGCTACCCGCAGTAGCTGCCCGTAGAGACCCACGGGCCAGTGCCAGCGCAGACCAAACTCTTGAAACGCTTGATTAAAGGCAACGCGGTGGCCGTCGCGCTCGGTTTCGGCCAGGGTGCCATCGACATCAAAAATTAGCGCTTCAAGGGTTTTCATCGTGGCCCAGGGGAGGGGTTAGAGGCTGACAGAGCAAGTAGACTGCACCGATAAACTAAATCTACGTCCACAAGGGCCAAGTTCAGCCAAGGAATTTTGCCGGTCAAAAAACTCTACCCCTGAGCTGAACTTGTGGACAGAACCCCAGAAAAGTGCCCGATTCTCGCCGAGAAGCCAGCCGTTTCACCGTAGGATGAAGAGGCGACCTGCGCTGGGGATATCGCCTTGGGCAGGCTCTAGGGTGGGCGATCGCCTGGCCCCGAACAGGCTGTTCTCAACGGTTACGAAAGGCATGGATATCAAACAAGGTTTTGTCGCCACGGTCGGCAACACTCCCCTCATTCGGCTCAACAGCGTGAGCGAGGCCACCGGCTGCGACATTCTGGGCAAAGCAGAGTTTCTCAACCCCGGCGGCTCAGTCAAAGATCGCGCCGCACTCTACATCGTCGAAGACGCCGAGAGAAAGGGGCTGCTCAAGCCCGGCGGCACCGTGGTTGAAGGTACCGCTGGCAACACTGGCATTGGCCTAGCCCACATCTGCAATGCCAAGGGCTACCGCTGCCTCATCGTCATCCCCGACACCCAGTCGCAAGAAAAAATTGACCTGTTGCGCACCCTCGGCGCTGAGGTGCGCACCGTACCCGCCGTGCCCTACCGCGACCCCAACAACTACGTAAAGCTCTCCGGTCGCCTGGCGGCGGAGCTAGACAACGCCGTCTGGGCTAACCAGTTCGACAACTTGGCCAACCGCCTGGCCCACTATGAAACCACTGGCCCCGAAATCTGGGCGCAGACCGAGGGCACCGTGGATGGCTGGGTGGCGGCTACGGGCACCGGCGGCACCTACGCTGGCGTAGCCATGTTTCTCAAAGAGAAAAACCCCAGCATTCGCTGCGTGGTGGCTGACCCTATGGGCAGCGGCCTCTATAGCTACGTCAAAACCGGCGAAGTCCACATTGAGGGCAGCTCGATCACTGAGGGCATTGGCAACAGCCGCATCACCGCCAACATGGAGGGGGTGCCCATCGACGACGCCATCCAAATTGAAGACCCAGAAGCGCTGCGTACCATCTATCAGCTGCTTTATGATGACGGGCTGTTCATGGGCGGCTCGGTGGGCATCAACGTAGCGGCGGCGGTAAAACTGGCCCAGCAGCTTGGCCCCGGCCACAAAATTGTCACCGTGCTGTGCGATGGTGGCTCCCGCTACCAGTCGCGCATCTACAGCCGCCCCTGGCTCGAAGAAAAAGGGCTGTGGTCTGAGGAACTCGCCCCCGCTGTGCCCTAGGGGTGCGCTTTGGGAATCGCCGAGTTCATTATTCATTGTCTGTTGTCTCTGTAACCAACCGTCTACCCGAAACCGATGGTTGCAAAGTAGATCGACTACACTAGGACAGGCCTAGCGGGTACGTTTGGGGCGGCTTTGCCCTGGGGTCTACCGGGGCTCATCTCTCTCTATTTTCGGGGACACACCTGTGACCGATCAGTCTGACAAATCTTCGCTGCCGCCCGAGTCATCCCTCAAACCAGGCCTGACTCAGAAGCAGCAGGCCCCCCAGCCCAATCCCTGGGTGGAAGGGCTACAAACCATTGGGCTGAGTGTGGTGTTGGCCCTGGGCATTCGTCATTTTGTGGCAGAGGCGCGCTACATTCCCTCGGGCTCAATGGAGCCCACGCTGCAAATTAACGATCGCCTCGTGATCGAGAAGATTAGCTATTACCTCAACCCCCCCCAACATGGGGATGTGGTGGTGTTTTGGCCGCCCGATAGCCTTACGGTTCCAGGCAAGCGCCGGGATGCGTTTATTAAGCGCATCATTGGTTTGCCGGGTGATGTGGTCGAGGTGCGCGATGGCAAAGTGCTGCGCAATGGCGAGGTGCTGACGGAGCCCTACATCAAAGCCGCACCCGACTACCAGTGGGGGCCTGAAGAGGTGCCCGAAGCCTCGTACCTGGTGCTGGGCGACAACCGCAACAGCAGCTACGATAGCCACGCCTGGGGGTTTGTGCCCCAGGAAAATATTATTGGTAAAGCCGTGGTGCGGTTTTGGCCCCCCGACCGCCTGGGCCTACTGAACGATTATTAGGCAATCCTTTAGATGCAGGGGGTTAGCCAGATGCTTAAAACTTCTGGGGCTTACTCAGGGAACCCTAACATAGCAGGCTAGGATGCTAGCTTGATTCTTCTAGGTCTGCAAGGGGCCTCGGTTTAGCTTTTTCCTGGCGCTGCTATCCTTAGTATTTGTCGGGTTTAGTCTAAAGCCTTTTGTCTAGAGGCTAAGGCACCGATCGCCGCTGTTATCGTATGGGCCTCTTTGTGGGCTGATTTTTCAGTTTTTGTATGACTTTTACCCCTGTAGATCAATCGCCCTTTGCCATTACTACGCCGCTGTATTACGTCAATGGCTTACCCCATATTGGCAGCGCCTACACCACCATTGCCGCCGATGTCGTGGCTCGATTTTATCGGCTGATGGGGCATCCGGTGCTGATGATTACCGGCACCGATGAACACGGCCAAAAAATTCAGCGTACCGCTGAAGATCGTGGTGTCTCACCCCAGGAGCACTGCGACGAATTTGTGGTTGGGTTTGAGCGGCTGTGGGGGCTGTTGAATATTGACTGCGATCGCTTTATTCGCACTACCTCTTCTCGCCACAACGTCATCGTCAACGAGTTTTTTCAGCGTCTGTGGGATCAGGGAGACATCTATAAGGGCCAGCAGCAGGGCTGGTACTGCGTCTCCTGCGAAGAATTTAAGGAAGAGCGCGATCTGCTGCCTAACCAGCACTGCGCCATTCATACCAACAAGCCGGTGGAGTGGCGCGACGAGTCAAACTACTTCTTCAAGCTGTCGAAATACCAAGAGCCGCTGGAGCAGCTCTACGCCGATCGGCCCGACTTTATTCAGCCTGAGGCCCGCCGTAACGAAGTGCTGAGCTTTGTGAAACGAGGCCTTCAGGATTTCTCAATTTCGCGGGTCAACCTCGACTGGGGTTTTCCGTTGCCTACCGATCCGGAACACACGCTTTACGTGTGGTTTGACGCATTACTGGGCTACCTAACGGCTTTGCAAGACCCCAGCGAACCACCGAGCCTGGAGCGGGCAGTGGCTAAGTGGTGGCCGATTAATATCCACTTGACAGGGAAAGATATTCTGCGGTTTCACGCCATCTCCTGGCCCGCCATGCTGATGTCGGCGGGGCTGCCCCTGCCAGGGCGAGTCTTTAGCCACGGCTTTTTGACTAAAGACGGCCAAAAAATGGGTAAAAGCCAGGGCAACACCCTCGATCCGGTGGCGCTGGTGGAAACCTACGGCCCCGATGCGGTGCGCTACTACTTTCTGCGCGAAATTGAGTTTGGCAAAGACGGCGATTTCAACGAAACCCGCTTTATCAACGTGCTCAATGCCGATCTGGCCAACGACCTGGGCAACCTGCTCAACCGCACCCTGAAGATGGCCGGGCGCTACTGCGACGGCCATGTGCCTGACGTTGATCCCCAAAGCATTGCGGCTGACCACTCCCTGCGGGCGATCGGCACCGGGCTGTCTAAAACCGTCTCTGAAGCCTATACTCACCTGGCCTTCAGCCAGGCTTGCGCTGCAATTTTGGCGCTGGTGCAGGCCAGCAACAAGTTCCTTGATGAGCAAGCTCCCTGGAGTCTCTATAAACAGGGCAAGCAGGCCGAAACTGAAGCCGTTCTATACGCCGTCTTGGAGTCGGTGCGGCAGGCGGCCTATCTGCTGTCGCCGGTGATTCCCGGCGTTAGCAACCAAATTTATGCCCAGCTGGGCTTTGCCATAGATTTTGACGACAAGGCCATCGGCCAGCAGGTTAGCTACACCAACCATGCCGCCTGGGGCCATCTGCCCCCCGGTCAGCTATTGGGAGAAGCCTCCCCCGTATTTCAGCGCTTGGAGCTGCCCGAACCTGCAGCCAGCCCCTAGCCCAACACCGCTCCAGCTCATATCACGTTTGCTTTCAGCTCGATTTAACACCTTCATAAAAACCCATGTTAGATACCCACAGCCATTCCTTAAACAACCATTCTTTGCTGGGTGAAGATGCCATATTTACCCCTGAGCAGGTGCTCGACAATCGCGGTCGGGTGGCCATTTTTATCGATGGTTCAAATCTGTTCTATGCGGCTCTGCAACTGGGCATTGAGATCGACTACACTAAGCTGCTGTGCAAGCTCACCGCTGGCTCACGGTTGTTTCGCTCGTTTTTCTACACTGGGGTAGACCGCACTAACGAAAAGCAGCAGGGCTTTTTGCTGTGGATGCGGCGCAACGGCTACCGGGTAATTGCCAAAGACCTGGTGCAGCTGCCCGACGGCTCTAAAAAAGCCAATCTCGATGTTGAAATTGCCGTAGATCTGGTGGCCCTGGTGGACTATTACGACACGGCGGTGTTGGTCAGTGGCGATGGCGATTTGGCCTACGCCGCCGATGCCGCTAGCTACCGAGGGGCGCGGGTCGAGGTGGTGAGTCTGCGATCGATGACCAGCGACAGCCTGATCAATGTGGCCGATCGCTACATCGATCTCGAAGGGGTCAAAGATGACATTCGAAAAATGCCCCGCAACTCTGCAAGTCACAACTACACCTATCGCCCCCTGTCTAACCTGTCCACTGCCGATGAGCCGGTAGACGACGGCGTGACAATCAGCGAGTAGGGTTTACAGGCGCAGCACCATGGCACGATGGCGGCGGTTGATGATCAGTGGTGCTGCGATCGCAGCTCTAGCCGTGGGGCTATATAGCCTGCTCGGGCCGGGGCCTGGTTCTGAGCCGGGTGCCGACGACTCGGCTTCTGGGGATCCACCCCCCGGCCTGACCCTGCGGGATGTCACCCTGGAGCAGCCCGACGAACAGGGACAGCTGCTCTGGCGGGTGAAGGGCAAGGAGGTGACCTACAGCCCTGATCAGCAGGTGGCGTTTATCACCCGGCCCGACGGCGACCTGTTTCAGGATGGCGAAGTGATCTACCAAGTGGTGGCCGACACGGGCGAGGTGCGCGAGAACGGCAGCGTCATTTTGCTGCGCGGCAATATTGTGGCCACCGGCGTTAAGAATGGCTCCGTGCTGCGGGGCAACGAAATGGAGTGGCGTCCCCAAGATGACGTGCTGGTCATGCGGGGCCAGATTACCGGTACCCACCCGCAGCTGCGAGCTGTGGCCTACGAGGCGCGGGTGTTTAACCGCGAAAACCGCATGGAGCTAGAAGGCAACGTGGTGGCCAATACGGTGGTCACCGACCCCCAGGCCGACCCCTGGCTGAAGCTCCAGGCCCAGGAGCTGGTTTGGTTTTGGCAGGAAGAGCGGATTGATAGCGCTCAGCCCCTGCGGGTAGAGCAGTTCAAGCAAAACGCGATTACCGATGTGGTAGTTGGCCAGCGCGGCACGGTAGACCTGGCTACGCAGCTGGTGACCCTGCGTGGGCAGGTGGCCATGCAGATGCTGGATATTCCGCTCAATATGGCCAGTGAAGCTCTCGATTGGCAGGTGGCTGAGGAGCAGGTGACCGTCAATCAGCCCCTCACCCTGATTCACCCTGAAAATAAAATTAGGGTGACCGCCCGTCAGGGCCGCATGGATTTGGCGGCGCAGCAGATTTTTCTCTCCCAGGAGGTGGTGGCGGTGGGCGAAGCCAACCAGGCCCGCATGACCAGCGATCGCCTCAACTGGAACGTCGATACCCAAACCCTAGTCGCCGAGGGCGGTGTCAACTATCGCCAGGTCAACCCCAACGTCAACCTCAACGGCGCGCGCGCCGTGGGGCGCATTGACGACCAGACCGTGGTGGTAGACGGGGGCCGGGTCGTGACCGAAATTGTGCCGAATTAGGAGGAAGATTTCCATGCCTCTGACCTGTCAATCCCTCTTGCAAGCCCACCCCACCGCCTGGCACAGCGCCACTACCCACCCGTTTTTGACCGGTTGCCAGCGCGGCACTCTGCACCCCGCTCAGTTCAACACCTGGCTGGTGCAGGATTTTTTGTTTGTGAAAGACTTTACCCGCATGGTAGGGCGGGTGCTGGGGGCGGCTCCCGATGCCCACATTGATGGGCTGCTGGCGGGGCTGGGGGCGCTCAAAGACGAGCTGCTGTGGTTTGAGGCTAAGGCCGCCGAGCGATCGCTCAACCTCTCCACTGCCCCCCAGCTCACCTGCCAGCGCTACTGTGAGTTTATGGCCAGCCTGGCCGGGCAGCCCTATGCGGTGCAGGCTACCGCTCTGTGGGCGATCGAGTACGCCTACAACCAAGGTTGGCAGCTGCCTGGCCCCATGCCCGAGCCCTACACCGAGTTCGCCGATCGCTGGGGGAACCCCGGCTTTACTGACTATGTGCACCTGCTGGCGGCCCAGGCCGATGCCGCCCTGTCCACGGCAAGCCCAGAGGTGGAGGCCCAGGCCGATGCTGCCTTTTTGCAGGTGGCCGACCTGGAAGCGGCCTTTTGGCAGATGGCCTTTACCGCTACTGAACCTGTTTCCTAGTACCGCTACGCGGAGTTCAAAATGCAAAGTTCAAAATGGAAAAATCCTTAGGCACGGGTATTTCAAGCATTCTGAACAGTAGAGTCATTTCTGCCGCATCGTACTAGGTGGTTGCTCCGGGTTTCTGGTGGGTTCACCCCGCTATCGCACTCCTGGAGGCGATCGCCCCAAACTGTACCCAACTGAGGATGTTTTTAAGATAGATTGCGGTCAATCCTAGAGAGCGACACTACCCTAGGAAATGCCGTGACCTACGACTTTGATTTGCTGGTAATTGGTGGTGGCTCTGGCGGCATAGCGGCAGCCCGGCGGGCCGCCGACCACGGTGCCCAAGTGGGTCTGGTTGAGACGCGGCAGCTGGGCGGCACCTGCGTCAATCGCGGTTGCTTACCCAAAAAGCTGATGGTCTATGCCGCCCAATTTGCAGATCAGTTTGAAGTGGCCACTAGCTACGGCTGGGCGGCGGGCGAGCGACGCTTTGATTGGGCGACTCTAATTGCCGCCATCGACGGCGAAGTGCAGCGCCTCAGGGGTGTGTATCAAGACCTGCTCGACAAGTCAGGCGTAGAGCTTTTTCGCCACCGGGCGCAGTTCGTCGATGAGCACACCCTGGCCCTGGGTGAAACCACCGTCACCGCCGCCAAAATTTTGATTGCCGCCGGTGGGCAGCCCACTCGGCCAGACAATATTGCCGGTATCGAGCACGCTATTACCTCCGACGATATTTTTTCTCTGCCCCAGCAGCCAAAGCGCATGGTGATTATTGGCGGCGGCTATATCGGCTGCGAGTTTGCCAGCATTCTCAACGGGTTGGGCACCGAAGTCACTCAGATCGTTCAGGGCGACAGCATTCTGAGCGGCTTTGATGACGACCTGCGCAACGAAGTCCACGCGGCAATGCAGCGGCGCGGTATCACCATGGTGACCAACAGCGAGCAGATTGCGATCGCCCCCGCCAAGTCAGGCTTCACCCTAGCCGTAACCACCGAGCAGGGGCAAAAGACCGTGTTCAGCGATGTAGTAAGTTTGGCGGCCACCGGACGCAGCCCCAACGTGAAGGGTCTAGGGCTAGAGAATATTGACGTGACCGTTGAGAAGGGTGCGATCGCCGTTGATGACCACTATCGCACCACCGTTCCCCACATCTTTGCCATCGGCGACATCATCGATCGCGTCAGCCTCACCCCCGTCGCTATCCGGGAGGGCCGCCTATTTGCCGATGCCGAATTTGGCCACCAACCCGCCACCCTCGACTACGACACCATCCCAACTGCTGTATTTACCACCCCTGAATTGGGCTCCGTAGGCCTGACTGAGGCCAAGGCTGCCAAAACCTTTGGGAAAGACGATATTCAAACCTATTGCTCACGGTTTCAGCCCCTGTACTACAGCCTCTCTGACCGCGAGCCCCAGGGCTTAATTAAGCTAGTAATACAAAAATCCACCGACCGAGTGCTGGGGGCGCACCTGGTCGGTAACCACGCCGCAGAGATTGTGCAGGGCGTTGCGATCGCCGTCACCAAGGGCATCACCAAAGCTGATTTCGATGCCACCCTAGCGATTCATCCCACTACCGCAGAGGAGTTTATTGGCCTGGGAGCGTGATGAAGGTGAGGAAGATGATGGGGAAGGTGATGAGGCGCTAAAGAATGAATCCCACCCTCTATCGCCCCCAGCTTCCCCAACTCCTCATCTTCCATCCACCTAAACAGCACCCTATCCCTCCC
>QBLT01000121.1 GCA_003249105.1 Leptolyngbya sp. | reverse complement strand
CTTCATCGCCACCTCCTAGGGTTCTATATTGATGGCGACGTCGACCTGGAGATTGGTGAGCGCCGCCACCGCTTCACTTTGGTCAACCTGCACCCGCACTTCGACTACGCGGGCGTCGGCGTTGGCGGCGGGGTCATCGTCGAGCACGTCATTTTTGGCGATTTGCAGGCCAATCTCGCTAACGGTGCCGGTCAGGGTCTCGCTAAAGGCACCGTTGCGGCTGGTAATGGTGGCAGGCTGACCCAGTTTAACCAGGCCAATGTCGGTCTCGTAGACCTCGGCCACCACCACCATCTGGTCGGTGTCGCCCAGGGCCAAGATGGGGCCATCGGCCGGAGCTACGGCCTCTCCAGGGTAGGCAAAGACATCGAGCACCTGCCCGGCCTGGGGTGCTCGCACGATGGTGCGGGCCAGCTGGGCTTCGGCCAGGGCTAGGTTTTGGGCGGCAGAGTCAACCTTGCTGGCTACCTGGTCGCGGGTAGTGGTGGCCCGCGCCGAAACCACCTGGGCTTGGGCATTGCGAATATCGCTGAGGCGAGCCTGCTCGAGCCGCTGTTTGGTCGCTTGGGCGTTGCCCAGGTCGGCGCGCAGGCTGTTGACGGTGGCCTGCTGGCGATCGAGCTCCTGGCGAGAGATCGCCCCCGATGCGTTGAGCTCTTGAAAGCGGGCTAGATCGATTTCGGCGACGCTCAGCTCGGCCTGGAGGCTCTCAACAGCGGATTGCTGGGCGGCGATCGCCGCCTGCTGCGGCCCGTCAATCTGCCCGACTCGAGTACTGGCCTCCTGCACCTGAGAATTACCTAACGTCGTTTCGGCGGCGAGCTGGGCGCGGGCCTCGGCCAGCTGACTGGCGGCCACGTCGCGTTCGGCGCGGCGTACGTCGTAGGTGTCGAGGTAGGCCAAGACCTGGCCCGCCTGCACCTGGTCGCCCTTCTCTACCTCGAGGCGATCGATGCGCCCGGCCTCGGCAGTGGCCACGTCAATGACGCGGCTGGCGGGCTCAATTCGCCCTAGAGCCACCACCTTCACCTGCTGCGGGGGCGGCAGCTCGGCCTGCTCGCGGGCGGCTTGGCGGCTTTGCATTACGTTGCGCACCGCTACGGTGGACCCTGCCCCCACAAGCAGCAGGGCGGCAATCAACAACCAAAAACTCGGCTTTCTCCAGGGTTGAACCGGGTGGGTAGACATAGGCGCATAGGACAACTGCACTGAATTTAACTGAACGGTGTAGTTTAGTCAATGGGCACAAGCATGATGATCGAGGCAAGATCTAGGGTGATCGCCAGACTGGTTATGACATTCTGCCTAATTTCTCGAAGCAACGGCCCTGGGCCAGCGTGCCACCCCCACATTTGCCCGTAGTAGCAACGCCTGTGCTAAGTACCGTGGGTTTTAGGGGGCGGGTGCCAGTGCGGGGGTACCAGCGCTGGTAGGCGTCCCGGTGGGACCTTCAACCGGTGGAGCCCCAACCGTGAGAGGACTTTCAGCGGGTGGGGAAGCCGTAGCTGGAAGATCTGGCAGCGGATTGACCACCCCAGGCGGAGTTTCGGTGAGCCGCCTCAGCTCTTCTACCGGGGTAGAGGGAGCTGTGAGCAGCGGTTCTTCTACATCCTGGAGGCTAGCCTCAGGGGAAAAGTCGTTGATTAGGGCGGGGTCTAGAATGGCGTTTTCGGTATCGAAGGGAGTCTGCTGCTCTAGGGCACGCAGTAGGTCAGGGCGCACGCCCATTAGGGGATCCTGGGGGGTAGGGCGATAGGCAGGGTCGTCCAGGTGCAGGCCCGCCACCAACGCGCTGGTGTGGTAAAACTCCAGCAGATCAAACTCCACAACCTGCCAACCACTCCCGCCAATAAAAGCCATTTGCCCTCCGTAAAGCGCCAGCTCCTGGCCTGTTTCAGCGGTCGTCACCAGCACAGGGGCCGTCGCTGAGTCGCCCAGGGCCATCACCAGGGTCAGCTGTCGAGAGGGCACGTAACGCACTACCACAGCCGTGCTGTTGAGCCCTACAGTGGCATTCTGGGTTTGCACCGTCGTTCGTCCCTGGTTGGGGGGCACAAACAGGGCTACCGTGCCTTGATTCAGCAGCAGCTTACGGGTGTCGGGCCAAAACCGCAGACTGGCCTGCTCGCCCACTCGGGTCAGCGACCCATCGTTGAAGAGCACCTCGGCCCTAGCCGCCGCGCTGGTACTCAGGGTTTCCCCTGGGCAAAAGCAGTCGGCCACCGTGGCCGGTCGAGTGTTGCCGCTGGCGGACACCAGATTGACTTGATCGGTGCTGGCCCTTAAGTTGGCCCAGGCCCAGGGCACCTCTGCCAGGGCCGGAGACGCGATCGCAGCACCGCCTACAATCGCCAGCAGCGCTGCCGAAAACCCATGGGTACGAAAAACCATAGCTCAACTAAGAATGACCACGAATTGCAGTAGGCCTGTGGCCCTGAGGTAGATGCGGCCAAATGCCCTCGGCCCTGACCAGCCAGGGTAATTGTGGGTAGAATACCCCAACGGTGACAGTTCAGCGCCAGGGGCAACACCATTGACCCAGGCTATCGACTCGAGGTGGTACCCCTCAATCTGGCAAAACGCCGTTCTGGCATGCTGGCGAACTGGACGCTATCGAAGCGGAGGCTTAGCTCTATGGTAGGGTTCGGGCAGCTCAATTCGGGGTGATTCGTAAATCTTGTATCCTCATTTAGATTAAATCTTTAATAAATTTGAGCCTTTTTTTCGGGAATCAGCAGCAGTATCAGTGATTCTGCTGGTGACAGGACAACACACGGTATATCCAGGCAGGCTTCTTTGATTAAGCGGCACCCCTCCCTCCCCCTGGCGTTAGTTAGCTTTGGCCTACTCTGCAGCGGCATCCTGCCAAATCGCGCCCAGGCAGAGCAGCTAAACTCGCCGCCGGCCCCTGCCGTCACGGCTGAGGTGGTGACGCCAACGGAGGTTGAGGCCGCTGCGGCCGCTGTGCCGTCTCTATGGCCAGTCGCCCCCGCTGTCTCGCAGGGACAGACGGTGCCCCTGGCCCCGGCAGCCGATGGATGGGAAGCCGCAGAAGAGTCAGCGGCCCGCCCGCTGAGCCTTGCCCCAGGGGCGATCGCCTCGGATCAAACCCCTGACATCAGGAGCTACCTAACCACGGCGGCGGCGCTGGCTCCACCGACCCCAGCGGCCCAGCCTCAGCCCCCGACCTCTCTGGCCCAGACTGACCCCGAGGCCGAGCTCACCGAGCAAGACCCAGAGCTAGGGGTCATCCAAGTGCGCAGCCTGCTCGAGGACAACGACCTGGGAATTTTGCGCATTCGCGATCAGCCTCAGATTCCGGTGGCACCTGCCCAGCCCCCGGCGAAAATTGGTTTTTTGTCGGCCCGCCTGGCGATCGCCAACAGTGACAACATCTTGCTGGCCGTCAATGATGTGGGCGGGCTGACCGGCGATACCTTTTTGCGACCCTCAATTGGCTTTGGCGTCTACCCTGCCCTCGGCCCGCAAACCGCCCTGATTGCCACCGCCGACTATGGGCTACAGCGCTACGGGGCCCAGTCAGCCCTCAACTACGACGATTTGCGGCTGCGGGTGGGGCTGCGCCAGGGGTTGACCCCCCGCAGCTACGGGCAGCTGATTTTTACTTACCAAGAGCTGTATCGCCCTGGCGGCAACCGGGGAAGATTCTTCAAAAACACGGCTCTGGGCCTCACCCTGGGGCGGCGCGACCCCATTGCGCCCAAGCTAGCCCTTGACACCTACTATCTGTTTCAGTTCAACGGTGCCCAGTCTACCAGCAGCGGTACCGCCACCGACTTTAGCCGCTTCTTTCACTCAGCCGGAGGCTATCTGGGCTACGATATCACCCCTCAGCTGCAAGCGGGCGTCAGCTACCAGCTCAATTTCATCGACTACACCGCCCAAGACCGCTACGACACGTTTCAGCAGGTGCTGGGGCAGGTGGTCTACCGCATTACCCCCGGTCTGCGCCTTAACGTCTACGGCGGCGTTAGCTTTGGCCGATCCTCTGAGCCTCGGGTGCGGTTTAACGACACCTTTTTTGGCGCGGCGATCGACGCCACGATACCTTTGTTTTAGCCAGACGTTGTTTTGAGGTTGCCGAGTCTACTCTATGGGGCACCGTTGTCAGCGCCGTTTATTCTTGACCGCCTTGGCGGTGGGGCTGCTGACGGCCTGTAGCGCCCCCCACCCCCTGACTACCACCGAGGCGCGCGGCTATGTGGGCGCCCTGATACCCTGGTGGTGACCACCGACCCCGCCTTTCCTCCGTTTGTCTACCTCACTGCAGCGGACGAACTGGTGGGTTTTGATGTTGACTTAATCACCGAAGTAGCTCGACGGCTGGGCCTCAAGGTCTACTTTGCATACATTCCCTTTGACGGGCTGATGGCCACCCTGGAGGCATCCACCGCCGATGCGGCGGTGGATGCCATCACTATCACGGCGCAGCGCGATCGGGTGATTGACTTTTCGCGCCCTCACTTTAAGTCGGGGCTGGCGATCGCCGTGCGCCGCGACGAGACCCGCATTTCTACGCTGCAGGATCTAGCGGGCAAAAAAAATTGCGGTTAAGCTGGGCACCACCGGGGCCGATTTAGCCGCCCAGGTGCCCAATACCCAGCTCGTGACCTTTGACTCTGCCGAAAAAGCCCTGATCGATTTAGAAAAAGGCAACGTGGATGCCGTCATCAAAGACAAACCCACCGCCCAGGGCATGATCGAACTCGCCAACCTCAAAAACGTGCGCCTGCTCGATGACCTGCTGACGGAAGAATACTACGGCATTGCCTTGCCCCTCGGCTCGCCCAACAAGGCGGCAATCGACGCCACCCTCGACGCCATGCTGGCGGATGGTACCATTGCCGAGCTACATCGCAAGTGGTTTGGCTATGACCCAGAACCTGTTGCTGAAAAAGGCTATTAATTTAGCTTTTTAACTTGAAAATTATGTCATTCATCGTTAGGTAAACAATGAGCGTTGACGAACTTGTTAAGTTGCTCGATGTCATTACAAAACTGCTAAATGTACTGATTTGGCCGGCATTGCTTTTGTTCATTTTGATTCGATTTGGACAAGACTTTCGCGAATTCATCTTGAGTTTAGGTGAGCTATCGCTTAAAGGGGCAGGATTTGAGGCTTCTCTAAAAAGAAAGCAAGCTGAAGCAGCAGCTTCTCTGGCAGCAGCAGCAGCATCGCGCTCAGATGGAGAGATGACCCATAAAAATGCAGCAGTAGAGGCAAAGGCAGCAGCAAATGTTGTTTCTGAGTTCGTCACACCTAGCGCTATCCGACGTGCAAGCAGATCGACTGTACTTTGGGTAGATGATCGACCTAATAACAACATCTACGAGCGCCAATCACTTGAAGCTCTAGGTGTGAGTTTCGTGCTAGCAACATCGACAGATGAAGCATTAAAAGAAATTTCTCAAAACCGTTTTGATGCCATCATTTCCGATATGGGAAGGCCTCCTGATTCCCGTGCAGGTTACACACTCTTAGAGAAACTGCGTTCTGAAGGCGATCAAACTCCATTTATAGCGGTTCCAGAACGGATAAGGTACAACTCAATTTGGGAAGCCATTAAAATTAATAGGCTTGAGCAACTGACCTATACTTTATACGAGTGAGAACTGCTATATTATCTATGCCAACTCAAGAGATCCAAAGCATGTTTCAGACTCACGACATCGCGGTGCTGTTGGATGTACAAATAACGCAAATGAGTTGTTCAGAATGGTGCTATCGGCATTAGGCCGAACTACACAGTTTTAAGGAGTTGACGCGTAGCTTAGCGTTGGAAGCATTAATCAAACACTAAGTACCTTTGTGATTAGCACAATCAATCGTCAATTTCGGCTAGCTCGATCACCTGGTTGTCGTAGTCTTTGACCAAAAAGTTGAGGGGCTTTTCGTTGCGAATTTTGTGCTGCACGCCGCCGAGCTGCACGCGCATCAAAATGTATTCCAGGCAGTTGTGGTCAAAGCAGACGTGGCGCTGCTGGTTGCGGTGACCGAGGCTGGCACCGCCCACCACGTGAAGCTGAGTGTTTTTGCGCAGCTGATACCATAGCCCTTCGGGACTGTTCATCAGGTTTTGGTTGGCCAAGCTGGTGGCACCGCCCATGTACATGGGGTCGAGGCCAGCGGTGCCCAGGGTTTGCTCGTAGTTGTAGTAGTAGTGCAGGGGCACCTCGGCGGCGGGCAGGTTGAGCATGCCCTCGTAAAAGCGGCGGGCTACCTCCAGGTCAGACACCATTACTGTGTAGACCTTGGGGGCACCCTTGAGAAACATCCACATCGCCCCGGCGTAGGCCACCAGCAGCAAGACCATAATCCCCTGGGTCGACATAATGCTGTCGAGGGGCAGCCCCAGCAGGGAAGCCAGGGGAAGGTTTAGGGAGTAGTCAAGCAGCATAGGCCCACTCACAGGATAACGACAGGGGTGGCGGTGGCACTCGCCTCAAAACCAGTAATCGACGGCTCGTAACCAGTGTATCAATTCTGCAATAAACTCCCCAATTACTGAGGTACTCGCTGGGGCGGTGGCCTCCGCCTGAGCCCAGGCTAGGGAAAATCTTTGAGTTTCAAAAAAAACGTCGCCAAAACCGCCACGGTAGGTATATTAAAGGCTGATTTATCCGCCGCCTGGGTCAGTCGCGATCGCAGATCTGGCTTTGGCTCTGGCTCTGGTCAACGTTCTCCACGGCTTAACCTATGTCTAGCCCAGCGCCTATTCCTAGCTTTCCCGAGTGCGACCACCGGCTGGTGCAATCGCTGCACCACCTGAGCGATCGCGAGCTGGTGCAGCTGTTTCAGCGCCACGGCGATGCGGGGCGCTACTTTACGGCAATTTTTTGTCGCTACAGCCCCATGGTCTATAGCCTGATTCGCCACTCGGCGCGATCGCCCGTGCAGGCCGAATACCTGTTTGCCCTCACCTGGCGGCACATTCTGCTGGAACTGGGCGGGGTCGAATGCCCCGAGGCGGTGGCGGGCGAAGGGCCGGGAGCCTTTACACTACAGAACTGGCTGATCAACATCACCGCCCTGTGCATCAACCAGGCGGTGGTACCCGAGGTCGAGACCATCCACTATTCCCTTGACCAGGCCACGCCGCCCCTGTGGTGCTATGTCGAGCAGGCCCTCGATCGCCTGCCTCCAGTCGAGCGGCTGGTGGCGGTCATGGCCCTCACCTTTCGCTGGAGCGAAAACCGCATTGCCGCCTACCTCCAGGCCGAGGGCGAGGCTCTGACGGCAGCGGATGTGCGCCAAAAGCTCGGGCTGGCCTTTCAGCACCTGGAGTCGGCCCTGCCCGAAGATATTCGCCAGATTTACCTGGGCGATACGTCGCTGCGCCCCGAACCTCTTGCCGATGACCTTGACGGCCTGTTGACCGTGCCCGACCTAGAGGGAGTTGGTCTGGTAGATGCCAATCTGGTGGGTGCCGCTGGGGACTTCGGAGGGGAGTTTGGCAACGAATGGGCCAACTAATTCTGACCGCAACGGCAGTCCTGGGGAGGGGCAATGGCAATGAAGCACATTGGTAAGCAGCACATTGGCACACTGGGCCTGGCGCTGGGTTTAATGCTGCTGGTTGGGCAGGCTGCCCCCGCCGCCAACCTGGAAGAACAGCTCGATCTGCGCCCCAACAGCGCCACCCAGGGAGAATCGCGGGATGTGGCGGACGGCTGGATGCAGCTGGGCAACCAGCAGCTGGCCGAGGGCAATCTCACCCAGGCTGTAGAGTCTTGGGCTGAGGCCGCCGAGATCTACCGCCTACTGGGCGACGGTCAGGCGGCGGGGCGGGCCTACGGCTCCATGGGGGCGGCCTTTGCCACCCTCGACCGCTACCCCGAAGCCGAGCGAGCCTTTGTGCTGCGCATCGGCACCGCCCGCGACAACGACGATCTGCTGGGGCAGGTCTACGGCCTCAACAACCTGGGCAATCTCTACGTCAACCAGGGCAAACTGAACGAAGGGCAGGCTCACTTTCAGGAAGCGCTGCAAATTGCTCGCACCACGGGCGATTCACGGGCAATCGGCATCTCCCTCAGCAACCTGGGCCAGGTGGCAACCCAGCGGGGTGACCTAGACGTGGCGGTGCAGCTGCTCGAAGCCGCCACCAACTACCGCATTTTGGCCAGTGACTACCTGGGGGAGGCCCACTCGTCTAACAGTCTGGGGGATGTCTACGTGGCCCTGGGGCGCGAGTCTAACGCCATTGGGGCCTACCGGGTCGGACTGCGGGCCGGGGTCGATGCGGGCGATCGCGCCCTGCAAATTCGTGCCCTGGATGGTCTAATTGGCATTTACCTGGAGCGAGACGACCTGGTGCAGGCCAAAGCCTACCTCGACCGGCGCGCTGCCCTTACCCTGGGCACGGTGCCGCCGGATCTGCAAACCGCCCTCAGCTATCAAGCGCTGGGCGACTATTACATGCTGACGGAGGACGCAGCCCGCGCCGAGCAAGCCTTTACCCTGGGTCTACAGATCGCGCGTGACCTCCAGCAAAAGTCCCTAGAGGCTGAATTCATCAACCGACTGCTGGAGTTTTAACCTCCTCCATCGGCCAGCACAAACTTATCAGCACAAACTCAAAAGGCTTCCCAAAACCAGGGAAGCCTTTTGAGTTTGTTGGAGAGTTCGTTACCTATCGGCTAGGGATGTACCTGGGCGTACTGGTCGAGGGGTGTAGCTCCCAGTTCGGGGACACCGTTTAACCCAGGCTTTACGGCAGGTAGTGGGTTGCGGGCTTTGATCAGGGCGATCGCTCGGGTCACGCTCTCGGGCAAAATCACCACCAGGCTGTCATCCTCAGCGCCATCTAGCGCCGTGTTGATCGCCTCGGTTTCGTCGAGAATGGTGCGGTAGCTGGCGTGGCCAACCCCTTCCTCAATGCCGTGGATAATCCACTTGGCGGCGTCGCCCCGATCGCGGCCCCGGGTGTCATCGTCCTCTTTGACCACGATGTCGTCAAACATCTGGGCTGCCAGCTTGCCGAGGGTGATAAAGTCGTCGTCGCGGCGATCGCCGGGGCCACCGACTACGCCAATGCGCTTGCCCGGCCAGTTTTTCACAAAGCCACCCAGGGCCTCGTAGCTGGCGGGGTTGTGGGCATAGTCAACCAGGGCGTGGAACCGGCCCAGGTTGAACAGGTTCATGCGGCCTGGGGTCTGGTCGGTGGAGGCCTCAAAGGTGTGCAGAGCCTGGCGAATATAGCCAATGTCAACCCCCTGGGCAAAGGCCGCCAGACTGGCCGCCAGGGCATTGGCAATCTGGAAGGGAGCCTTGCCGCCCATGGTCAGGGGCACCTTATCGGCTTGCTCAATGCGCAGCAGCCAGTCGCCCTTGAGAATGGATAGATAGCCCTGCTCGTAGACGGCGGCCAAGCCTCCCTGTTGGGAGTGCTTACGCACCAGCTCGTTGTGGGGATCCATCGAGAAGTAGGCCACTTGGCTCTTCACCTTTTGGGCCATCGCCGCCACCAGGGGGTCGTCGGCGTTGAGCACCGCGTAGCCGCTGGGGCGAACGGTTTCGGCCACCACGCTCTTGAGGTGGGCCATGTCTTCGAGGGTGTTGATGTCGCCCAGGCCCATGTGGTCGGCGGCGACGTTGAGCACCACGCCGATGTCGCAGTCTTTAAAGGCCAGGCCCGATCGCAGAATGCCGCCCCGCGCCGTCTCCAGCACCGCCACCTCCACGGTGGGGTCCTGCAAGATTACCTGGGCGCTCTGGGGGCCGGTGGTGTCGCCGGGCTCCACCATGTTGTCGCCGATATAGATGCCGTCGGTGGTGGTAAAGCCCACCATTTGCCCGGTCTGCTTGAAGATGTGGGCGGTGAGGCGGGTGGTGGTGGTTTTACCGTTGGTGCCGGTGATCGCCACCACGGGAATGCGGGCGGGCTGACCGGGCGGGAACAGCATGGCCAAGATCGGCTCGGCCACGTTGCGGGCAATGCCGACGCTGGGGCAGACGTGCATGCGCAGGCCGGGGGCGGCGTTGACCTCCACGATTACCCCATCCACCTCGCGCAGGGGCTTGGAGATGTCGGTGGTGACGACGTCGATACCGGCGATGTCGAGGCCGATGGTTTTGGCGATGCGCTGGGCCACCCAAATGTTGTCGGGGTGAATGTCGTCGGTGCGATCGATGGCGATGCCGCCCGTACTCAGGTTGGCGGTGGCCCTCAGATAGCACATTTCGCCCGCAGGCAGCACGGTGTCAAGGGTGTAGCCCTTGCGATCGAGCAGCTGCCAGGTGGTGCGATCGACCTCAATGCGGGTCAGCAGGTTGTCGTGGCCCACCCCCCGGCGGGGGTCTTGGTTGGTGATTTCGATCAGCTGCTCAATGGTTGACTTGCCGTCGCCCACCACGTGGGCAGGCACCCGCTCGGCCACCGCAATCACCCGGCCATTGATTACCAGCACGCGGTGGTCGCGGCCTCGGTAAAAGCGCTCAACAATCACACCCCGAGACACCTCTTTGGCCGCTTCGTAGGCTTCCTCTGCCGCCTCGTAGGTGTCGATGTCGATGGTAATGCCGCGCCCGTGGTTGCCGTCGAGGGGCTTGATGACGATGGGGTAGCCGCCCACATCCTCGATCGCATTCTCAAGCTCATCTAAATAGTTGATCACGGTGCCACGAGGCACGGGCACCCCGGCGTTGCGCAAGATTTGCTTGGTGCCCTCCTTGTCGGAGGCCAGCTCTACCGCCAGAATGCTGGTTTTGCTGCTCAGGGTGGCCTGTACCCGCTGCTGGTAGCGGCCATAGCCGAGCTGAATCATGGCTCGAGTGGAGAGCTGCATCCAGGGAATATCCTGGGTTTCGGCAGCGCGCACGATGGCTTCGGTGCTGGGGCCAAGGGCGGCGTCGAGGCGAAATTCGGTGAGGTCGGCCAGGTCTTGCTCTAGCTCTTCTTTGGAATAGTGACCGGTTTCGATCAGGCTGTTGCACAGGCGCACCGCCGCTCGAGCCGCGTAGCGTCCGGCCTGCTCGTTTTGGTATTCAAACACCACCTGGTAGACACCGGCCTCGGCCACGCTGCGGGTGCGGCCAAAGCCCACGGGCATGCCGGCCATGGTTTGCAGCTCTAGGGCAACGTGCTCGACAATATGGCCCATGTAGGTGCCCTGGCGCACCCGACTTAGGAAGCCGCCCCGGTGTCCGGGAGAGCAAAAGTGCTCGATCAGGCTAGGGAGAGTTTCTACCAGCGCTTCGTAAAACCCAGGGATCTGGTCGGAGGGGCGGTCGGCAAGGTCTTCTAGATCCAGCCGCATCAGAATCAGGTTGGGGTAGCGAATGCTCCAGTAGTTTGGCCCTCGTAGAGTCTGGGTTTTAAGAATTCGCATGGGCTGTCGTAACTCACCAGTCGTAGAACAAGGTTGGCCTGAAAGCCGCGCCGATCGAGGGGGGTGATCGGGCAGGGGTGTAGTGCAGTATAACCCTACCCTAGAACCCAAGACAGTATCCCCGAGGCACGATCTTGTGCTCAATGGCAGGATTAGTCTAGCAGCGATACCGACGATCGCTGACTTACTGAGTCAGGGCGCGAAGGAATCCCTGCAGCTCGCTTAAAAACCCGCCTCGTTTGGCTTTGGGGGCCGCCGCACCGGGATCGCCAGAGGTGGGACTGGTCTCGCCCATCAAAATGCGATCGATCGCCTCACCGGAGGGCTTTTGGGGCATTTCGGCCAGGAGCTCATAGCCGGTGTCGGTCTCTTGCCACACCTGCCAGGGGTGGGGGTAGCAGCGCAGCAGCACGGCCCCCTCCATGGGCCGCAGGTAGTAGACCGGCTCCAGGGTGCTGAGGAAGCGATCGCGCAGCTGCCGCCCGGCGTAGCCGATGCCAATGGTGGCCACGTCTTCGAGCTTGGGGTTGAGCATGATCACAAAGGCGTCGCCCGCCTGGGCACACATCTCTTCGACCTGGTTGACCTCGATCGACGAGGGCTCCACAAACAGGTAGGCCTGATCGCCTGGCTCCATCTCGCTGTGGAGCTCACCGATGCCCCGCACCACAAACTCAGGGTTGCCCCAGTTGCGGCGAGCCAGGGCCGCCGCCCCCGCATCGGGAAAGTAAATTTTGAAGGTCAAGTTCAGCTCTTGCAGGGCCGGGTAGAACAATTCGGCAACGGGTAGGCCCTTCAGCTCGGAGTAGACCAGCTCGACCATCATCCGGGGCACCCCCGCCTGGATGGCCGCCTGGGTGGCCCCTCGGGCCTGGGCGATCGCATCTTCGAGACTGGCCGGAACGCCAGCCCCCTGGGACGTCGTGACAGAATCCATAGCACCATCCATAGCAGGTCTACACCGGAGATAAGGTCAAAGGGATGAGGGTGCGCCGGAGCACCTGGCGCAGCACCATCGCCGTCCAGTCAACATCGGCGGCGGTGGTGTGCCGCCCCACGGTGAGGCGAATGCCGCAGCGGGCGGCGCGATCGCCGTAGCCCATGGCCAGCAGCACCGGGCTGGGGCTGACCTGGCCGCTGTGGCAGGCTGAGCCAGCGCTGATGCCAATGCCCGCCAAATTCATCTCGCGCACCAGGGTGCGGCCACTGACGCGATCGCCATCGGCACCAACAATGCAAAAGCTGGCGTGGTGGGGCAGCCGGTGGCGGCGATCGCCCGTGGGCACCAGCTCAGCCACATCGGCCAGCTGCTCAAAGAGGCGATCGCGCAGCCCGATCAACCGCAGGGTTTCGGTTGGCATTTCCGCTGTCGCCAGGGCCGCCGCCGCCCCAAACCCCGCCAACACTGGCACCGCCTGGGTGCCCGATCGCAGCCCAAATTCCTGTCCACCGCCGCCCAGCAGCGGCTCTAGCTCAGCCCCAGGGCGCACGTACAGCGCCCCTGCCCCCTGGGGGCCGTAGATCTTGTGGCTAGAGAGCGACAGCAGATCGACCGGCAGAGTTTGCACATCGATAGGCAGCCGCCCCACCACCTGCACCGCATCGGTGTGAAACAGCGCCCCGTGGTCGCGGGCCATCTGACCCAGCACCTCAATGGGCTGGAGGGTGCCCACCTCGCTCTGGCCATAGATAATTGACACCAGCACGGTGTTGTCGCGCAGGGCCTGGCGCAGAGCCGCTGGGCTGACCCGTCCCTGGGCATCTGCCGGTAGCCGGGTCACCTGCCAGCCCAGCTGCTCAAGGTACTGAGCTGGCTGCTCCACAGCAGAATGCTCCACCGACGAAATAATCAGGTGCTGGGGCACCCGGTAGCGCCGAGCCACCCCTAGCAGCGCCAGATTGTCGGCCTCGGTGCCCCCCGCCGTAAAGACCACCGAATTGGCGTCGGCGTTGAGCAGCGACGCCACCTGCAAGCGCGCCTGCTCTAAAACAGTGGCGGCTTGGCTGCCCCAGTGGTGCAGGCTAGAGGGATTGCCCCACTGCTCAGCCATGGCGGTCTGCATGGCCGCGATCGCCTCCGGGCGCGGGGGCGTAGTAGCGCTGTAATCTAGATAAATCTGCATAGCGGGCTCGGCAAGAGAACAGCACCCCCCTAGGGCACAGAGTCCATCCTAGCAGGGAGCGCTATCCCTAGCGGGCAAACAACCCTACACCAGCTATGGCCCACTTTGTCCTACGGGGCTGCTGCCCTACGACCTTGCCGCCAGGGCCGTCGATGGGGCAAATACGGGGGGACTGGGCGCCTCAGCGGGGCTGAGCAGGCGATCGACTACACCCATATGCCAGCCCAGCCGCCAGAGGCTGTGGTGCGATCGCAACCCAGTGCCCAAAGCCCGCAGCCCCCAGAGCGGAATCAGCACTAACCGGGGGGCCAGCCCGTGCAGCTGCATGCCCCGATCGCGGTAGCGCAGGTAGAGGGTAGCCAGCCCATAGCCCCAGTTGTAGGCTTTGCGGTAGGTCGCCTGGCGAGCTTCTATAAACGACTGCTCCGTGCCCGTGCCGTGGCGGTAGTGCACCACCGCCTTCGGCACATAGGTCAGGGCGTGCCCGGCCATCTGCACGCGAATGCAGTAGTCGGCATCTTCTAAATGGAGAATCGTTTCATCGAACCCACCCACCGACGCGTGAATATCTCTGCGGATAGCCAACGCGCAGCCCCCGGCAAAGGGATAAAAGGGCGTTCTAAAGTTTTGCAGGCCCTGATTTTGTGGGGTGTTAACAGCACCAGGATTGAGCCGTTCATTGTCAGTGCGACAGGCGAGAAAATCGCAGCGGCTAAAGGCTTGTTCTAGGGCCTCCAGCCACCCGTGATCAGGTGCATCTCAGTCTTGCAAGACTCAGGATGAGAACTGGCCATTGAGATAAGCGC
>QBLT01000120.1 GCA_003249105.1 Leptolyngbya sp. | reverse complement strand
ACTCCATAACTTCGCTTCCAAAGGGCTCCTTTTTGGCTAACCTTCCAAGTCGTGTCATGTCTTTGCTGATACCCATCTCTTGCAATATTTGGCCGTGCCCTTCGCCCCGACTCGCCCGCAGAATGATCTGCGCTCGCCGCGTGAGCTGCTGAGCAGTGCTCGGTCGGCTGACGAGTGTCTCGAGTTCTGCCTGCTCTGACGCAGTTAAGGTGATGGGGGCTGCAGTCAGTCTTGGCATCAGGAGTATCCTCTTATGCCCTACGCCTTAATGGTAGGTCTTTTTCTGCCATGCAGTACTAGAGACTGCTTAAGTATAATTTGCCCAAAAAAACCTGAGCATATAGGCGTTACCATGTTTCCCAGCCATATATGATCAGGGGTATTTTAACCAGGAATGGGCTGCTCAATATGCTCTAGTGCTCTACCGCTATGCCCACCGGGCAGGCTACGCTGGTGCCTCCCAAGCCACAATAGCCCCCTGGATTCTTAGCCAGATACTGCTGGTGGTATTCTTCGGCGTAGTAGTACTCCGGAGCCTCTAGAATCTCAGTGGTAATGGAACCGTAGCCTGCGGCGTTGAGCGCAACCTGGTAGGCTTGCTTAGACATTTCTGCCAACTGGCGCTGAGCCTCGGAGTACACATAGATGCCTGAGCGGTACTGGGTGCCTACGTCATTGCCCTGGCGCATACCCTGGGTGGGGTTGTGGTTTTCCCAAAAGGTTTTAAGAACTTGCTCATAGCTAACCACCTTGGGGTCAAATACAACCTGCACCACTTCGTTGTGGCCGGTTAGCCCAGAGCACACCTCCTGGTAGGTGGGGTTGGGAGTGTAGCCGGCGGCATAGCCCACTGACGTAGAGTAAACGCCTTCAAGCGGCCAAAACTTGCGCTCGGCACCCCAAAAGCAGCCCATGCCAAAGAGAGCTAGCTCCATACCTGCCGGAAAAGGCGGGGTCAGGCGGTTGCTGTTGACGTAGTGCTTTTCTGGAACGGGCATGGTTGTAGTGCGACCCGGCAGTGCCTCGTTAGGAGCGGGCATCTCTGACTTTTTGCCTTTGCCTAAACCAAAGAAAACCATAGGAATTATTGCAGTTTGTGTAGAAGAACTAACTCAACTATAGCGTCAACACCTTGGTGTTTCCTGAGAGAGGAGGTGTCCTCGACCTTTAGGATGGGAGGAATGGGCGATCGCAGTCCAATCAAAAAATGCCCAGGCCTTTGCAGTTCTAGGCATCAGTGGTTCTTGTCGATGGAAGTTCCCATCCCTAGGAACTGGTTTCGCCAACATGCCTAAAGCTTAGCGATAATAGCGATCGAGACGCAGCACCGCTTCTATCAGCACGTTGGCCCCATTCACGCATTCCTCAGGGGTGGTGTACTCCACCTCAGAGTGGCTGAAGCCGCCTGCGCTGGGTACAAAGATCATACCCATGTCGGTAAAACGTCCCATTTCAAGGGCATCGTGTCCCGCACGGCTGGGCATCGGTACGTGGCTTAGGCCTAGGTTACTGCTCACCTCAGCAATAATGGTCTGGATGTGATCGGCCGCTGGACTAGGGGGCACATTGAGCTGGGGCACAATTTCGATTTGGGTGTCTGTATTTTGAGCAATCAGCCGCAATTCTTCCTTCAAATCGTCGATCAGGTCATTGATGACGTACTGATTTAGGTCGCGCACGTCAATGCTGCACTGTACCTGACCCGGCACGATGTTGTCGGCATTGGGCCACACTTGCAGTGCCCCCACCGTAGCTACCTGCTGCTTCGGTGGGCGATTTCCCAGACGATTCACTGTTAGCACGACCTGTGCAGCGGCTACCAAGGCATCCTGGCGCTGATCCATCGGGGTGGTGCCAGCGTGGTTGGGCCGCCCAGTGATGTGGATTTGGTAGCGCTGCATACCCACAATGCCCTGCACCACGCCAATTTGTTTTTGAGCGGTTTCTAACACCCCTCCCTGTTCGACATGGAGTTCAACAAAGGCGCAGATGTCGTCGCGAGTGCGCTTAGCGAGCGAAAGCTGATCCCAGTTGCCCCCGGCTGCGTTAACGCACTCGTCGATGGGCCGACCGTCTTTGCGGTGGTAGTCGGCAACCTTGAGCGAGGCGGTACCGGCCATGGCACGCCCTCCAACCATAGTGTCTTCTTCGTCGGCAAAAACAATCACCTCAAAGGGGTGGTCGAGGGTGATGTTGTTTTCCTGAAGGGTGCGGGCCACTTCAATACCCGCTAGCACTCCCAGGTTGCCGTCAAATTTGCCGCCACAGGGCACCGTATCGATATGGGAACCGGTGGCGATCGCTGGAGCGTTGGTGCGACCACTGCGGCGGCCAATCAGGTTGCCAGCGGTGTCAATACAGGTGCTCAAACCCGCTTCTACCATCCATCGCCGTACCAGTTCACGTCCTTGAAAATCTTCTAGGCTAAAGGCCAACCGGCAAATGCCGCCGTTGTTGAGCTGCCCAATTTGAGCTAGGTCGTCGATGCTTTGATTGAGTCGCTTGCCGTTAATGCTAAGGGTTTGTAGACGAGCCATGGGTATTCAGTTAAAAGGGAGTTCAATGAAGAGATAAAACGTTTGACTCCAGAAAACATTACAGACCATCATAAACCGTGACGCTTCTGTATACAGTCTATTGTATGCAGAATTTTGGCGGAGTTCTGTTTGGGGAGAACTTTCTGCAAAATTGGGGTCAAAGTGAGCAATAGCCGCGATCAGCTGGATCTTAACGATGTCTCTAAGTACTAGGAGTGAGCTGTTGTCTAAGGAGCTAGATTTCTCAGTCGAAAGTGCTTGAGCCATTGATCTTGGGGCGGCTGACCTTAGATTGCCCCCAATCGAGCCATCATTTAGCGGCTGCTCTAGAACTGCTGCAAAAACCGCAGGTCGCTGGTATAAAGGCGGCGAATGTCGTCGATTTGGTGCTGAACCATCGCTAGACGCTCGACCCCCAGACCCGCTGCGAAGCCACTGTAAATCTCAGGATCGTAGCCGACGGATTTCAGCACGTTGGGGTCGATCATGCCGCAGCCCAGCACCTCTAGCCACTTCCCCTGCCATTCCACATCGACCTCGGCAGAGGGCTCAGTGAACGGGAAAAAGCTAGGCCGAAACCGCACGGGAATCTCGCCGTAGAGCGCTTCTAAAAACACCTTGATGGTGCCTCGCAGGTCAGTGAACGTGATGTCAGTATCCACCGCGAAGAATTCGATCTGGTGAAACACAGCGGCGTGGGTGGCATCTACCGTGTCGCGGCGATAGCAGCGGCCAATGGCAACGGCCCGCAGGGGTGGCTCATTGGCCTGCATGTAGCGGATTTGGGTGTTAGAGGTGTGGGTGCGCATCAGATGGCCGTTGGGCAGGTACAGGGTGTCCTGCATATCGCGGGCCGGGTGGTCGGGCAAAAAGTTGAGGGCTTCGAAGTTGTAGTAGTCGGTTTCGATTTCGGGGCCATCGGCGACGGTGTAACCTAGGCCCACGAAGATATCGACGATGCGATCGATGATGCTGTTGATGGGGTGAATACGGCCCTGGGGCTGGAAGATGCCGGGCATGGTGACATCTAGGGTTTCGGTGGCTAGCTGAGCCTCAATGCGAGCGGCTTCTAGGGCACTTTTACCCTGATCGAGCTGGGTTTGAATGAGTTCTTTAACTTCGTTGGCCAAGGCCCCGATGCGGGGACGCTCTTCGGCGGAGAGTTTGCCCATGCCCCCCAGCACCTTGGAGAGCTGGCCCTTTTTACCCAGGTAGCCAATGCGCAGCTGCTCTAGTTCGTCTAGAGTGGCGGCGGCGGCGATCGCGCCCCTAGCGGCCTCCTTCATGGCCATCAGGTCGGTTTCGAGCGAGGTGGGTGCAGCGGTCATTCTGAGTGTATGGTGCAACAACAATATAGGGAGGCTAACCCGGCCAGCTCTGGGCGATACCTTGACGCTCTAGGCTAGCTTAGGCTGTGACTATTTTAGTGTGGCGGGGGAACAGTCATGAATATTCTCATCAGCAACGACGACGGTATTTTTGCCCTGGGTATGCGCACCCTGGCCTCAACCCTAGCGGCGGCGGGGCATCGGGTTACTGTGGTATGCCCCGATCGCGAGCGATCGGCCACGGGCCACGGACTCACCATGCACAAGCCGATTCGCGCTGAGATGATCGAGTCGGTGTTCAAGGATGACATTGAGGCCTGGAGCTGCTCTGGCACCCCCGCCGACTGCGTCAAGCTGGCCCTGGGGGCACTGATGGCAACGCCGCCGGAGGTCGTGGTTTCAGGCATCAACCACGGTGCTAACCTCGGCACCGACGTAGTCTATTCCGGGACGGTGTCAGCGGCGATGGAGGGCGTAATGGAGGGCATTCCGGCGATCGCCGTCAGTCTGACCAGCTTCACCCAGGGTAGCTTTGTCCCCGCCGCCGATTTTATCTGTAGCCTGTTGGCCGATCGCGATCGGTTTCCCCTAGGGCACCCCATGCTGCTCAATATTAATGTGCCGGCGGTGGCGGCAGCGGAGATTAAAGGGGCCAAAATTACTCGCCAGGGCATTCGCCGCTATTTCGACCAGTTTGAAAAACGCCTCGACCCGCGGGGTAAAACCTACTACTGGCTGGCGGGGGAAGCCGTCGAAGACAGCGAAGATCCCCTACCTAACCAGGGCTGGCCGCCTGAGCTGACGCAGGCGATGGCGGCTATCCCAACCGATGTGCAAGCTATTCGCGATCGCTACATCTCGGTTACGCCCCTGCAATATAACCTGACGGCCGTAGGCGATCTGTTAGATTTAGCCCAGGGTCAGCGGTCGCTGCTGCCAGAGCAAGTAGAGTAAAATAGAGCCTACAGCAAAATCTCACGGCGCTTCGGGGCAAACTAAGGCCAAGGCATCTAGCAGCAATTTGAGGCCTTCTATATGGGGGGCGCTCCACCCTGATCATTTTGATTAGAGTTCATTACTATTGAAGAAATCTCAGGTTGTGCTCTCCCCCAAGGCGCATTTGTACTTCTAGCCTGATATTCCATGCTTTCCCATCCCCGAGAGATTCATGGCTGAGCTTACTGAGCAGTTTTTAGTCCGGTTTTGGGGCGTGCGTGGAAGCATTGCCTGCCCAGGGCCGTCTACGGTGCGCTACGGCGGCAACACCTCCTGTGTTGAGATGTTGGTCGGGGGACATCGCCTGATCTTTGACGGGGGCACCGGTTTGCGAGAGCTGGGGTTGTCATTGCTGGCCGAAATGCCCGTCGAGGCCAACATGTTCTTCACCCACTCCCACTGGGATCACATTCAGGGTTTTCCCTTTTTCGTCCCGGCCTTTGTGCGGGGCAACCGGTTCAATATCTACGGTGCGATCGCCCCCAACGGCTCCACCATTGAGCAGCGCCTCAACGACCAAATGCTGCACCCCAACTTTCCGGTACCGCTCCAGGTGATGGGGGCCGATCTCAAATTTTGCGATATCGAAGTGGGGGAAACCCTGCACATAGGCGACATCACCATCGAGAACGCCCTGCTCAATCACCCCGGCGAAGCGGTCGGCTATCGGGTGACTTGGCACAATCAGGTAGCTGCCTACATTACCGACACCGAGCACTACCCCGACCGTCTGGATGACAACGCCGTGTGGCTGGCCCGCGATGCCGATGTCATGATCTACGACGCCACCTATACCGACGACGAGTACAACGACCCTAAATCGAGCAAGGTAAGCTGGGGCCACTCCACTTGGCAGGAGGCCGTGAAGGTAGCCAAGGCGGCTGGAGTCAAGACCTTAGTCATCTTCCATCACGACCCCGCCCACGACGACGACTTTATGGATCAGATAGCAGCACAAACCAAGGCAGCTTTCCCTGGTGCAATAGTGGCCAAGGAAGGCATGGTGCTTGATCTGACAGCCGCCTGCGCGACTCTAACGTCGAAAGCCATTGGTACAAAGGCTCTGGGAAATTATTCCTAATCCCTGGAGACGATGCACTTCCAACCCAATTCCAGCTGAATTGCTCCTTAGCCAGATTGAGCTCAGCAGACTGTGTAAAAATGTAAAGCGTGTGGATTACGTCTTCGCTCACGACAGCTATTACTCCAACGGCGATCGCCCTGGGGAATTTTGATGGTGTCCATTTAGGGCATCAGGCCGTCATTCGCTCGGTGGTGCCCTTAGGGGCTCAAGGGCAGGGCGAGTTCCATGCCAACCTGCCGCAGATGCCAGCAGTGTCGCTAAAAGGGTTGAGCCATCGCCAGAGGACTCAGAGTAGCTTCTCAGCCTCAACCTCTCAACCAGCTGCGACCCCGATTCCTACCGTGATGACGTTTTTTCCGCATCCGCAGGAGTTCTTCTCGGGGCAGACTCGTACGCTGTTGACGCCTTTACCTGAAAAAGCTGCCCAGATTAGTCGCTTGGGCATTGGTCAACTGGTGCTCTTGCCCTTTGATCAATCCTTAGCCGACCTGTCGCCCGAAGACTTTGTGGAAACGTTGCTTGTAAAGCATTTGAGGGTGCAACACATCAGCGTGGGCAAAGACTTTTGCTTTGGCAAGAAACGCCAGGGCACTGTAGACGACCTGAAAGCTTTAGCTGCCCGCTACGGCGTTCAGGTGCACATTGCTCCCGTTGTTGATTTAGGCAGCGATCGCATCAGCAGCTCTCGCATTCGTCAGGCCTTGGCTAACACCGATCTCGATACGGTCAAGGCGCTGCTAGGGCGGCCCTACAGCTTGGTTGGTCGGGTGGTAAAAGGGCAGCAATTGGGGCGAACGATTGGGTTCCCTACGGCGAATCTACACTTGCCCGCCGAGAAGTTTTTGCCGCAAACCGGGGTCTATAGCGTTTGGGTTTACGGGGCAACCCAGACCCCTTACCCCCTCGTACCGGCGGTGATGAACCTGGGCAACCGCCCCACAGTAAAAGGCACGGCGCTCACCGCTGAAGTCCATCTGCTCAACTGGGAGGGCAACCTCTACGACAAAACCTTAGAGGTACATCTACACAGTTTTCTGCGGCCTGAGCAAAAATTTGGCAGCCTTGATGATCTCAAGACCCAAATTCAGCGTGACTGCCAACAGGCGCTGGGCGAACTGGCGCGATCGCCGGTAGGCAGTTGAGGTGCGATCGGGGCATCATAGGCCTAAACACACTTAAGTCACGTCCAGGGGTTAAAGGTTTGCCGACCGGTAAACCGCAGTTGCCAGATGGACTTGGTATAGCAGGGGTCACCAGCATGCGCGAGCGGATCGAAACGCTAGTTCAAAATTTAGACAAAACCATCGTTGGCAAATCAGACTCTATTCGGCTGGTGCTAGTGGCGCTGTTTTCAGGAGGGCATGCTCTGCTGGAGGACGTGCCAGGGGTCGGCAAGACGTTGCTAGCTAAATCCCTAGCCCGCTGCATTGATGGTCGATTTCAGCGTATTCAGTGCACTCCCGACCTCTTGCCCACCGATGTGACCGGCACCAACATCTGGAATCCCAACAGCGGTGAGTTTCAGTTCATGCCGGGGCCAGTGTTTGCCAACATTCTGCTGGCTGACGAAATCAACCGGGCCACCCCCCGTACCCAGTCGGCACTCCTAGAAGTAATGGAAGAGCACCAGGTGACCCTAGATGGTCTATCTCGCCCCGTGCCCGCTCCATTTTTTGTGATTGCAACCCAAAACCCGGTGGAATACCAGGGCACATTCCCTCTCCCCGAAGCCCAGATGGACCGGTTTGCACTCTCCTTTAGCCTCGGCTACCCCACCGAGAGTGAAGAGCTGAGCATGCTCCAGCGTCTTGGGGGTGGAACCTCTCCCCACGACATTCAGCCCTGTATCACGCTAGATGAGGTCATGGCTCTGCGGGCAGAATGTGCCCAGGTCACGGTGGAAGAGTCGCTGCAGCGCTACATCCTCGACCTCGTGCGGGCTACCCGCACCAACAGCGACATTACCCTCGGGGTCAGCCCTCGAGGCTCGGTAGCGTTTTACAAAGCGATTCAAGCCTTGGCTTATCTAGAAGGGCGTAGCTATGCCATCCCTGACGATGCTAAGCAATTGGCCCCCCATGTATTGGCCCATCGACTGATTCCGGCTGGCCACCATCGGGCTCAGCGGCTAGTGGCTGACCTGCTCGAAACCACCCCGATTCCTTAAAACCATTCCTATCAGGAATGCTGTGCAGCTTTTGCGTGGCTGGGTCAACCAAAATTCCCCTGGAGAGAATGGTAGTTTTTAGGGCCAAACAGCCCATAATAAGGGCGGTGAACTGAAGGATCGCAATTTCCTATGCCAAGAACGCCCAGCGAGTACATCATTCACATGCTGTTGGATGGCGGCCACCACGAAGAGGTACGCTTCTCTTCCATTCAAGATTTTCAAAAGTGGTACAGCGGCGAATTGATGCCCAAGGCCACCTCCGATGAGTTCATTACGGTGCCCCTGCCTAAAGTCAATCCTGGCGAATATATGGTCATCCGGCCGTCCCGGGTCAGTGCGATTCGGGTGGAGCCGGTGTTTAGCTCTAGCGTTGAGCGGTATTAATGGTTGGTTGGGTTAAGGCGAGCACAGGTGCTCGGTTGCTAAAAGCAGGGGTGGCAACGGTCGCCTTCCTAATTGTCCAAAGCGGCGGACTGCTCTCGCAGGCAGCTGAGAGGGGCGACGCCCAGGAACTCTTTGTTTCTGATCTTCCTGAAGCCCAGCCCTCTACAGCCCTGCCCCTGAGGCCATTGATCGGGAACGGGGAAGCTTCTCTGTGGGCTGAGCTTGTGCTGCCCGATGACCGTCAGGCGTTGATCCAGGCAATCAACCACAGCCTTGCTTACCTAGCTACGCCCAAGGCAGCGGCAGATTATCAAACTTATCTAGTACCAGGCATTACGCGCGATCGCGTGTGGCGCAGCCTGCAACGCCTGCGGCAGCTAGTCGCTACCAGCCCCAGCAATCAGACTTTTCAAGCTGCTCTGAGGCAAGAATTTGTTATTTACGAATCGGTAGGCGCTGACGGCATGGGCACCGTTGCCTACACGGGCTACTTCGAGCCGCAGTATCGAGCCAGCGCGGTTCCCACTGCCGAGTATCGCTACCCCCTCTACCGTCGCCCTCCTGCCCTAGATACTTGGCCTCAGCCTCACCCTACCCGCCTAGAACTGGAGGGTGTAGATGGCTTGGCTGGTAGGCAGGGTGCCCTCGCTGGCCTAGAACTGGTGTGGTTAGCCAATCGCTTAGAGGCGTTTTTGGTACAGGTGCAGGGGTCGGCCAAGCTGCAACTTACCGATGGTCGAGTTATGTCGGTGGGCTATGCGGGGCGTACTGGATATCCCTACACCAGCATTGGTCGAGCCCTAGTTGAAGATGGCAAAATCGCCTCAGATAGCCTCTCGTTACCCAATCTGCTGGCCTATTTTGAAGAGCACCCTGAAGATCTGAATCACTACTTGCCTCAAAATGAGCGGTTCATCTTTTTTCGCGAGGGCAGCGATGGGCCACCTTCGGGCAGCCTGAGTGTGCCGGTGACAGCTGGCTATTCGATCGCAACCGATAAGTCATTAATGCCACCTGGGGCGATCGCGGCTATTCAGCTGGCACTACCCCAGCAAACGCCCCAGGGCGACTGGACTAGCCAACCCACCACCCGACTGGTGCTCGACCAAGATACCGGCGGTGCCATCCAAGGCCCTGGACGAGTCGATTTATATGTGGGGTCAGGTAGTCAAGCTGGCGAGCTGGCTGGACGGATCAACACGACAGGGCGCTTATATTACCTGCTGTTATGGCCCTGAAAGGGCCGTGCTATCTAGCGCTGTTCCCTGAGGTTTGCCGCAGTTGGGGTGTTACCCTATAGGCCTATGGATACTTCCTTTGCCCTCACCCTACAGATTGTGCTCGCGGTGCTGGCCGGAGTTACTGCGCAGGTCATAGGGGAGGTGGCCAGGGTTCCCAGCATTATTTTTTTGCTGCTGTTTGGTATTGGCTTAGGGCCAGATGGCATTGGGTTACTTCACCCTCAAGATTTGGGGATTGGTCTCGAGGTGATAGTGGCCCTAAGTGTGGCGCTGATTCTCTTTGAGGGTGGGCTGAGCTTAGAGCTAAGCGAACTAGGCCAGGTGTCAGACAGTCTGCGCAATCTAGTTACCATCGGCATCTTTGTCACCCTGATTGGTGGCGGTATGGCCGCCCACTGGCTAGGAGAATTTCCCTGGTCGCTGGCTTTTCTCTATGCTTCGCTGGTGGTGGTGACTGGCCCTACCGTCATTGGGCCTCTGCTGCGCCAGGTGGCGGTCGATCGCAAGGTAGCAACCCTGTTAGAGGGTGAAGGTGTACTTATTGACCCCATCGGAGCCATCCTCGCGGTGGTGGTGCTCGATATTATTCTCAATGGGGATGCCGACCCTACTACGGTGGTTGGCGGCTTGATTTTGCGGTTGAGCATTGGCACGCTGATTGGCCTCCTAGGCGGCGGCCTAATGGGGCTTTTGCTGAAGCAGGCCAGCTTTTTAGGGGAAGATCTGCGCAACCTGATTGTGCTGGCGGGGCTGTGGGGGCTATTCGGGCTAGCCCAGAGCATTCGCAGCGAGGCAGGGCTGATGACCACCGTCGTAGCGGGCATGATGGTGCGCTGGCTGTCGGTGCCCGACGAGCGGCTGCTGCGTCGATTTAAGGGGCAGCTGACAGTGCTGGCGGTGTCGGTACTGTTTATTTTGCTTGCGGCAGACCTGTCGATCGCCAGTGTGTTTGCCCTGGGCCAGGGTGCGGTCTTGACGGTGCTAGTGCTGATGGTGGTGGTACGCCCGATGAACATCTGGCTCTGTACCCAGTCCAGCGATTTAAACTGGCGCCAAAAGCTGTTTTTGGGCTGGGTGGCCCCCCGTGGCATTGTGTCGGCTTCGGTGGCCTCGCTATTTGCTATTTTGCTTACCGAGCGCGGGATTAGCGGGGGAGAAGCGATCAAGGCCCTGGTGTTTCTCACCATTATTATGACGGTGATGGTGCAGGGACTTACCGCTCGGTTTGTGGCCGGCTGGTTGGGCATTACTAAGGCTGCTGCGGTCGGGGCCGTAATTGTTGGGTGCAGCCCGCTCAGTTTGTTAATTGCCCGTCTCATCAAGGAGTACGGCGACCCAGTAGTCATTATTGACACGAACGACGCCGCCTGTGATGCCGCCGAAAAGGAAGGCATTGAGCTGTTGATTAGCAGTGCCCTCGATCGCGATGTTTTAGAACGGGCGGGTTTAGGCAAAGCTGGCACCTTTTTAGCCATGACAAAAAATGGCGAAGTCAATGCTGTGGTGGCGCAGCGGGCGCTGGAGGAGTTTCAGCCAGCCCGGGTGGTAGCGGTGGTGCCTCAGGAAAAGAGCTCAGGCGATCTGCCCAACCAGGGACAGCTCAAGGGGGCACAGACGCCTCGCCTCGCTCTTAAGCAGTGGAATACCTACCTGAGGGATGGGGAAGTGCGCCTAGGGGAGACCTGGCTACGGCAGGAGGCTACTGAGCGTCAACAGGCTCACCTAGCCACGATGATGGACAACGGTGCCATGGTGCCCCTGCTGGTGGAGCGCGATGATGCACTCCAAATTGCCCTAGGGCAGGAACGGTGGGAGGTGGGCGATCGCATTGTTTACCTCTGGCATGACTCTAAGCCCAAACTGCTCAAACAGCTTGCGGGCGGCATTCAGCCCGCTCGGCTTACCCTAGAAACATTGCCTGTGGTCGAGGTCGTGCCCCCAGAGCCAAAAGATCCTATGGCAGTTTCTGCCATAGCCGCAACGCTTGTCTCTGAAGAGCCATCTGCATCCGATGGCAACTCTCCCCAATCAGCAGCCTAATTTCGTTGTGGGTACATCGTTGTCCAGCGCCTAGGTCTATCAAAGGTTGCTATCCCCTTTAGATGGTGCCCGTTTCTAGATAAGCTGGATTTTCACCACGCGATGGCGCTCCAGTTTTCATCTGCATCGACCTTATGCCTTCTAACTCCATTCACGTTTCAGCGCTGGGCACGCTTACGGGCATCGGCGTTGGCCCTGGAGACTCCGACTTAATTACGCTCAAAGCGCTTAAATATCTTCAAGCAGCCGATGTTGTGGCCTTTCCCCAGGGGCGCAGCGGTCGACCCGGTTTGGCCCAGACAATCATTGCGCCGCACCTAGGTCAGCAACAGCTCCTGCCGCTTGATTTTCCCTATATCTTCGACCCCGATCAGCTCACCAGCGCTTGGCAGCAGGCGGGCGATCGCGTTTGGCATTGTCTTAGCCAAGGGCAAAACGTGACGTTTGCCTGTGAAGGCGATCTCAGCTTTTACGGCACCTTCAACTACCTAGCTTTAAGCCTAGAGTGCCGACACCCGACAGTACAAATCAATCGCGTCCCTGGTATTTGCTCGCCAATGGCAGCGGTCAGCGCCCTTGGACTGCCGCTCACCATGCAGTCAGACAAGCTGGTGGTACTGCCTGCCCTTTATACCGTAGATGAGCTGGACGCTATTCTGACTTGGGCCGATGTCGTGGTGCTGCTCAAGGTGGGGTCGGTGTATAGCCAGGTTTGGCAGTTGCTACACCAGCGGCATCTCCTAGAGCACAGCTGGGTGATAGTTAACGCCACTCAACCTACCCAGGTGGTCTATCGTCCCCTGACAACCTACCCCCGTTTAGAACTGCCATACTTTTCACTGATGGTCATAAGGTCGGGGGCAAATCCGCTACCCTAGAGATGACTAGGAACCCAAATTTATGGGGTCGAGTCAATACATCCTAGCGATCGCAAACAGCACAGTACGGCATGAACTCACCTAACGCACCCAGGCTTAACCAATTAGCCAAAACCGTTCGCCAATCCCAGTGGGTAGCAGCACTGTTGTCCATAGGATTTCATGTAGTGTTGTTTGCTGCCAGCCCCTCTTTTCCCAGCCTCAACGCCACCGCCCTCGGCAAGAGCGACCCAGATTTAGAAGAACGCCGAGTTCCGTTGATCGAACTGACCCCGGAAGAGCAGAATCATCTGCCCGACTTTTCGGCCCCTGCTTACTCGCTGGACAGCAACGAGGATTTATTTAGCCTATTTCCACCCGCAGGCAACAGTCTACCCCTCGAACCCGGTTCAGACTTTGGTGCATCCTTGAAAATACCGGCCCCTAGGCTGCCCTCCGGCCCTTTCCCCTCGGGTATCTCACCCTATACCTCCTCTGGGCGATCCTCTATAATACTGTCTTCCCGCCGTACCCCTTTCCCTGCTTCACCCGGTGGCAGCACTATACGTCGCCCAACTAGACCTCCGGCTGGAGCTGCCACATCCCCAGGAGCTTCAACCCCGATCGCTACCTCTCCAGAAAATGTCGGCGACGCTGGTGCCGCTGACCTAGAACCAAACCAGACGGATGGGCAGGGTACTGATGCCAACAGTACTCCGCTAGAACCTTCAAACCCTGCCACTGCACCTGAAGGACAAGGGGCCGAGTCGGCCAGTGAACTACTCGCCAGAGTAGAGTTTAACGATGCTCAAACCAGCGCCAGTGAGGTCGAAATCGCTAAAGCGGCTTGGCTTCAATCTGTGCAAGAGAAACTAGGAGATGGAGTCGCTGAGGCTCCCGACCCTATTGTTCTTACGGTCCCCTACAGTGGTCGGCTCTGTCTATCTCCTGAACCCGCCGATGGATTGCTGGGGGTAATCGGTCTACCCGATGAAGCTGGCGATGATGTTAAATTGTGGACTACAGTGCTCGAAAGCACAGGTTATCCATTCCTCAATCAAGCTGCCGAACAGGCTCTCCAAGATCTTCATCAAAAGCAAGATTCAGACGGCAGCGGGTTAGAGGTTAATACTCTGTATCAAGTCACTGTACAAGTTGAATACGACAGCCAAAGCTGCATCAGTCGAGAGGCTCTTCTGCAATCGCGCACAGCCGGATCAGAGGAGCCTGAAGTTGTACCGGAGGAATGACACCCTCGATAAAGCTTTACCTGCGTTGGGCTGATGCGTGCGCAGGTCTATCGATCGCCACCTCGGTCAGGATAAGCGAAGACAACACTTCTTGTGCTTGGAGCTATCGGGCCAGATAGCATCCCGGGATTTGGCTGTGTCAGTTTCCCTAGAGTTATGTTGATTTCTGGTGTATGGAGGGAGTAGAAGGAAGGGCGTATCCTGCTCGATGAAACAACGTAACCAGCAAAGGTAATTGCTCAGCAATTATAAATTCAAAAATAGTTAGGATGTATTACCCGTGGTCGCTGGCGTCGACTCGTCGAGCATGCAGTCAATCAGATGCTGCCAGGAGTCAAAGAGCAGATACTTCGTTAGGGTCTGAAGGTCTTGAAAGAAGCCCTTGCGGGTACCTCGCTGCTGTCGGATTCGCGGGTAGGAGGCCTCAACGAGATGCAAGACGGTATGAAACAAGAACGCCAGAACGTTGAGGGTGAGCAGGGTCATGGCCAGATGGTGTTG
>QBLT01000011.1 GCA_003249105.1 Leptolyngbya sp. | reverse complement strand
CCATTGACCAGCCCCAGGGTGACTATTTCCCCACCCGGCTCGGCCCCTACGATCGCTGGGCGATTGAGTACGGCTATCGCCCGGTCACCAGCCGGGCCACCGCCCAGCGAGAGCTGCAAACTATTGCCGACCGGGCGGCAGACCCCGCCCTGGCCTACGCCACCGACGAAGACGCCTACACCATGGTTGATCCCAAGGCCAGCGCCTGGGATATGAGCAATGACCCGCTGGGCTACGCCGAGGAGCAGCTGGCGATCGCCCAGGCCATTTGGGATCGCCTCGACTGGTTTTCGGTCAACCCCGGCGAGGGCTACGGCCAGCTGCGTCAGCGGGTAGATCTGGTGTTTTTCTACTACGGCAGCCAGGCCGACACCATTGCCAACTACATCGGTGGGCAGCGCTTTACCCGCACCGACCCCTGGAGTTCGCGGGGGCAACCCCCGTTTGAGCCGGTGGCGGCGGTAGAACAGCGACGCGCCCTGGCCACCCTCAACCAGCAGGTCTTTGCCCCCGATGCCCTCAGCATCTCCCCTGAGTTGGTCAACCGCCTCGCCCCCGATCGCTGGTGGCACTGGGGCGAAGATCCGTTTAGCGATCGCATCGACTACCCAATCTACGATCGCATCGTCTCCACCCAGGCCTTTACCCTCAGCAACCTACTAGAGGGCTATCGGCTGCTGCGCCTGCGCGACAATGAACTCAAGCAGCGGGGCACCGACCCCTTTACCCTGGCCGAGCTGTTCGACACCCTGGGCCAGGCGGTATGGGCTGAGGTGCTCAATCCACCCGCCGATGCCCCACCGATTCCTAGCCTGCGCCAGGGGCTCCAGCGCCACCACCTCAACACCCTGACCAGCCTGGTGCTGCGCAACCACGGCTCCGGCGAAGGCGTCACCGACTTTTTGGGCTTTGTTGCCCAGGAGGCCACCTTTGGTGCCCCCGATGAAGCGCGGGTGCTGGCCCGCTACCATCTGCGGCAGATTCGGGAGGCGATCGCCCGTCAGCTCAGCCGCCAGGGCCAGCGGCTCGATACGGCAACCCTGGCCTATTTAGAAGATGCGGGCGATCGCATCGCCAAAGTGTTAGACGCTCCCCTGCGGGGCCAATAGACCCAATCCCAATCTATAAAGATTCAATGATTTTCCTGAAAACATGGCTAAATACCCCGTCCCCCGAGATGCTATTGTGGATCGGGCAATATAGCTGTGGTCATCGTCGCCTATAGCTCGTCGTCGTTGAGCTATAGTTTCCGCGATTTCAGCGTTGGCTACATGCCCTCTACCCTAACCAATGTTGATCATTGCCAGGGTCGTCTACTGCTTCAGGCTTGTTTTACCTGGGCACACTGAATTCACTAGTATTTTGGTCGTTCCACGGGTTATCCATGCTGAGTGCGTTAGTCGCTTTCACCCTTTCCCCGCTGTTTGCTCAACTACCGCCAGGTGAAACTACCCCAGCCCCCGAGGCTAAAACTGTCGTTATTCCCCGCGATGGCAGCTACGCAGAGGTGATTCGCTATCAGGAAGTGCGACCCCTCCCCGGCGGCCTGGACGAAACCCCTGTATTCAACAGCAACAGCCCCGAAGTCGTGCAGCAGAACGGCATTCTGCTGTCCACCTTCCCCAAGGAGGGCATGGCATCTCCCGATGCGCACCTCAACTATGCCTTTAACGGCCGCTTCGACCTCTTTGCCCACCACATTGCCCGGGGGGTAAACGCCGACGACCGCCGCACTCTGTTTATGGGCGTTGTGGTGTATAACCCCGGCAGTGAGCCCATCGATATCACCATTCACCAGGGCGTCAGCTACCTCAGCCAAGAGGCTCCCTTCATCAATTTGCCCGACGCCCGCCTCAGCTCTAACGGCAGCGTCTACGCTGGCCCCGGTAGCCGCACCACCACCGACATTCTGCGCGGCGCTAACCAGTCCCACTGGCCCGATCGCATCACGGTGCCCCCCGGCCATGTGCAGCTGCTGATGAACACCCCCATCCCGCTGCGATCGCTCACCGTACCGGTTAACGGCAGTTACCCCCAGGGAGGGATTATTCCTAAGCCCCCAGTACGCCCCGTCACCCTGACCGCCGCCGATGCCCAAATTAATCCTGAAACCGGCGGCGATACCAATGCACCGCCGCGCCCCCTGGCCCCGCGCGCCATTCCCAGCAACGGTCGTACATCCATGATGTACCTCTCCAGTAGCGGCCCTGTGCATGTGGCCAGCCTGGCTCGCTACGCTGACGTCATGCCCAACGGCAATGAGCGCGTGCCTACTTTGCAAGACTGGCTTCAGGTGCTCAAGCAGGGAAACCTGGCTGGCCCCCGCGATATTCCCCCCTCCGACCCTGAGACCTATCGGTTCGGGCGATTTTACTACGGTCGAGTGGCTGGAGTCGCCAAGGGCGCTAACTGGAAGGCTACCCTCACCGACTCCCCTGATACCGACGTGTTGACGATTCCAGCCCCCGGCAATGCCTTCTCCTACGTAATTAGCTCCGTCGATCGCAACACCTTTGGCACCGGGCAAATTCAGAGTGCTCCCATGGTGGCCCGCTACCCCGACACGGCCTACCGCGCCCACGGTAACTACGGCGTCCGCTACAGCCTCAAGCTCCCCTTCTACAACAACCGGGGCGTCGAGCAAGCCATTACCCTCAAGTTTCAAACCCCGATCCGTGATGAGGAGCTGGTGCAAGGGCTGCGCTTTCGCCGTCCTCCCGAAGACCGAGTTTTCTTTCGAGGCACTGTGCGACTCAAATTTAGAAATCAGATGGGGCTAGAGCGCACTCACTACGTTCACCTGGTGCAGCGCCGGGGGCAGGAGGCTGAAGCCCTGCTCAAGCTGAATATTCCCGCCGAAGCTCGCCAAGATCTTGAAGTTGATCTGGTCTATCCTCCCGATGCTACTCCACCCCAGGTCCTCACCGTACTCAATGGCGGTGTGCCCGAGGTGTTTGAGGCCGATACCATCGGCTCCCCTGCCACCCCTGCCCTCAGCCGCGATCTCTAAAATCCCGACCGATAGCTGCTTAGGCGACTTCTGGAAAGCTTTCTCCCTAATGGTGGGCAGTGCCCACCCTACAGTGGCTACAGTTGCCCGATAAAGCGGGGATCTTCTTTTCTAAAAATCTCCTTAGCCCCCTGGTTGTGGTCAGCAGCTATCGGTCGGGCGGCGATCCGTCCTGTTTTGTGGATTACTCAACGGCCTTCCACAGCTTTTCAGGCAGAATGCGAGGTTTGCGTGAGACCAGGTTGGGCTTATATACAGCGGGGTCAACGTCGTTGTGGAGAGTTAAAAAGCCCGCAGCCGTCAGGTCGCCTAGCATGGTCTGTATGGTGGCAGGCGCTGCCTGGGTATGGGCTACGATATCGGCCAGCGATGCACCCCGTTGGCGCAGCAGCCAATTGATTAAGCTGCGCTCTGGAGCGGCTAACCCAAGTAGGTCAGTCATGGTCTTAGGCCCAGCCGCCGCGATCGGCTGATTTTGAGGATCGGGGACCTCCCCCTGGCCGGGGCTAGTCATGGAGGCTACTCCCCAGCTGTAAGTTGGCGGGCTACGGTATGTACCTCTTGGCTAAAGGCATGGTCAGGGTGATGTAGCCAAAAAATGCCGCCGCTAGCCAACTGCAACATCTCATCATTTTCGTAGAATAGGCCGCCCACTGGCACCCCGTACTGAGTCTGCACTTTATAAATTAGGGTGTCGCGGGGGTAAATATCGGGAGCTTTGTTGATCAGCAGGGTGATATTGGGCACGTCGAGCTTTTGGGCTACTTCAAGGGTGACGGCGGTGCCCAAAAAGTCTTGGCGATCGGGGCGCAAAATAATTACCATGCGGTCAGAAATGGCGATGGAGAGCAGCGTCTCTTCGTTGAGGCCTGGGTGGGTATCGATGAACAGGTAGTCGAGATTTAGCTGATTGATCAGGTCGTGAAAGCAGTCGTTGAGCAACCCTACATCGTAGCCCTCCCGCAAAATCTTGGCGATTTCGCCAGCCTTGAGGCTAGAGGGTATCAGGTAAACAGTACCGCTGATATGGCCGAGCGCACCGGCGGCGGTGGCGAGGGCCGTTACATCATAGGCAGCATCTTTGGCGCTGCACTTGTCCCACAGATAGTCGTTGAGGGAGTGGGTGAAGTCTGCTTCGTCAAGACCGAAGAGGACGTGAATACCAGGGGACTGAATATCGGTATCGACAATAGCGACGCGCTTGCCTTGGCTAGCTACCGCTGTGGCAATATTAGCCGTCAGATTCGACTTTCCTGTGCCTCCACGAAAGGAGTGAATCGAAATAATCTGTGCCATAGACGTCTGCTCCCCTGCCGGATCAACGATAAAAGTTTTGCTGCAGACTGCCCAGCAGGGCTAATCGAACTAAATCTAGTATTGGAACAACTGCTGTGAGACTAACGCACGGGGCAAGATTGATCTGTCGAGAACCGATGCCCAATTAGAAGGCCATGATCTACCGGCAAGAAGTTAAAAGCTGGCGATCTAATTGGGGTTTCCTGAGAAAGGCTGTGAGGCTTATAGGTCGGGGTATTCAGGACAGAGCTGAGGTGATAGAGTGCAAGGAAAATTGCCCATCAGGGCTAAAACCCTTGCACCGAATAGCTGATGTACCGCCGCTCCAGCCCAGGCCAACTGAGTTTTGAAGACTTCTATCTGCCCTTTGGGGGCAAACTCTCGGGAGAGAATCGCTGGGTAAAACTGGCAAAGTTGATTCCGTGGGAGGCCTTTGAATCGCATTATGCCGAGCAGTTTAGCGAGCGCCAGGGCGCCCCGGCGAAATCGTTTCGGCTGGCATTGGGGGCGTTGATTATCAAAGAACGCCTGGGGACGACCGACGCCGAGACGGTGGAGCAGATCCGCGAGAACCCCTATTTGCAATACTTTCTGGGGTTGCATGAGTATCGTGACCAGGCGCCCTTTGACGCGTCAATGCTGAGCCACTTTCGGCAGCGGTTGAGCGTAGAGCTGGTGAATCACCTCAATGCCCGACTGGTTGAGGACGCGTTAGCGGCAGAGCGGGGCACGCCTGCGGCCCAGAACGAGGCGACGGCCACCGAGCCTGCTGAGCCGTCCGCCTCATCGCCAGGCCCGCTCAAGGCGTCATCAGAACCCGGGCCGTCCCCCACGAATGATGCAGACGATGAAGACAACCCACCGAGGCCCCCGAACCACGGGCAACTGATCCTCGACGCCAGTGTGGCGCCAGCCGATATTCACTACCCCACTGACCTGCATCTGCTCAACGCCGCTAGGGCCAGCAGCGAACGTATCCTCGACCAACTCTATAGCGCCATCCAGCAACCGGGGATGCGTAAGCCTCGCACCTACCGGCAGCAGGCGCGCTGCGCCTATCTCAAGGTGGCCAAACAACGCCGTGCCACCCGACGACAGATCCGTAAAGCTATTGGTCAACAACTGCGTTACCTGCGGCGCAATCTGGCCCATATCCGTCGGTTGGTGGCCTCTGGGGCACCCTTGGCTGCCTTATCCCGGTTCTGGTACCGACGCCTGCTGGTGATTCAGGAGGTCTACCGACAACAGGGGTACCTCTATCAGCACCAGCAGCGGCAGATTGAGCACCGCATTGTCAGCTTGGCCCAACCCCATGTGCGCCCTATTGTTCGCGGCAAAGCCGGTACCCCCGTCGAATTTGGGGCCAAGATTTCGATTAGTTGTGTCTCAGGCTATTGCTCCCTCGACCGCCTCGATTGGGAGGCCTATCACGAAGCGGCTGACTTACCCCGCCAGGTGGAGCAGTACCAGTCTCGCCACGGCTATTATCCCGAATCAGTCCATGCGGACCAGATCTATCGCACCCGGACGAACCGAGCCTGGTGCAAGGAACGCGGCATTCGCCTGAGTGGGCCTCCCTTGGGGCGACCGAAGGCGGGGGCTAAGGCTGAAGTCGACTGGCAAGCCCAAGCCGATGCCAAGATTCGCAATGCCGTCGAGGGCAAGTTTGGTCAGGGCAAACGTCGTTTCTCCCTTGGGCGGGTCATGGCGAAGTTAGCCCACAGTGCTGAAACCGCTATCGCTATCACCTTCTTGGTGATGAACCTGGAGCGCTACCTCCAGGTGTTGATGCTCTTTTTTGTCGCTTTTTTCGCCACCGTTGTCTGGCTAAGAGAGTGGTGCAACCCAGGGCGATCCCGTGGGCAAAACCCAGATTTGCTGGTGGCCGCTTAGCCTTCATACGCAGGCCGCTCCATTGCTGCACTATTGCCCAGTTTGCTGACTTTTTCAGCAAGCCCTAATTGGTTCAAATAGATTGGCTTGGGCTGCTAAGAGGCACCAAGATCGTAAGCATTTGGCAGAGAATTGTAGAACCGCGCTAAACGCAGTGGCAGCGATTAGAGAACTGTTTCGAGACTCTGGGGGGTGGCTAGCGAGTTGTCGGTCGTTTCCCAAAAGCTAAGAATTTGGTTGGCTACGGGATGGGGATGCATGGCATGAAAAAAGTGGCGGCCTGGGAAGAGTGCTGTGCGATCGCTCCCCTTAAGCCAGGGTTGCCACCCTTGAATTTGGCTGGGGTCAACAACAGCATCTGCTTCGCCACCGCAGACGAGCAGGGGTACCGCTACGCTGCCGGGACAGAGGCTAACCCGCTTTAGCAGCGAATGAGGCGACACCGAGTGCAGCAAATCTTGCTCTAGCAGGTTTACCCAACCACGTAGCAGAGGCCGTGCCTGGTGCCCAAACAGGCTATAGACCATTTGAGTGAGCACCTGCCGCCGCTGGCAGGGCAGTCGTTCGAGTTGAGCGTAGTAGTGAGCTTGCCAATCGACCATGGGGTTAACGCCCACCGAGAGCAGCGTTAGCGACTTGACCCGGTGGGGGTTTTGACGGGTGTAGAGCAACCCGACCAGCCCACTGAGGCCGTGGCCCAGCAGGTGCACAGGCCGGTTGTGACCCTTGAGGTAATCGTGCAGTAGGGTAACTGCAATATCAAGGGAGCTGGGCTCATCAGGGGTTTGCCGATAGGCCCAATGGGCCACTTCAACGTGGCGGGCTAGGCAGCCCAGCAGCTTGTGGTCGAATCGTTCGAAACTGGGGCTGACGTTGAGCCATAGGGCTTCGGGGCAGGTGGGTACAGTCATTGGAGACAGCAGCATTTTGGACATGAGGAAAGGGGGGCAGGATGTTGGAGCCCTAGATGCCCCCCAAGAGAGGAGAAGTTAACCCAACGCAGAGATCACTTCAGAATTGCCGTGGATTCGCACAGCCACGGCATCTTAGAGAGGTGACCATCAACGCAACACTATTGAGAACGAAACTCAATAATATGATTTGACCACAGATCGGAATTGTTCTCAATAGTGAAGGGTTAAGTTTTGTTTTATCTGCTCAAGGTTTCGGTTCGAGGCTTGGGGTCTTTGCGCAGTGAAGCTAATTTTTCGTCGCCAGTTCAACCCTAATCAGCTGTAGTAGCTTGAAGAGAAGGGTCTATTAATTTTTAGTTGCAATAAAGCTAGCTAGGGCGATCGCCCCCTTGCCCACCATCAGTCCAAGCTATTGAGAAAAGTCGTACTCTCGAATCTCCAAGCGGCAGTCGTCCTGTAGGTTAAGGGCACGCTTGATCGGGTTGATGTCTCTAAAACCTTCGGCTCCCCGCTGTCTCAGGCTAGCTTCAAAGCGTTCGGCAAACTGCGACGCACAGGGGCTGCGGCTGGCCTTCATACGCTCCAGGGTGGTCAGGGTCGTGTCCATATCCCAGACTTCTACGGAGTTGTGCAGCTGTTCCCACAGGCGGTTTTCCTGGCTGCTAGTAGCCGTCCGGAGCTGGTGGCGATCTAAGATGCGGTAAGCCAGCCAAAAGCTAGCGCTCAAAATTGCTGCCATGCCCAGGGAAATTAAGCAGCCAGCCAGGGGGTTGCGCCGGGTCAATCGCCCTGGGGGCTGGGACAGCGGCTCGGCGTTAATCTGCCGGTAGTACTCCACGAACTGAGGCATTTGATCGAGAAACCAAATCTCGATGCCCTTAGGCTGAATTTGCTCAGCAATGGCCTGGGCGGACTCCCAGTCGGTTTCGGGAGTAAGCCCTGCAATTACCGATCGCTGATCGGGGAAGTGCGGCTGATGGAGCTGAATTTTGTCGACCGTTGCCCACAGGTCGGGGGGAGTGAGAGTGGGGGGGCAATAGATCGCGTAGGCCGGGGTGAGCAGGTCTACGACCCCCTCCTCAGGGCAGGGCACCTGGCGATGAACGCTGTGGCCATAGTCTTCTAGCCAGCGCCCTAGCGCGGTTCGAAGGTCTTCTGCATTGGCAAGTTCTATGGCAACGGTCACGGTCGGCTCGGGGAGATATAGTTCTTATGTACCAATATTAAAGCGAGATCCGGCATTGAGATCGCAAATTGCTAGAACACTTAGCAGCTAACGGGTTTGTTCTGCAACGGTTCTGCAATGATAGAGCGATTTCTCTAAAGCGGTTCCGTCATATTGCTGGTTAACCCAGCAGTTTGCCGAACCAGGCCCTAGGCTATAAGATAAGGTTAAGTAATGTAAATAATCTCTAAGGAAAAACTATTGCCTGTAAATTTTGCTGCTGCCAATCCATTTCGCTCCTGAAATTGATTTAGTCGACAAACGCTGAACCCAACCCGCTTCCTACGGTTCTCCCCACTGCGGAGTATGCGTGCATCTACGTAAAGTATTACTAACTCAGTAGGCCCATAATTATTCATGCTTTGGGGGTCCATGGCCCCGACGTTAGCCACAGTCGCGGCCCGTTCTTGCCCAGTCAATTTTGGCCCTCTGTCACTCCTCACGCCATTGGTACTGATTTAACTGCCATGTTTGAACACTTCACAAATACCGCGATCGCCGTCATCATGAAGGCCCAGGAAGAGGCCCGTCGGCTGCGCCACAACTTTGTCGGCACCGAGCAACTGCTGCTGGGCCTGATTAAAGAAGAATCAACTCTGTCGGCCAAGGTGCTGGGCGAGTTTGGCGTCAACATCAACGACGCCCGCGCCGAGGTCGAGGCCATCATTGGTCGCGGCAGCGGCAGCGTACCGCCCGAGATTCCTTTCACCCCCAAGGTCAAGCAGGTGTTTGAGCAGGCCTTTCAAGAGGCCCGCAAGATGGACTCACCCTACATTGAGCCCGAGCACCTGCTGCTCAGCCTCTGCCAAAATACCGAGAGCGTCGCCTATCGGGTGCTCACCAACCTTGGCGTTGACCCGGCCAAGGTGCGTACCCGCATTATCCAGGATATTGGCGAAGTAGCCGCCCTGCCCGCTGGCAGTCGTCGTGAGAGCGATCGCGACAGCTCCCGCAAGACCGGCAAAATTCTGGCTGAGTTTGGCCATGATCTAACGGCCCTAGCCGCCGCTGGCAAGATCGATCCCGTGGTGGGCCGCGCCAAAGAAATTGAGCGCGTCGTGCAAATTCTCGGTCGTCGCACCAAGAACAACCCCATTTTGGTGGGTGAGCCAGGGGTGGGCAAAACGGCGATCGCAGAGGGCCTGGCCCAGCGCATCGTCAACCAAGACGTGCCCGAAGCGCTGATCACTAAGCGCGTCATCAGCCTTGACATGGGCTCCCTGGTTTCGGGCACCCGCTTCCGGGGCGATTTTGAAGAGCGCCTCACCCAGCTCGTGCAGGAAGTGCGCGAAGACCCCGATGTGGTGCTGGTGATCGACGAGATTCACACCCTAATTGGGGCCGGTTCCCTTGAAGGGGGCCTTGACGCCGCCAACATGCTCAAGCCCGCATTGGCGCGGGGCGAGATGCAGTGCATTGGGGCCACCACGATCGATGAGTTCCGCAAATATATCGAGCGCGATGCCGCCCTAGAGCGTCGCTTTCAGCCCGTCACCGTCAGCCCGCCCTCGGTGAACGAGACCATTGAGATTCTCCAGGGGGTGCGCAGCCGCTACGAGCAGTTCCACCAGGTGAACTTTACCGACGCGGCCCTAGAGGCCGCCGCTAAGCTGTCGGATCGCTATATCAGCGATCGCCACCTGCCCGACAAAGCCATCGACCTGCTCGATGAAGCGGGCTCCCAGGTGAAGCTGCGGTTCATGCCCAAGTATCCTTCCAAGGAACTCAAGCAGCAGCTGCGCCAGGTCAACAAAGAGCTGGATGAAGCGATTCAGCTGCAAGAGTTCCCTAAGGCCAAAACCCTGCGGGAGCAGCGTCAGGCGCTGACTCAGCAGCTCCAGGCCGACATTCCTGAGTACGGTGAAGCGGCGGCCGACAGTCTGCCAGCCCTGCCTAACGTCGATGAAGAAAATATCGCCGACATTGTCGCCGCCTGGACGGGCATTCCGGTGAACCGGATGACCGAAACCGAGGCCGTGCGCCTGCTGCACCTCGAAGACGTGCTCCACGAGCGGGTGATTGGCCAGAATGAAGCCGTGGTCGCTGCCGCTAAAGCGATTCGGCGGGCGCGTTCGGGTTTGGCCAGCGGCGATCGCCCCATTGCCAGCCTGGTGTTTTCTGGCCCCACTGGGGTGGGTAAAACCGAGCTATCCAAGGCTCTGGCCGTGGCGCTGTTCGGCTCCGAAGAGGCGATGATTCGCCTCGACATGTCAGAGTTTATGGAAAGCCACACGGTGTCGAAGCTGATTGGTTCGCCTCCGGGCTTTGTAGGCTATGACGAGGGCGGTCAGCTCACCGAAGCGGTGCGTCGCCAGCCCTACAGCGTCATTCTGATGGATGAGATTGAGAAGGCTCACCCTGAGGTGTTTAACGTGCTCTTACAGGTGCTCGACGACGGGCGCTTGACCGACGCCAAGGGGCGGGTGGTGAGCTTCAAGAACACCCTAATCATCATGACCTCAAACATTGGTTCTCAGGTGATTGAGAAGGGCGGCGCTGGCCTGGGCTTTGACTTCGCCACTACCAATGCGGCCACCAGCCAGTACAACAACATTCGCAATCTCGTGAATGAGGAAATGAAGCAGTACTTCCGCCCGGAAATGCTCAACCGGATCGATGAAATTATCGTCTTCCGCCAGCTCACCCGTGACGAGGTCAACCAGATCGCCGACCTCATGCTCGACCAGGTCAACAAGCGCCTCGCCGATCGCCAAATGGTGGTTACCCTATCCGACGCCTTCCGCACGCGGCTGGCGGGTGAGGGCTATGACCAGCGCTACGGGGCTCGCCCCATGCGTCGGGCGATCGCCCGTCTGGTCGAAGACACCTTGGCCGAGGTCATTCTGTCGGGCGCTTTAGAGGAGGGCGATCGCGCCCGCCTCGACATTGACGAAGCCGGTAACCCCGTTGTCATCCCCCATCGCGAGCCGGCTCTGGTAGGATGACCCTGGACGTTGCTGCCAGCCTGCTGAACCATGGTGAATCTACCCCCCGACCAGCCCAACCCGTCTGACGCCAGCCGCCGCGTCGGCGACACTGCGCCCCGAGGGCGTCGCACCCTTGAGCCTGACGAGCTGCTGGCGGTGGTGCTAGCCTTCTTGGGTATAGGCTCCATCCTGTGGTGGGGCCTAACCCGCAGCTCAGGGTTCCTAGCTGACCCGGATCTGCTATCACGCCGCGCCGAAGAGCCGTCTATCCTCGCCCCGGCAGAGCCAGATGGGGTGGTCGAGGATTTTGAGCCGCGTACCTTGGAGCGGGGCGAGCGCTCCAGCCAGAACCCTGCTGGTGGGGCCGCTGGGCTACCGGGCTTTGGCCCTGAAGATCAGCGTTCCTCAGCGGTTCCCAGGGAATCTGCGTCGGGCGCTGTGGTTCCAGTTGCGCCCACTGCGGTGCCGAGTGATCCGTCAACCGCAACTGACGGTTCTACTCAACCCATTGATATTTCTGATGTACCCACCACCCACTGGGCCTACCCCTTCATCAAACCCATGTTTGATGGTGGATACCTGCCCGATTTCCCTGAGAGCGGCTTTCAGCCGGATCAGCCCCTGACTCGGGCTGAGCTGGCTGCCCTGCTTAACCAGGCTTTTGGCAACGTTCCTAGAGAGGGCTCGATGCGCTCCTTTAGCGATGTGCCCAGCAACTATTGGGCTGCTTCAGCGATTGATAATGCCGTTTCCCAGGGCTTCATGAATGGCTACCCGGAAGGGGTCTTTCGCCCCGACCAGGCGGTGCCTCGCTACGAGGTGCTGGTTTCCCTCGCCTCGGGTCTGGGCCTGGCCGACCCGCCGGCCCCAGACCCAATCTTGCAAGCCTTCGTTGACACGAACCCGCTACCCACCTGGGCGAGGCCCAAGGTGGCTGCCGCCGCCGAAAATTCACTGGTGGTCAACTACCCCAACCGCGATCAGCTCAAGCCAGCCCAGGCGGCTACCCGGGCTGAAATTGTCGCCATGATTCACCAGGCGCTAGTGCAGCAGGGTGAGCTGCCGTCGGTGGAGTCGGAGTATGCGGTGCCGTAGAAGCACAATTTCCTATGCCTTGATCCCACCGTCTGATAGACTGGGAAATCGAGATGGGGAACGCGAAACCCACTAAATATAGGCAGTTTGGAGGATTGATCCCGTGGAAAGTACCCTCGGTCTTGAGATTATTGAGGTTGTCGAACAGGCTGCGATCGCATCGGCTCGCTGGATGGGCAAAGGCGAAAAAAACATCGCTGACCAGGTAGCGGTAGAAGCCATGCGGGAGCGCATGAACAAAATTCACATGCGCGGTCGCATCGTGATCGGCGAGGGCGAGCGGGATGATGCTCCGATGCTCTACATCGGTGAAGAAGTGGGCATTTGCACCCAGCCCAATGCCACTGATTTTTGCAACCCTGACGAACTGCTGGAAATTGATATCGCCGTTGACCCCTGCGAAGGCACCAACCTCGTGGCCTATGGCCAAAATGGTTCCATGGCCGTGCTGGCAATCTCTGAGAAGGGCGGTCTATTCGCCGCTCCCGACTTCTACATGAAGAAGCTGGCGGCTCCGGCCCAGGCCAAGGGCAAGGTTGACATCAACAAGTCGGCCACCGAGAACCTGAAAATTTTGGGCGAGTGCCTCGATCGCGCCATCGATGAGCTGGTGGTGGTGGTGATGAAGCGCGATCGCCACAACGACCTAATTAAAGAAATCCGCGATGCCGGTGCCCGCGTCAAGCTGATCGCCGACGGCGACGTCGGTGCGGCGATCTCCTGTGCCTTTGCTGGCACCAACACCCACGCGCTGATGGGCATCGGGGCTGCCCCTGAAGGGGTGATCAGCGCTGCGGCCATGCGCTGCCTGGGAGGCCACTTCCAGGGCCAGCTGATCTACGACCCCGCCGTGGTCAAAACCGGCCTGATTGGCGAAAGCAAGGAAGCCAACGTCGCCCGTCTCAACGAAATGGGCATTACTGACATCGATAAGGTCTACGATGCCGACGAGCTGGCCTCGGGCGAGACCGTGCTATTTGCCGCGACCGGTATCACCTCCGGTGAGCTGATGGAAGGGGTGCGCTTCTTCCACGGCGGCATGCGCACCCAGTCACTGGTGATCTCTAGCCAGTCGAAGACCGCCCGCTTTGTGGATACCATCCACATGGTTGATCAGCCCAAATCGCTGCAAATTCGCTAGAGAATCTTGACTGGGGTAGGGCGATTACCCAACTCCAGCTAAGACCAGATTTTTTCCTAGAGATGCGGGATCCTCGCATCTCTTTTTTTAGGGCTTGTTCACAGTTTTTGATGGACTTTTGTTGAGTTTCCTTGAGTCGGGCCCTATTTATCTCTAAGTTCAAACATATTGGCAATTGTGTATGCAGCAACCTTTTTGGGAGCCATTCCCAGGTAGCTAAGCCCCCTTAGAGGAGCTGTCGACACCATAAAATTAGGTGACTACTAAACGCGTGGAGGAAGAATGAATATCGCCGTAATTGGCCTGAGCCACAAAACCGCCCCAGTGCAAATTCGCGAAAAACTTAGCATTCCGACGGCTCAGACAGGTGATGCGATCGCCCATCTCACCCACTGCCCCCACATCGACGAAGTCTCCATCCTCAGCACCTGTAATCGGCTCGAAATTCACATCGTGACCGAGGAAACCGAGCAGGGCATTCGGGAAGTAACCCAGTTTCTCTCTGAGCACAGCGGCCTGCCCCTCCACGAGCTGCGCCAGCACCTGTTTATTCTGCTGCATCAGGATGCGGTGAATCATCTGATGCGGGTAGCAGCGGGCCTCGACAGCCTAGTGCTGGGCGAAGGGCAAATTCTCGCCCAGGTCAAGCACGCCCACCAGCTGGCCCAGCAGCACAAGAGCATTGGTCGCGTATTGGATCGCCTGCTCAAGCAATCCCTCACCGCCGGTAAGCGAGTGCGCAGCGAGACCAGCATCGGCACCGGGGCCGTCTCCATCAGCTCCGCCGCCGTAGAGCTGGCCCGCATGAAGGTGCCCCACCTGAACAGCTGCCACATCAGCATCTTGGGCGCGGGCAAGATGGCTCGCCTGCTGGTGCAGCACCTGGTTTCTAAAGACGCCTCCTGCACGATCACCATTCTCAATCGCACCATCGATCGCGCCAACGAGCTGGCCAAGCAGTTTCCCGATGCCAACATTCGCACCGGCACCCTCGACCTGATGCTGGAGACGGTGGAAACCTGCGATGTTGTGTTTACCTGTACTTCGGCCACCGAGCCAATTCTGGATCGCGACAATCTGGCTCCACTGGTCGACAATCGCATCCTGATGGTGTTCGACATCTCGGTGCCCCTCAACGTTCACACCAACGCCAACGAGCTAGACAACGTCCACGCCTTCAACGTCGATGACCTGAAGGCCGTGGTGGCCCAAAACCAGGCCAGCCGCCGCCGCATGGCCATGGAGGCCCAGGGGCTGCTCGACCAAGAGGTGGAGAGCTTTATGGACTGGTGGCGATCGCTCGATACCGTGGGCACCATCAGCAGCCTGCGCAGCAAGGTCGAGACCATCCGCGAGCAGGAGCTAGAGAAGGCGCTGTCGCGCCTGGGCAGCGAGTTCGCCGAAAAGCACCAGGAAGTGATTGAGGCGCTGACTCGGGGCATCGTCAACAAGATTCTCCACGACCCCATGGTGCAGCTGCGGGCCCAGCGCGACATTGAGGCCCGCAAACGGGCGATGCAGACCCTCCAGGTGCTGTTTGACCTAGAGACCACCTCTAACGAGAAGTACAGCTAGCCTGGTCTAGCTTAGACCCCAGGGATTTTGAAAATCCCTGGGGTCTTTTCCATGCCTTAGGAAAGCCTTAGGAAAACTGAATGGCGGTGTAAGATATCGAGCATCCTGATGTTGGCTTGAGCGTATATGGCAACTCCCTTTCGCGTTGGTGTGGCTGGCCCGGTGGGTTCGGGCAAGACGGCCCTGGTAGACTGCCTGTGTAAGGCGCTGCGCGATCGCTACTCTATTGCCGTGGTCACCAACGACATCTACACCCAGGAAGACGCCCAGTTCTTGGTGCGCAGTCAGGCTCTCAGCCCCGATCGCATCGTTGGAGTTGAGACTGGCGGCTGCCCTCACACCGCTATCCGCGAAGATGCCTCAATGAACCTGGTGGCGATCGAAGATCTCGAAGCGCGGTTCAATCCCCTCGATTTGGTGTTTGTGGAGAGCGGCGGCGACAACCTGGCCAGCACCTTCAGCCCCGAACTGGTAGATCTGACTCTCTACGTGATCGACGTGGCTGCCGGAGACAAAATCCCCCGCAAGGGCGGGCCGGGGATCACTAAGTCAGACTTTTTGGTAATCAACAAAATCGACCTGGCTCCCATGGTGGGGGCCAGTCTAGAGGTGATGGAGCGGGATACGAGGAAGATGCGGGGCGATCGCCCCTTTGGCTTCACCAACCTCAAAACTCAAACGGGTTTAGCCACCATCATCGATTTTATTAGCTACCACGCAGCGGCAGAACCGGTGGTATTAGGTGCTTAGCTGGTCTGGGTTTGAGAGCTTCAGGACAGAGCCTAGAGGCGGCTGCATTGGTGGCGATCGCTTAAAATCAGCCCTTAGAAAGAGGTCACTTAAGGCTAAACGTCTCAGAAACGTTACAAAGAAGTTGAGGCTTTTTGTGCCCTACGCTACTTTTACTGCCAATCACACCTCCTAATATCCACTCTGACGGTCTACGTGATTTCTCGAATTAGACAAGTCTTCCATTAAAGAGTCAGGAGCGAGGTTGAATGGTAACTCGATTTAATCGACGTAAGTTTTTGGTGTACGGGTCTGCGACCCTGGGCACTTCTATGCTGCTCAAAGCCTGTGGCGGCAGCACCACAACTGATACCGGTTCCACCGACGCTGGCACCGATACTGCCGCCGCCGATGGCGAAACCATCAAGGTGGGTATTCTGCACTCCCTCAGCGGCACCATGGCCATCAGTGAAACCACGGTGGTCGACGCTGAAATGCTAGCCATTAAAGAAATCAACGAGGCCGGTGGTGTCTTAGGCAAGCAGATTGAGGCTGTTACAGAAGATGGCGCCTCTGACTGGCCCACCTTTGCTTCTAAGGCCGAAAAACTGATCGATGACGACCAAGTAGCGGTCGTGTTTGGCTGCTGGACCTCCGCTAGCCGCAAGGCCGTGCTGCCCGTGTTCGAGTCAAAAGACCACATGCTGTGGTACCCGGTGCAGTACGAGGGCCAAGAGTGCTCTAAGAACATCTTTTACACTGGAGCTGCCCCTAACCAGCAGATTGAACCGGCGGTAGACTGGCTGCTTGAGAACAAGGGCAAAGACTTCTTCCTGGTGGGTTCTGACTACGTCTTCCCCCGCACCGCCAACACCATCATCAAAGAACAGCTGAAGGCCAAGGGCGGCAACACCCTGGGTGAAGACTACCTGCCCCTGGGCAACACCGAGGTTACCCCCATCATCACCAAGATCAAGGCCGCCATGCCCGACGGCGGCGTGATTTTCAACAGCCTCAACGGCGACAGCAACGTGGCCTTCTTCAAGCAGCTCCAGGGTGCGGGCATGGGGCCAGACCTCTACCCCGTGATGTCGGTGAGCGTAGCCGAAGAAGAAGTCCGTCAGATTGGCCCCGAGTTTCTAGTGGGTCACCTGGCCTCCTGGAACTACTTCCAAACCGTTGAAACCCCCGAAAACGAAAAGTGGGTCGCCGATTTCAAGGCCGAGTTTGGCGAAGACCGGGTAACTAACGACCCCATGGAAGCCGCTTACATCATGGTTTACCTGTGGAAGCAGGCGGTAGAAGCTGCTGGCAGCTTTGATATTGCTGAGGTGCGGGCGGCGGCCTACGGTCAGAGCATGGCGGCCCCCGAAGGTACCGTGACTATGAATGCCAACCACCATCTGTCTAAGACCGTGCGGCTTGGGGAAGTCATGGATGACGGCATGTTTAACATTGTCTGGGAAACCGATGGTCCAGTTGATCCGGAGCCCTGGAACCAGTTCGTGCCCGACACCATTGGGTTTGCCTGCGACTGGTCTGACCCCGCTAAGGGCGGTAAGTTTGAGATCTAAGGCTGGGCTGTAGCCGCGATCGCGGTGCTGTCGAACGGTTGTTTGGCGGGGGTGCAGCAAGCTGTATCCCCGCTCTTCGTATCGGGTTGGTTCAAGTTTTCAAGCATCTATTCTTAGCCATTGGGTGGATAGCTAGAAGGCGTGACTCTCAACGCAGAGCTTTGGGCTGTTTGTTGTGCTTAAACTCTTTTCGCCGAGCCAACTCTTTCAAGAGGCAACGGGTTTAAAACAGCCCAGGTGACGGGTGGAGAGAAAACCTTAAAACAGTCAAGAACTGTATAGGGTGAACATTTCTTCTCTTTGGAGCGCCTTAGTATTCCCCTGAGATCGTGCCTGTTTTTTTGACGGGCCAATTAAAACTTGTTAAGTAGCGCGTTGTTCTTAAATCGGTAAAGGCTGTGTTGGAAGGCTTAATTGGTGGCCTTTTTAATGGCATTAGCATTGGTGCGGTGCTGTTGATTGTGGCGTTGGGCTTAGCGATTGTATTTGGCTTGATGGGGGTTATTAACCTGGCCCACGGCGAACTGATGATGTTTGGGGCCTACACCACCTTTGTGGTGCAAAACGCGGCCAAAAGCATCGGGGGAATTGCCCCCGACCTGTATATTTTTGCGGCCCTGCCCCTGGCGTTCTTGGTGGCTGCTTTGCTGGGCTTGCTGCTAGAGCGAACGGTAATTCGCTACCTCTATGGACGACCCTTGGAAACGCTGCTGGCTACCTGGGGTGTGAGCCTGATCTTAATTCAGTTCATTCGCAGCGTCAGCCTGCCGATGGTGATTGGCCTGGCCATTTTTGCGGTGTTGTTCTTAGTCGGGCGCTGGGTGCTGACGCGCTACACCGACTGGGAGCGCATTCAACCCTGGGCCAACCCGATATTTTTGGGGCTATCGGCGGCGATCGCAGTACTGGCCTGGATTTTGATTGGCAACGCCGGCAGTGCTGCGTTCTCGCGGGCCTGGTTTAGCACCCGCAACGTGGATGTTACGCCGCCAAGCTGGCTGCGGGGGGGCATTACCCTGGGCAACACGCTGCAATTCCCCTCGGCTCGACTGTTCATTATTGTGCTCACCATTCTTTGCCTGGTGGCGGTTTACTGGTTTCTCAACGGTACGGCCTGGGGGCTGCGGATTCGCTCGGTTACCCAGAATCGCGGCATGAGCGCCTGTTTGGGGATTCCCACCGGGCAGGTGGACGCGATTACGTTTGCGCTGGGGTCTGGGCTGGCGGGGATAGCCGGGTGCGCGGTGACGCTGCTGGGTTCGGTAGGCCCTAACCTGGGGGCCAACTACATCGTCGATGCCTTCATGGTGGTGGTCGTGGGCGGGGTCGGCAAGCTGGTGGGCAGCATTGTGGCGGCGCTGGTGATTGGCATTACGACCTACCTGGTGGGGTCGGGCACCATGGCGCTGCTGTTGCCGACGACGGCATTTTTTCAGCCTGCGATCGACTTCTTTACGTTTTTTGCTACGACCAGCATGGCCAAGGTGATGGTGTTTGCGTTGATTATCGCCTTTTTGCAGGTGCGGCCCGCTGGGCTGTTCCCGCCGAAGGGCCGTTCGGTGGAGCTATAGGGCGATGACTACAGATATGGCCGTTCAACCGCGCCGCGCCGCTAAGGCCAGCCAAAAGCGCAAGTTTATGATTGAGGCGATCGCGGTGATTGCGATCGCCCTCATCCTGATTCTGGTTATGCCGATGCTGCTGACGGGCTTTCGGCTCAATCTGCTGGGGCGCTTTTTGGCCCTCGGCATTGTGGCCCTGGGCATCGACTTAATCTGGGGCTTCACGGGCCTGCTCAGCCTGGGCCACGGCATCTTCTTTGGCCTGGGGGGCTATGCCTTCGCCATGTACCTGGAGTTAAACACTCTGGGCGAAGGGCAACTGCCGGAGTTCTTTGGTCTCTACGGGGTGACGGAGCTGCCCTGGTTTTGGCAACCGTTCAACTCGCTGCCGTTTACCCTGCTGGCAATTTTTACCATCCCGGCGATCGTGGCGGGGCTGCTGGGCTACCTGGTGTTCCGCAACCGCATTCGCGGGGTGTATTTCTCGATTTTGACCCAGGCCGCCCTGGTGGTGTTTTTTAACCTGTTCAACGGCCAGCAGAAGCTGATCAACGGCACCAACGGACTCAAAACCTCCACCTCGGTGTTTATGAATCAGCAGGTGGGCAGCGACGGCATGCGGATGTTCTTTTACATCAGCACCGTCATTGCGTTGATCGCCATGTATGCCCTCTGCCGCTGGCTCACTAGCGGGCGCTTTGGCCGCATGCTGGTGGCTATTCGCGACGACGAAAACCGGGTGCGCTTTTCGGGCTACGACCCAACGGCGTTTAAGGTGCTGGTGTTTGCAGTCTCCGGGGCGATCGCCGGTATTGCGGGTGCCCTCTACACGGTTCAATCCGGCATCATCTCTCCCCAGGTGATGGATATTGCCTTTTCCATTGAGATGGTTATCTGGGTCGCCGTGGGCGGGCGCGCCACCCTGGTCGGTGCCGTGCTGGGGGCCGTGCTGGTGAATATGGCCCGCAGTCTGCTCAGCGAACGCTTCCCCGACGTGTGGCTGTTTTTCCAGGGGGCGCTGTTCCTGATTGTGGTGACAGCTTTACCCGACGGCATCATTGGCTGGGGTCGCCGCCAGTTTGGCCCTGCGGTGAGCTCGGCCCTAGGCCTCACCCCTGCAGATGTGCCCTACGCCGACGACTCAGTCGTTGAACCTGTCCCCGAGTTTGCCGAAAAGTAGTCTGCCGAACAGTAGGGTGGGCATTGCTCACCACTAACTAAGGCTTCCACAGCCTAGCTAAGGCGACTTCTGGAACACTTTCTCCCTAATGGTGGGCAGTGCCCACCCTACAGTGGCTACAGTTGCCCAATAAAGCGGGGATCTTCTTTTTCTAGAAGTCTCCTAAGGCAATCAACCCTCACGTGGGTATTGCTCACCTAGCTCACAAAAACCTCGATCAGCCCCGCAGTTTAATGGTGGGCGGTGCCCACCCTACTCCATCACTTCATCACTCCCCCATGAGCACCAAAGTTCTAGAGATTAAAGACGTCACCGTCAGCTTTGATGGGTTCAAGGCCATCAACAACCTCAACTTCAGCATGGACGAGGGCGAGCTGCGGGTGATCATTGGCCCCAACGGCGCGGGCAAAACCACTTTTCTAGATGTGATCAGCGGTAAGACCAAGCCCACCGAGGGCGCGGCTTACTTTAAGGGGCAAGATCTGCGCAAATACAAAGAACATGAGATCTCCCGCCTGGGAATTGGGCGCAAGTTTCAAACCCCCCGCGTCTACCTCAACCTCACCCCCCGCGAAAACCTCGATCTCTCCTGCAATCGCCACAAAAACGTCTTCTCCACGCTGTTTAAAAAGGCTCCGCCCGCTGAAAAACGCACCGTGGGCGGCCTGCTCGAAACCATTGGCCTCGACCACAAAGCCGACATTCCTGCCGCGCTGCTCTCCCACGGCGAAAAGCAGTGGCTTGAGATCGGCATGCTGGTGGCCCAGTCGCCCGACCTGCTGCTTGTGGATGAACCGGTAGCGGGCCTCACCGATGAAGAAACCGAGCAGACCGGCAAGCTACTGATGTCGCTGGCCGAAAGCCACTCCATTGTGGTGATCGAGCACGACATGGAATTTGTGCGCCAGATCGCCCGCCAGGTCACCGTGCTGCACCAGGGCAGCGTGCTCTTCGAAGGCACCATGGACCAGGTGCAGACCGACCCCAAGGTGATTGAGGTCTACCTGGGCAAAGAAACCGGCCTCACCCCCGAGCAAATGCTGCTGCTGCGCATTGCCGCCACCATGGCCTGGGCCGACGACAACTTCGCCGATGTGCAGCAGAAAGTGATTCTCGATCGCCTCAGCCGCAAGTTTGCCCACGCCCCCGAAGACCAGGCCGAGCTGCGGGACGATCTCAACAACTTGCTGTCCACCGAGATTCCCCTAGAAGAGCTGGTGCCTCAGCTCACCACTCAGACCCAGCGGGAAGAAGCCCTGATGCTCAGCTATGAGGTGATTAGCTCGAACCAGATCAACCAGACCGAGGCGGTGGTCTACCAAAAGCTGCTGAACCTGCTGGGCCTGCCCCCCGAAACCGTTAGCCGCTTAGAAGCCGCCGCCCTAGAGGAATTGGCCGCGCGGGGGTAGGTTTTGAATTTTGAATTCAGACTCAAGCTATCCCCCAGAGACGCAACTCAAAACTCAACACTAAGCACTCAAAACGTCAAACCCCATGACCACCACCCTCCCCGCCCCGGCTCTCCAAGACCCCATGACCGCGCCCATGCTTGAGGTTTCGGGGCTGAACTTTTACTACGGCGAAAGCCATATTCTGCGCGATGTGAGCATGACCATTCCCAAGGGGCAAATGGTCTGTCTGATTGGCCGCAACGGCGTGGGCAAGACCACCATGCTCAAAAACATCATGGGGGTGCTGCGCCCCCGCACGGGCGAAATTCGCTTTGAGGGGCAGGTGGTGAACAGCTTTCCCCCCGATCGCAGAGCCCGCCTTGGCATTGGCTACGTGCCCCAGGGCCGCGAGGTGATTCCCCGGCTGACGGTGCGCGAGAATTTGCTGATTGGCCAGGAGGCCCTGGGCAGCCGGGGTAAGGCGCAGAAAGAGGTGCCCGAGGAAATCTACGAGCTGTTTCCGGTACTCAAGACCATGCTCGATCGCATGGGGGGCGACCTCAGCGGTGGTCAGCAGCAGCAGTTGGCGATCGCCCGCGCCATTATGGGGCAGCCCAAACTCCTGGTGCTCGACGAACCTACCGAAGGCATTCAACCCTCGATTATTCTCGACATTGAGGCGGCGGTGAAGAAAATTATTAAAACCACGGGCATCTCGGTGCTGCTAGTGGAGCAGCACCTGCACTTTGTCCGCCAGGCCGACTACTACTACGCCATGCAGCGGGGCGGCATTGTGGCCAACGGCCCCACTAGCGAACTGACTAACGACATCATTCAAGAGTTTTTGGCGGTGTAGCTCGACGGGGCTATGGGCGCTCCAGCACCTGTTCTAAGCGAACTGGCCACCGCTGTACTATGCAAAATTACCGTCCCTGGAAGACTCCGGCTCTAGGAATTAGCCCAATCAAGATTCTGCAATGTCCGATCGCAACCAACCCAGCTCAGACTAATCTGGCTGGGTTTGAGCTAGAGCTTTGAGCCGCAGTTAGGCCGCCTGGGGCGCTTGCAGGAGCGCTTGAATGGAAGACTTTTCCAGTAAGCCGGCCAGGGAACCATCGTTGTGAACCACCGCTAGGGCTTGAATCTTCTGGGTTTCCAGGGTTTGAATTACCTCGATGAGGGGGCGATCGGCAATCACTGTCTTGATGTTGGCTGCCGACTCCATGAGATCTGCCACAGCGATATTGACCCATTGTTCTCGGGGTACCTGCCGCAGAGCGTCGACCCGTACCGTGCCCACCAAAGCTCCGGTTTCATCGGCCACTAAGAATTTACGCCAGGCTGAAGGTGCCGCTAAAAGGGCATTATCTGCAAACTCTCGTAGGGAGATGTGGGAACTCACCACTGGGCTGTCTTCTGCGATCGCATCGGCAGCGGTCAGTCCCGCCAGCCGCCCCTGCACCTCGCCAAATTGGGCGCTGCGGTTCGCATTTTGCAGCAGAAATAAACCAATCAGCAGCGTCCAAATGCTGCCCACGGAGCTAAGGCCCACAATGGAGGCAGCACCCAGGGCGATCGCGCTCCAGCCAATCACCTGGCCCGTGCGGCTGGCAAACACCAGACCCTTATAGGGCTGACCCGTGATTTTCCACACAATAGACTTCAGCACGTTACCGCCATCAAGGGGCAGACCGGGGATGAGGTTAAAAGCACCCAACGCCAGGTTAATGTAGGCCAGCAGTCCCACAATTCCGGCCATGGGACCCGAGAGCGGTAAGACTAGCCCCGCCACGGAGAACAGGCCGAATAGGACAAAACTGACCAGAGGGCCTGCGATCGCCACCCAAAACGCCCCCTTCGGTGTCTCAGACTCTTTCTCTAGGGCCGCCAACCCGCCGAACAAAAACAGCGTAATCGAGTTAACCCCAATGCCCTGCTTCATCGCCGCAAAGCTGTGCCCCAGTTCGTGAGCCAGCACCGAGGCAAACAGCATCAGCGCCGCCCCCAGCCCCAACACCCAGGGCAGCGCCCCACCCAAATAGGGGAATGCCGCTGCCAAACCACTGCCATACTGCCACGTCACCAGCAGCAGCACCAAAAACCAAGACACATTTACATAAAAGGGAATGCCAAACAGGTTCCCTATCCGTAAGTTGCTGTTCATCGGGCACCTCGTAATTAAAACCGGAGGACAGAGGCGAAATCTTGAGACGCATTCTCTGTCCAATGACCTAATTGTAACGAACTGTTAACGACCCTCTAATCTGACAAAGGTGGTGAGAACCGAAGGGATTAGGGCGGGTTGGCGTAGGTAGGGTGAGGGAGATGAGGAGGGTGAGGAAGCTAAGCTCGGACAAAAGACAAGAATCTCAAGACTCCTCCATCTTCCCCATCTCCCTCACTCCCTACTCTCGGTCACCAGCCCATAGGTCAAAACCTCTTTACCCACAGCCACATAGTCCTGCCACCCCACCTCAGCCTTCGGGTCTTTCACGTCGTAGACCGCCGTACCGGCCAGGGCCGCTTTTTGAAAGGCGCTGTAGCGACGAATGCCCCCCGCAAACAGCGGCAGACCCGTGGTCATCAACATAGCTCTCACCTCGGCCCCGGCCCGGCTGGGGTAAGGGGGAATCATGGTCAGCAAAATGCGATAGGGGGCCACTGGTAGCCCTGCCAGATGTTCCACCATGAGAACCAGGGCGTCGAGGGCCAAAATATCGGGGGTGCTGGGCAGCACCAGCAGATCGCAGGAGGCTGCCAGCAGAGCCAGGTCGTCGGCAATAGGGCGGGCCTGAGTATCGATCACCACATGGCCGTGGGGCGTGGGCAGGTCCCTCGCCTGCCACTGGTCAACCACTAAAAAGGGCAGTTCGCCTCGGCTGGCCCAGGCTAGGGCCGACTGGTTGGGGTCGGCGTCGATCAGCAGCGTCTCGGCATAGCCCTGCAAAAAGGCCGCCAAATGAATGGCAGTGGTCGTCTTGCCCACGCCTCCTTTAAAGCTGGCTACAGTCACAATCATAGGCTGAGAATCCGGCCTGGGCGCTGCTTCAGCCTGGCTGCTTTAAAGCCAGGGCTGGCATCATTGTCGGGGTTGCCCTCGCCGCCATCAAGGGAGGGATGCCAGTGCCGTAAGGGTAGCGCTAGTCTGACCTGACGAGGCGTTAGCGAGAGGCAACTAGCACCACGCCACCCATAATCAGCCCCAGCCCCACCAGACGCCCAAATGATAGATCCTCTTTAAAGACAACTACGCCAATGATCACCGAGGCGAAATAAATCAGCGAAGCCGATGGTGCCGCTACGCTCAAATTGACCCGCGTCAGCAGCAGGATATAGGTAATCGCCCCAACTCCGTAGGCGGCTAGCCCTGCCAGCAAAGCGGGCGTAGTCGCAATACTCAGGATGTGGCTAAGGGCATTGGCACCGGTTACTTTGCCTAACTGTGATGCCCCCAGCTTCAGAAAAAGCTGGCCAAAGGAGCTGGCAATGACCGAAATTAATAGTAGACCAACTTCCTGGGGGGTCACGGCATCTCCTCGGAGCAGCTATCAGCTGATAGGTTGAACAATGTCAGTCAGAGGCGTATGGTAGCGAATTTCGGAGCCTAAGGGAAACTCACCCAACCGCGAAGCCGGGTTCCCCAAGCTACGATAGAAGCTGTTGAATAGTCCCCAAATTATGACTGGTAAAACCCTGCTGGTAGGGCTGCGCGCCGACCAGTTTCGTCACCCCCTCGATCTCGAAGCTACCCGCGCTCTGAAGCAGCTGCCGGGGCTCGATGTGATGGTGCGCATGGCCCTGGCTCCCCTGGCGGAGCGGTTCTTTCACCTCGACCATTTGGCGTCGAGTTTGCAGGTGAGCGATCGCCAGCTGCCCGACCTGCACCAGTCGCTGGTCGAAGCCTGCCGCATTCTCGACCTGGAGGTGCCCCAGCTCTACGTACGCCAAAACCCGGTGCCCAACGCCTACACCTTTGCCATGCGCGGCGAGCAGCCCTTTATCGTCATCCACACGGCACTGATCGAACTGCTGACCCCCGCAGAAACCCAGGCGGTGATCGCCCACGAGCTGGGCCACCTGAAGTGTGAGCACAGTGTTTACCTCACCCTGGCCAACCTGATTACGATGGCCGCCAGCCAGCTACCCCTGGGCGAAGTGCTAGCCCAGAGCCTTCAAAATCAGCTGATGGAGTGGGTGCGCTGTGCGGAGTTTACCTGCGATCGCGCCGCTCTGCTCGTCGTCCAAGACCCCCGCGTCGTCGCCTCCCTGCTGATGAAGCTCTGCGGCGGCTCGCCTTCGCTGGTTGACCAACTCAACGTCGATGCCTTTATCGACCAGGCCCGTGCCTACGACAGCCTCAGCGACGACGCGATCGGTGAAGCCCTCAAGCAGGTGCGCACCCAGGGGCTGACCCACCCGGTGCCCGTGCTGCGCGCCCGAGAAATTGATCGCTGGGCCAGCACCAATGATTATTACCAGCTGGTTAAACGCCCGACAGTTGAGTATAATGAGGACGCATCCAAGGGCGGATGGCGGAATTGGTAGACGCACCACACTCAAAATGTGGCGACTTCGGTTGTGCGAGTTCGAGTCTCGCTCCGCCCATTGTTAGTTTAAATGTTGAGCAATCTTCCTTTCTGGCGGATAGCTCTTTTGTGTTCATCGGGCTTAGATGTAATGACCACATCACTAACGCTTGATCTGTCTACGTCAGCTTCGATATTAGGCACTCAACCTGACTTATTCTTAAGGTTCTTAAAAACCAAGAATATTCCCGGTGTCTTATTCTTTGTTGATGAGCCTCAAATATCAATTTTCACACTAGCTCAACTATTAAATACTCAGCCTGAGATTTTAATGGACTGGCTAGAGGATGAAGCGCTAGGTCAGCTTATAGAAGAGGTTGACAATGATGATTGGCTTGAGGGAGAAGCAGGTCAGGCCTTCTACCAGGCAACTCTAGCCGGAGATGGCTAATGAATTGGCAGGCTAGGTACACAAAAACTTTTTACAAAGAGTTAGCAAAAATTCCTGAGAAAGTTAGGCAGCAAATCGAAGAGTTTGCCTTTAGTGATGCGACCAAGGATAATCCTTTCGCTGCTGGTAAAGTTGAAAAGCTAAAGGGATACGATGACTTCTACAAGGTTCGTTTCGGGTCATACCGTCTAGGTTGACGGATTGATCAAGAAAATCAGGTCATCGAGTTTCGCCGAGTGCGCCATCGGCAAGATATCTATCGTAAATTTCCATAATTCATTCCTCAGCCGCAAGTTGGATAGTTTGATTGGCGATCGCGCCATATCTACCAAGTCCTAACCGTTTACCGCGTGCCCGCTGGATCTGAAAGATTGACTTTGCATTTATTCTGGCATAGTGCTCTAGACTGGCTGGATTGCGAATCGCCGCTGGGGGTGGGCCAGGTTCAACCAAACCGGGAACTCCAGCTATGATAAGTTCACATGATCTAGTGCCCCTGTACTGTGACTGAGTCTGCTATAGCCCCCTCCACCTCCTCTACAACCGCTACGGGCCTACCGCGCCAGCGGTGGCAGGTGGCACCAGCAAACACGCCCCTGGCGACATCCCTAGCGCAGGTGACGGGGCTGTCGCCGCTGCTCACGCAGGTGTTGATTAACCGGGGTATTGTGACCCCAGCGCAGTCAACAGATTTTCTTGACCCCGAGCGGCAGCAGTTGCCCTCGCCTCTGGCGGAGTTTCCTGACCTGGCGGCGAGTTTAGAGTTGCTGGCCACAGCGGTCGCCACTCAGCAGGCGATCGCCATCTGCGGCGACTACGACGCCGACGGCATGACCAGCACTGCCCTGCTGCTGCGGGCCTTGCGGGCGCTGGGGGCGCAGGTGAGCTACACCATCCCCAGCCGCATGGCCGAGGGCTACGGCATCAACACCCGCATTGTCGAAGACTGCTACGCCGAGGGGGTGAGCATCATTCTCACGGTGGATAACGGCATTGCGGCGGTAGCGCCGATCGCCCGCGCCCGCGAACTGGGCCTGGCGGTGATCGTCACCGACCACCACGACATTCCCCCCGAGATTCCGCCCGCGAACGCAATTTTGAACCCCTAGGTGCTGCCGGAGGCTTCGCCCGGCCGAGGGGTGGCGGGGGTGGGGGTGGCCTACATTTTGGCGGTGTGTCTGGCCCAGGCGCTGGGGCGTACCCAAGACTTGACGGGGCCACTGCTGGAACTATTTACCCTGGGCACCATCGCCGACTTGGCCCCGCTGACGGGGGTGAACCGCCGCTGGGTGCGACGGGGGCTGGGGCTGTTACCCCGATCGCGCCTATTTGGCATTCAGGCGCTCATTCAGGTGGCGGGGCTGGCCGACCAGAGCAAACCGCTGAAGCCCGAGCACATTGGCTTTCGCCTGGGGCCGCGCATCAACGCCGTGGGCCGGATCAGCGACCCGCAGATTGTGATTGACCTACTCACCACCGACGACGTGGGGGTGGCGCTGGAGCGGGCTATGCAGTGCGAGCAGATCAACGGCACCCGCCAGGATCTCTGCCAGAGCATTGAGCAGGAGGCGATCGCCTGGTGTGAGCAGCAGCGGGCCCTGGACACGGTGGATATTGAGCGCGATCGCGTCCTGGTTGTGGTGCAGCCTGGCTGGCACCACGGCGTCATCGGCATTGTGGCCTCGCGGCTGGTGGAGCGCTACGGGGTGCCCGTCTTCATTGGCACCTACGAGGATGACGACCACAAAGTAATTCGCGGCTCGGCGCGGGGCATTCCCGAGTTTGACGTGTTTGCCGCCCTGCAAACCTGCCACGACCTGATGGAAAAATTTGGCGGCCACCGGGCGGCGGGGGGCTTCTCGTTTTTGGCCAATCGCCTGCGCCAGGTGACCACGCGGCTATCGCACTACGCCTGCCAAACCCTCTCGGTCGATCTGCTCAAGCCGCTGGTGAAAATCGACAGCCAGGCGAGGTTAAGCGACATTCACCAGGGCCTGTTTGATCAGATCGACCACCTGCACCCCTGCGGCATTGAAAACCCCGACCCGGTGTTTTGGACGCCGAATGTGCAGGTGCTAGAGCAGCAGACGGTGGGCCGCAACCGCGACCACCTCAAGCTGGTGCTCACCGAAGCTGGGGGCGAGACGATTAAGGCGATCGCCTGGCGCTGGGGCGAATATTACCCCCTGCCCAGCCACCTCGATGTGGCCTATAAGCTCAAGCAGAACGAGTGGCAGGGCAACACCAGCGTGGAGCTAGAACTGGTTGGCGTGCGGCTAGCGGCAGGGGCCACACCAAGCACCCAGCAAAAGGGCCAGTCCATCGGTCGAGGCGAAGGGCCTCTGCCGACCCGCCTGGTTGGGCCATCGCTGCCCAACGTCAGTGTCCCCCTGGCGACTAAAGCCGGGGAACGCCTGATCCTACGGGATGCTGAGATGCCCCTCGATGCTGCGGAACCTCTAATGGAGAAGGCGTTAGATACGATCGCCTCCCAACCCCTTCCACCGGCTCCTTCCCCGCTCCCTGCTCCCACTCCAGCGCCATCCCTCCAACCACCAGCGGCCTTAGATGCCGCCGAGTTCAGCTACAGCAACCGCCGTTACTCCGCTACGACCAAAACGGCCTCAGACATCACCACCCTCACCATCAGCAACCCTGAGGGTCAGCGGTTAGTGGTCAACCGGGGCGATCAGCAGGGCTGGCTCTACCTGCCGGGCGAGTCGGCCAAGCCGGTTGATCTGAGCGAACCCCACTACGGCAACCTGGTGCGGGCAGGGGCGACAGCGGTAGAGCTTCAGCAGCTGGCCCAACGGCTGGCGGTGGCAGAGGCTCAGCTCAGCGAGAAGGACGTATTACTGGCAGAACGGGATGCTTTAATAGCCGAACAGAACGTCTTGATGGTTCAAAAAGAGTCTCAACTGAGCACATTAAAAGCTGAGAATGCGGCTCTATTAAAGGCTCAAATGCAGGTCAGTCAGTCCCAGACTGCTCCACGACAGGACAATCCTGCTCAGGCAGAAAAGGCAGATTTTGCGGCAGCCCAGACCCAATCTATGGCAGTTCAGCCTACTCGGGTCGCCAAGGCCTCAGTTCCGACAGACGCGCCGCCTCAGTCAGCGAAGGTTCAGTCCGCATCACCCGTTCAGCCGTCCCCATCGCCTATAGCAGAATCGCCCGTTGCCGCCCCAGCTTCCTCCCCACCGCTGAAGCTCGACGACGCCAAGCAGCAGGTGCGCCAGGGGTTGAGCGATCGCGTCTGGTTTTGCCTCAGCCCCGACAGCCAGAGAGATTTGGCCATCGCGGTGGCCCACCTGTCTGCCGCCAGCGGCCCCATGGCCGACGCCAGCGCCGTCGCCGGGCTGGCCACCGTGCTGGAGCGCGAACTGTTGCAGCCCCTGCTCGACGACTTTGCCAGCTATGGCGAGCAGACCGGCGATCGCGACCTGACCGCCCTCGCTAGCGATCTGGCCCAGGCCGCCAGTCTGGCGGCACTGCCGCCGCTGCTGAGCGAAACCTGGCGAGCGCTGACCGCCAAGGCCCTGGCCGCTACCAACAAACCCCGCAAAGCGCTGCACGAAACTACCCACGCCGACACCAGCGCCCCCCCCTTCCCCATCGACGACAGCCACCGGGTGATGCTCGATGAATTTCTTCAGGGTTGGGATCACCCGATTGCTCGCTGGCTGACCGGGGGCGGGGCCGAAGCCGCCTCCGATCTGGCTCAGGTGGCGCAGCTACAGCGTGCTAGCCACCCTCTGCCCCTGTGGCAAGGGCAAATGCTGCAACATTTAGTGCTGGGCCAGCGTCAAAAAAAGGGAATTTTACAGAAAATTTTTGGTTAATCTCCCTGATCCTACGGTTGCTCAGGGTATGGTGTTTTGACAGCTTTGCCCAACCCGAGCCAATCGTTGCTAACCTCAGATGGCCAACGCGCTTTTTAAGCCCCAGTTTTTGCTTGTTTGCGGCCTCTCGGCGGCTCTGGTGTCCTGCTCGGGCGAAGGGCAGGGCAGCAGCGGCCCAACGCGGTTTGTCAGCATTCAGCCGATTCAGGTGTGCGACGACTTGGGCATGTTTTGTGCCGACCTGGCCACCTTTGAAGCAGCCACCCGCAAAATTTGGGCTCAGGCCAACCTCGACGTCAGCTTTTTGGCCCCCAATCGGCTCAACGCCAGTCGCTTTCTCACCATCGATAACCAGGACGAGTTTGCCGAGCTATCCTTTGCGGGCGGGGCCGGAGCCTTTGGCCGCAACCCGCTCTCAACCCGCACCTCTGGCCCCATCAGTATGTGGTTTGTGGAGAGTATTTTTCCCTACGAGGGGTTTGACACCCTGGGTTTGGGCTGGATTGACCAAAACGGCGTTTTAATTGACGACGATATTCTCACTTTTAACAACGGCGTTGGTCGCCTCGACACGGTGGCCCACGAAATTGGCCACAACCTTGGCCTAACCCACGAGGGTTTTGGGGCTGGCGGGGCCAACAATCTGATGACCGACGGCGGCTTTCGCAATTCGCCCAGCACTCTCGATGACATTACCCCCGATGGCGCGCGGCTCGACCAGCTTACCAATCGCCAGATTGACGAAGCCCGCAGCAGCGGCTTTGCCCGCACTTCCCCCAGCCCCGCTGCCGACAGCACCCCGAGGGAGTTGCCTACAACGCTGCCTCCTTTAGCCGAGGCAACCCCTGATGCGTTGCCTTGGGTCGCCCCGCCTAAAGTGACCCCCGTCACCGACCTGGCCCTGCTGCCCGAGGCCGCCTTCGTGGCGGCGCAGGCTCCCCAACCGATTCCCAACGGCCCGGCGATGACGCTGCTGACGGCAGGGCTACTGGCGGGCTATCTGCGCTGGCAGCCCCGAAGGCGATGATAGCGGTGCTGATCGGCTGGCTGCTGGTGGCTCAGGGGGTAATGTTGTCTGGGGACTGGTCTGTCGCCTTGGGTGAGCCTGCGGAGCTGTCTTCCAGCCGGGCTTGGTCTGGCTTCGCCCCTCGGTTCAATCTTGTTCTCCTATCGCAGTCGCCGCCCGTGCTTGGCCAGGATTCCATTCCTCACCCGCCGCTACTGCGCCACGAACCATCGCCCGCAGGCAACTATCACTTGATTTTGACGCTGAGGCAAGATGCAGCTGGCACTCAGCGCACCACCGCTGGCCTGTTTGAGATCCTGGGCGATCGCTGCCAGCAGATCTGGTCGCACACCCTGCCCCACAGCTACGGCCCCCGCCTGGCCCTGGTGAATGACACCGGCATCGTCGTACTGCTAGATGACTGGATCAACGTGGCCAGTCCCCGCGCCATTGTGCTCATGGGGGTAGATGGAACGGTCAAGCGCCAGCACAGCTTTGACGATATTGTCGAGATTACTGGCCAGTCGCGAGCGGCAGTCGTTGACCAAGCCGTCCAGGGCTTTTGGCTGGGCGGCAATCCTGAGCTGGATATTGCGGGCGATCGCATGACCATTCCTGTCGCTGGGGGCCAGCTCAGCTTAGATTTGGCAACGGGGGAAATAGAGTTCTAAGGGTGTGTATGCCCGCACCCACCCATAGGGAACCAGGCTGCTATAACAAGGATGAGCGGTTTTGGAATAGATACCTGTTTCAACCCAATGCTCAAATGCGATGATAATCGCGCCTTCAGCGTTCTCAGTGAGATAGCCGCAGCTATGGCCAAGGGTGAGCAAATCTACGTCATGCGCGACCTGGCCGGGGTGCTTGGCCTATACCAGCACCACGGCATTGACTGCGGCGATGGCACCGTCATCCACTACAGCAAAGCCCGAGAAATTGCCGAGATCGCCCGCACTAGCTACGACGCCTTTTCGTGGAGCAATCCAGTTTATACGGTGCGCAAGTCGCTGATCTATGCCCCCGAAGTGGTCGTGGAGCGGGCCGCCAGCCGCCTGGGCGAGCGCCAGTACGACCTGTTGCTCAACAACTGCGAACATTTCGCCAACTGGTGCACCACGGGCCGCAGCGAAAGCCGCCAGCTGGCCAACTTTGGCCTGCGCACCGACCAGCTCAACCTGCCCGAGCTGCGGCGATTGGCCGAGGGCGATCGCTACACCACCACCCCCGCCGAAGCCCGCGCTAACTTCCAAAAAGCCCTGGGCGATATTGCCACCGCCTACAACACCACCCTGGCCGACCAGCAGACCGCCCAAAAGGACGTTCGCGACTGGCACCGGGTAGCCGAAAAAGCCCTCGAAAATCACCGAGAAGACCTGTCCAAAGCCGCCCTACACCGCAAGGTTGCGGCTAAGAAGCGGGTGGATATGCTCACCGCCCAGCTCGCTGAGCTGGTGGAGCTAGAGCTAAATCTTCAGCGTAACCGGGCCTTTGTCGAGCGGCAGGTCGGCAGTCAGTGGGTAGATGGCTGAGGGATGGGGCGGGCGATGACATGAGGCAGTGCTGTAGGTGGGACATGGCTCACCACCGCACAACACCTTTCCACCCGCTCCCTCAATCAGAATTAGCGACCCACAGGATAGATTTCACCGGGCGCTGCACGAGTTCTCCAGCGGCATTGAGACGACCGTAGTGGGTGGTGCCACCATACATCAGGGTTGAGGAGCTGCCGCCGTCGAGGTTGAGGGCTTGGGTGACGCCGCGATCGCTCATAAAAGCTGCTACCTCCGCCATCGTCATGCCGCTGGGCGACACCCCCGGCACCTGGGCCACCATCACCATCACCACGCTGCCATCGGCCGTGAGGCCCACCGCTGAGCGAGCATTGGGCGACTGGCTACCCAGGGCATCGCGGCGGGCGGTGCGATCGATAAATCCTTCCTCCACTGAAGTATCCTGGGGCAGCAGCTGAGGGCCAGCACCGACTGCATCCACCAGGGCACATCCCACTGGCACAGGGTCTTGATGGAAGGTGATGGCGTAGCTGGGGGTGCCTCCGCAGTCATAGTGACGAAATTCTGAGCGATTCAAAATTCTATCCATGTAGCTAGCCAGGTCAGGATTGCCGATCAGCCGCTCGTTTTGGTTAGGGTCGGCCACCAGCGCGCCATCCTCAATCACATGGGATGTTGTCAGCCCGTTGTTGGGGTCAAAGAAACCGGCGTTAATTGCTGCAGCAACACACCCCTCCCCGTCGCACAGTTGGGAGGCGATCTGGTCAACTCGCGCTAGCTCATCTACGACCGCCACCTGCATTGGGTAGCGCACCGGGTCGGGAATCGTCACCACATGCACGATGGCAGCGGGCAAGTTCACGGTTTCGTAAACCGGAGGCATCGCGGGCTCTGCCGGAACGACATCCTCTGAAGCCGCATCAGCCGCATCGGGGACAGGGGCGCAGCTCGACAGACCTAGGGTGACGGCAAGGCCAACAATCAGGCAGGGTTGAAGGATAGAACGCATAGAGCCAACAGCGGGTTGCGTTCAGCAGTATAGCGAGAAGCGCGATCGTCCTTGCGGATTGCTATCTCCTATCAACGCCCATCGCGTAGCGGCACCAGCTTCGGGACATCCCCCAAGACGATGGGCATACTGGAAGCAGTTTGCCCTACGGATTGTGTGACAGACGATGGCGGTTCCCACTGTGACAACCGATGCGGCGCAGCCGATGGTCTATCCCTCGGTGTCGGTGATTGTGCCGATCTACAACGGCGAGGCCGACCTGCCTGAGCTGGTAGAGCGACTTTTGGGGCAGCAGTACCCCGCCGATCGCGTCGATTTTTTGCTGGTGGATAATGGTAGTTGCGATCGCACCCCCGACCTGCTCCAAGCCGCCACCGCTACCGCCGCATCCCAGGGAATCCGCCTCTGCGCCCTCACCTACAGCGATATCCAAAGCTCCTACGCCGCTCGCAACGCTGGCATCGCTGCCGCCCAGGGTGACGTCCTCGCCTTTACCGACGCCGATTGCCATCCTGAGCCGGGCTGGCTCACCGCCCTGGTGCAGCCCTTTACCGACAATGCTGTAGGGCTGGTGGCTGGGGAAATCAAGGCTCTGCCCAGCCAAAACTGGCTAGAGCGCTACGCCGAGCGCCAGGGCACCCTCTCCCAGCACAACACCCTCAACCATGCCTTCTTACCCTACGGCCAAACGGCAAACCTGGCGGTGCGGGCTGAAATTTTGGGTACAGTTGGGCTCTTTCGTCCCCACTTGACCACGGGCGGGGACGCTGATCTGTGCTGGCGCATTCAACAAGCCACCCCGTGGCACCTCGTCCACGCCGTCGATGCCGTGGTCTACCATCGCCATCGAGACACGCTGAAAGGTCTCCGCAGCCAGTGGTACCGCTACGGCTGCTCAAACCGCTACCTCCACGACCTGCACGGGGTAGAGCTAATGCGCGATTTCACTGCCAAAGAGATGCGCTACCGCCTGCTGCGCTGGGCTCTCAAGGAATTGCCCCAGGCAACCATCAAGCTCTTAAACGGACGCGGCACTGCTTTAGAACTGGCGATGACTCCGCTAGATTTGTGGTGCGCCCACGCCCGCACCCAGGGGCAAGCCCAGGCCGCGTTGTCCGCAGCAGCCCGCACCATTGCTCGTTTGGGAGAGCCCGTCTGATGCGAATTTTGATGGTCTCCACCACATTTCCCTACCCGCCGACGCTGGGGGGCACCCAGATTCGCACGTTTTATCTGCTCAAGCACCTGGCTCAGCGGCACGAAGTAACGCTGGTAACGCAGCGTTCCGACGAAGTGACCGAGGAAGAGGTCAATGCCCTGTCCGCCCACGTGGATAAGCTAGCGTGCTTTCCTCGCTCCACGGCCGCCGACCTTCGGCCGGGGGTGAGTGGAAAAATCAGCCGCTTTACCCATTTCCTCACTACGGGCACGCCCCCCAGCACCACCTACCTGCACACCTCCGCTATGCAGCAGTGGATCGACGACTGGGTCGAGGGTGGCCACTGCGATGCCATTACTTGTGAGCACAGCGTCAATGAAGTCTTCGTACGCCCCAGCTATCGTCAGCGAGTCAAGAAAGTGGTGGTGGATATCCACAGTTCACTCTATGGCACGCTGGTGAATCAGCTCCAGACGGGGACGGCGGAGAAACCGCTGCGCGATCGCCTCAACCTGCCCCTGCTGCGCCGCTACGAACGCCGCTACGCCCAAAAATTCACCGACTTGGTAATCACCACCGAAGAAGACCGCCAGTTTTTTGCCCCGATCGCAGGCCATATTCCCCTCCACGTGGTGCCCAACGGCGTCGATCTGGTGCATTTCCCTTACCGCAGCGCTGACCCTGGCGGCTATAGCCTAATCTTCGTCGGCGCAATGGACTACATCGCCAACGTGGACACCGCCAAGTACCTGGCCCAGGCTATTCTGCCGCCCCTGCGCCAGCGGTACCCCGACGCCACGCTGTACCTGGTGGGTAACAAACCCACCGCAGAAGTGCAGGCGTTGGGCAATCTGCCGGGAGTCGTAGTGACCGGGCGAGTGCCCTCGGTGGCGGAGTACCTGCACCGGGCGACGGTGTGCGTGGTGCCCATGCGCATTGGCTTTGGCATTAAGAACAAAACCCTGGAGGCGATGGCGGCGGGGGTGCCGGTAGTGGCGAGCGATCGCGGTCTCGAAGGTCTCGCCGTAGACCAGCCCCAGCGGGCGCTGCAAGCCAATACGGTGGATGAGTATGTGGGGGCGATCGCCCAACTCTTTGACCAGCCCGACCTGCGCGCTACCCTCTCAGCGCGAGGTCGCGAGCTGATTGAAGACACCTTCACCTGGGAACGAGCCGTACAAGCCTACGAAGCCATTTTGTACGGTAAATACACTCTGTGAACAGGAAAAACAGGTTGAGTATAATTTTGAACAAGGCTGGTTTAGGAGAGGCCGCCGAAGTTCTTAAAGTACTGATAAATCTTTCCTTTCAGTGCGTATTTCTTCTGTGCCCGTCTCATTATTTGTAACCAATAACACTTTTCAGGAGGAGAAAATCTGTGGAGATGAATAATGGACTAATTGCTGGAATTACAACAGTTGCTGGATCTTCCTTAGGTTCAATAACAGTTGCCACTGTACCTACAGCCATAACTGCAACCGTACCTGCCGCAGGCATTGCAGGATGGTTAGGCTTTACAACAACTGCCACCACCATCGTAGCTGCTCCTGTGATGGTTCCAGTAGGTGGGATTGTTGCGGTAGGCGCATTATTGACTTATGGAGGCTTACAGGCTTACAAGCACATGAACAAAGAACAAAAGTAGTCTTAATTATCTAATTCAAATTAAAAAAGGAGAGTTGATACTTATGAAAGGTAATGATGTCGTTGCTATTGGTACTGCCGGTGCAGCAGGCGCAGCTACAGGAGTTGTGACAGCTTCTACAGTCTATGGAGGAGCTATTGCTGCTGCAAATGCTGCTGGTATATATGGGGCAGCAGCTACCAGTTCTGCATTGGCAGGGTTAGGAGGGGGCGCATTAACAATTGGTGGTGCCGGCATGGCTGGCGGAGTAGCAGTTGTAGCAGCATCAGCTGCTTTGCCTGCCGTTGTTGTTGGGGCAGTTGGCTTTGGAATTTATAAGCTTTTAAGGCCTCAATAAAGCAAACTGGATTTTATGCCACAAGAGGTAGTCATTGTAAGTGACTACCTCTATTTTTTTGATTTTGCAAGGGACTCTGTCTCAAAAGGGCGATAAATCTGTGTCGATGGCACGACTCCCCTGACTGCTTCGTACTGGTCTTCTGTCATTGGTGCCGTTGGTCTAGAAGTTTGATACAAGGCAGATTGAAAACTTTACCCTTGGCAGACCATTAGGATGGTAATGAACTTCGAGTATCCATGTTGGATAAACATTGACCACACAACCTCGCTCACAGCCCATGATGTCGCAAAAACTTGACCAGCTCAAAGCTCTATTCGCCGCGATGGATCGGGCGCTGATCGCCTATTCGGGCGGCATCGACAGCACCCTGGTGGCCAAGGTTGCCTACGACGTGCTGGGCGATCGCGCCCTGGCCGTCACTGCCAACTCTCCCTCGCTCATGCCCGCCGATTTAGAAGAAGCCCAGGTGCAGGCGGCGGCGATCGGCATTGCCCACGAAATTGTTGCTACCCATGAGCTGGAGAATCCCAACTACGCGGCTAACCCCGTCAACCGCTGCTACTTCTGCAAAAGCGAGCTGCACGACACCCTCAAGCCCCTGGCCCTGGAGCGGGGATATCCCTACGTGGTGGATGGCGTCAATGCCGATGACCTGGGCGACTACCGCCCCGGCATTCAAGCGGCGCAGGAGCGGGGGGCGAGATCGCCCCTGGCCGAAATCGGCATCACCAAGTTTGAAGTGCGCGAGATCTCGCGCCTGCTGGGGCTGCCCTGGTGGGATAAACCGGCGCAGCCCTGCCTCAGCTCGCGCTTTCCCTACGGTGAGGCCATCACCCTAGAGAAACTGCGGCGGGTGGGCCAGGCGGAGCTGTATCTGCGGCATTTGGGGCTGCGGCAGCTCAGGGTGCGATCGCAAGCCGACACCGCCCGCATTGAAATTCCGGCAGAAAATATTAAGGATTTTGTCGCCACCACCGACCTGGTCGCCCTGGTAAAGGCGCTACAAGACTACGGTTTCACCTACGTCACTCTCGATCTAGAGGGCTTTCGCAGCGGTAAGCTAAACCAGGATCTGCCCACAACTGTCGTTAGCCCCCCAGAACGTTCCAGCCATGACCTATCTGCTTGCCGGTGATATTGGCGGCACCAAAACCATTCTGCGCCTGGTTGAAGCCAGCGAGCCCAGCCCTACGACTCCGGTAATTCTCAAAACCGAGTTTGAGCGCACCTACTCCAGCCAGGTCTACCCTGACCTGGTGCCGATGGTGAAAGAATTTTTGCACCAGGCCACCATCGACGCTGGGCAGACCTACGCGCCCGAGCGAGCCTGTTTTGCGATCGCCGGGCCAGTTGTAGACAATACCTCCAGCCTGACCAACCTGGCCTGGTCGCTGGAGGGCGATCGCCTCCAGGTAGAACTCGCTCTCGACCGAGTGGAGCTGATCAACGACTTTGAAGCGGTCGGCTACGGGGTCTTTGGCCTCGCTGCCGAAGACATTCACACTCTGCAAGCGGGCGACCCCGACAGCAGTGCCCCAGTGGCCATCATTGGCGCGGGCACTGGTCTGGGGCAGGGGTTCGCTCTGGCAACCAGCGGGCGCCCCCTGGTATTCCCCTCTGAGGGGGGCCACGCCGACTTTGCGCCCCGCTCAGAGCTAGAGTTCCAGCTGATGCGCTACCTGCTCGACAAGCACCAGATCTCGCGCGTGTCAGTGGAGCGGGTGGTGTCGGGCCAGGGCATTGTGGCGATCTACCAGTTTTTGCGCGATCGCGAGTTTGCCACCGAAACCCCCGAAATTGCCGAAGCCATCAGCATCTGGGAGCGCCAGACCGGCCTCAGCACCAAAACCGTTGACCCCGGTGCGGTGATTGCCCAGGCCGCCGTGGGCTGCCGCGATCGCCTCTCCCACAAAGCTATGGAGATTTTTGTCTCCGCCTACGGGGCCGAGGCGGGTAACCTTGCCCTCAAGCTGCTGCCCTACGGCGGCCTGTACGTGGCCGGAGGCATCGCCGCCAAAAACCTCGACGCCATGACCGCCGGAGCTTTCCTCGAAGCCTTTACCCACAAGGGCCGCGTCAGCCCCCTGCTCGACCGAGTACCGGTTCACATCGTGCTCAACCCTCAGGTGGGCCTGATTGGGGCGGCTCTGAGAGCCGCTGCGGTCTAAGACACAGGTGCAGAGCCCGATTTATCTCCTTTCCTAAGATAGAACCCTAGCCTTTCGGACTGCGACGATCCCCAAGGCGATAAAATCAAGCATGCAGTGCATCCGTTTGTGAGGTATGGCAGGTCATAGCAAGTGGGCCAACATCAAGCGCCAAAAAGCGCGGGTCGATGCCGTCAAGGGCAAAGTCTTCGCCAAGATGTCGCGAGAAATCATTGTGGCGGCGCGTCAGGGGGGTGACCCGGCGGGCAACTTTCAGCTGCGCACCGCCATCGACAAGGCGAAGGCAGCGGGGGTGCCCAACGACAATATTGACAGGGCGATCGCCAAAGGTTCCGGCAGCCTCAGTGCCGACAACAGCTTCGAGGCCATCCGCTACGAGGGCTACGGCCCCGGCGGCATTGCCGTGCTGATCGAAGCGCTGACCGACAACCGCAACCGCACCGCCGCCGACCTGCGGGCCGCCTTCAGCAAGAGCAACGGCAACCTGGGCGAAACGGGCTGCGTCGGCTGGATGTTTGAGCAAAAAGGCGTGGTCACCATTCTTCACCCCGGCGACGAAGAAACCCTGCTCGAAGCCGCCATGGAGGCCGGAGCTGAAACCTACGAACTGACCACGGTGCTAGGCCGTCGCGACGAAGAAATTCCCGCTGCCGAGCTATTCTGCGCCCCCGCCGACCTGGAAACCCTCGACACCAGCCTCAAGGCCCAAGGGTTGACTGTCCAACAGGCAGAGCTCCGCTGGCTGCCCAGCAACTCCCTGGTTGTTGATGACCCCGACCAGGCCCGCCTGCTGGTCAAGCTGATGGATGCCCTAGAAGACCTCGACGATGTGCAGTCGGTCACAGCCAACTTCGACATGGCCGAGGAGCTGATGGATGCGATCGCGGCTTAGGGAAGTGGGGAAGTGAGTTGAGCCACTAACTGGCAGATCAAGAAAGCGATCGCCCAGCGCTTGAGACAATAATTCTAGGAAGCTAGAGATTAAGGTGGGCAATGCCCACCCTACCCAGCTCAATCCACTGACAGCCCCATTTGCAGAACAGACGTTTAAACCTATGATCTGTCACTCCTTTCCGTTGGGTTCAGGGCGGCGGAACGGCCCTGGTCGTGGGGGTCTGGGGGCAGCGAAATGCACCCAGCGGCAGGTCTGGCTATTCTCCCCCGCCATGCGCCGGACCACCCTCGCCAAAACCATCTCCATTCGTCTTACATTCCTGATTAAGGTAACTACACCGCCGGACGAACGACCGTTCGCCCCTACAACAGAAATGGTTTCCCAAAAAACCTTCAAGCGTAGAAAAAATAGCGACTTTGGGGATCGCACCCCAACATGCGCTCTATCCCGCCCTGCGGAAACCTCAAAAACCCTATAGATTAGAGAAATAGGGAACCATAACGGAAAAGGTGAGGACACCCACATGCGGGTATTGTTAATGACCGGTAAAGGCGGCGTCGGCAAAACCTCCGTCGCCGCTGCCACAGGCCTGCGCTGCGCCGAACTGGGCTACAAAACCCTGGTACTGAGCACCGATCCCGCTCACTCCCTGGCCGACAGCTTTGACATAGAACTCGGCCACGAGCCTCGCCTGGTGCAGCCCAACCTATGGGGCGCAGAACTCGATGCCCTGATGGAACTCGAAGGCAACTGGGGTGCGGTGAAGCGCTACATCACCGACGTGCTGCAAGCCCGTGGTCTAGAGGGCATTGAAGCCGAAGAACTGGCCATTCTGCCCGGCATGGATGAAATTTTTAGCCTGGTGCGCATGAAGCGCCACCACGACGAAGGCGAGTACGACGTGCTGATTATTGACTCGGCCCCCACGGGCACCGCCCTGCGCCTGCTCAGCCTGCCCGAAGTGGCGGGCTGGTACATGCGCAAACTCTACAAACCCTTCCAGGCCGTTTCCGAAGCGCTGCGGCCCCTAGTGCAGCCCTTCTTTCGCCCGGTGGCGGGCTTTAACCTGCCCACCAAAGAGGTGATGGATGCTCCCTATGAATTCTATGAGCAGCTGATCGAGCTAGAGAAGGTGCTCACCGACGCAGGCACCACCTCGGTGCGGCTAGTTACCAACCCCGAAAAAATGGTGATTAAAGAATCTCTACGGGCCCACGCCTACCTCAGCCTCTACAACGTCGGCACTGATCTGGTGATCGCCAACCGTATTATCCCCGACGAAGTGCAAGACCCCTTTTTCCAGCGGATGAAGGAAAAGCAGCAGCAGTACAAGCACGAAATTCACGAGAACTTTCACCCGCTGCCGGTGAAAGAGGTGCCCCTGTTTGCTGAAGAACTGTGTGGTTTAGAATCGCTTCAGCGGCTCAAAGAAACCCTCTACGCCGACGAAGACCCCACCCAGGTTTACTACAAGGAGACCACCCTGCGCGTGGTGCAGGAGGAGGGCTGCTACAGCCTGGAGCTTTACCTACCGGGTATTCCCAAAGACCAAATTGAGCTGAGCAAGTCTGCCGACGAGCTGAACGTGCGCATTGGCAACCACCGCCGCAACCTGGTGCTGCCCCAGGCTTTAGCGGCTCTGCAACCCGCTGGGGCCAAGATGGAAGACGACTACCTGAAAATTCGCTTTGCCAGTGTTGGTTAGGACGTAGACCGAACAAAGCCGCGATCGCCCGTATTTCCGTAATGCCGGTTGCAGGAGTGACCGGAGGCAAGGGGTTCGTGCCTTTGCCATCCTGACCGGCGATCGCAGTCCTGATCTCCTATAGCTTTCCTATGCCATTAATTTATGGTGGTAGGCGCTATTTGTTGCTGGTTTAGTAATATCCCTGGCAGAGACAGCTCCTGAGTCATACCCTATATAAACAACGTAAGCCCAGTGAGCCAGACCGTAGCGTTGGCCAAGCTGCGTTATGGTTTAGCTAACGCAGCGGTTGCTCTAGCACCAAGAACCGTTAATTTCAGGCAATAACACCCCCATGAGCCAAACACCCAACGGACACGATGAGTTTGAACGCAACCGAGAACTCATTCACAACCAAGAGGTTTATCGTCTCAGGCAGGAGCATGCGCGACTGAGGGAAGCCCAGCGCCGGGCTCGGTTAGCCTGGGTACGCAACTCTATCGTGCTGCTGGTCGGGGCGTTAGAGGTGCTGCTGGCGCTGCGGTTGTTTCTGCGACTGTCTAGCGCTAATCCCAACAACCCCTTTGCCCAAACCATTTACGCCCTGTCAGAGCCGTTTATGCGGCCCTTTTCAACCCTGTTCATCAGCCCCACCAGCGCTGACGCCACTCAAATCTTTGACCTCAACAACCTGATTGCCATGGCCATCTATGCCCTGCTAGGGGGGCTGGCGATCGCCCTGGTCAACTACCTCCAAGGCCCAGGATTCCAGAGTCGCTAGCTGTAGTCCACCACAAAAGCTTGGAATTGGGGGCACTAGGGCTCCAGCTTGCCGCCGACAAAGGGGGTGCTCCAAATCGCCCAATTTTCTTTGTTGAAGGGCGATCGCCAGCGGCAAATCAGCTCCAGTTCTAGGGCTTGGCGGGCTTTGCGATCGCCGTCGGCGTGGGGCCAAAAGCCAATATTCACCGCCACGGGCAAGCCGTGAACTCGGTGAGCTTCCACATAGCTGAGAATGTAGCGCTTGCAGTCATGTACCCCCTTCCAGCGCTGGTTTGATTTGACGGTTTCGCCCACATAGAGCAGCACCGCCGCGTCGTAATCGACCACAAAGTACAGGGCAGGCACCCCCGACTCCTGGAACTGCCCGCGCCAAAACTCGGCGTTGCGGGGCGGCAGGGCAAAGGGGTCAATGCTACCCGCAGGCGAGGCATCCACGACATCGAACAGCGTCCCCTGTACCGATGGGGCAGTCTGGACGGTAGCCTGAAACTGGGCCACCCGCTGCTTCCAACCCTGGAGTTCGGCGGCAGGCATGGCTGAGCCCGCCGGGCGGTTGTAGGCCCAGGACAAATCCGCCGCCCGCAGATCGGCGTCGGAGAGCAGGGAGGGCTGATAGTCGGGCATGGAGCTACCGGTAGCGGCTATGGCTTCTGATGATAGTGCATAACTCCAGGGATAGCGTTTTCAGGGAAGCGGTTTCTACAGGCGCGATCGCAGTGCTTCTGGCCCAATATCCTCCACGGTGTAGCCTTCGGGGTAGCTGCGAATGACTTGATCGACAAAGAAGTCGGGCACGGTGCGCGGCGGCAGGCGGCGCAATAGGCGACTGCGGACTTTGAGAGCGGCGTTGGCCAACTGCTGCACGGCTACAGGCGTAGGTTGCCATCCTAGCGCCGCCAATAACGGCGGATCGAGCAGGCAGGGCAGTCCCCAGTTTACCAGCGGCCGGGTAGGGGCAGGAAACCAGGACAGCAGCAGACGCCGGGTGGCAGCGGCGACCCGCTGGTTGGTGGGGGCGTAGGCAAACTGCTCGGCCTCAAACTCGCGATTAAACTGCTCAAACGCCGCATAGGTGGGCGGAATCTCGTGAATGCCCATGCGATCGCCGATCGCTCGCCAGAAGTAGTAGCAGGCTAGCCGCTCCTGCTGACAAAAAGGTCGCCAGCCGAAGCGATCGCACCACCGAATGGGCTCGTACACAAAGGTCGAGAGCACATAGAGGTAGTCGCGGTTGCCAATGGCGTAGTGGCGGTGAATGGCATTCATCCGCTGAACAAATGCCTCGCCGCGGGGGCTGTCGTAGCCGTGCTTGAGCACCTCCGACACCACAATGCCGGTGTCGTCGTAGCGCTTTTGGGCGTGGTAGCGAAACTCCCCGGTTTTGTCCAGCAGCACCGACACGCTGGGAACGCAAAACGTCCGCAGCAGGGCGACCTCCAGCGATCGGGTGACATCCCAGGGGAACTCGTATCCCGCTAGAAGGTGGCAGATCTCCTGGTGGTCGCGCTCAGGATCGAGGCTCTGGGTAGTGTTCTAGACCTGTGTTTCACGGCGAAATGAGCAGAGTCCCGATCCCTACACTCTGCTCATGGTTCTCGAACCCATCTGTTGCCCCGCTTGTCATACCCCTGATGTCGTCAAAAATGGCAAAAGCGATGAAGGTAAGCAGCGCTATCGCTGCCGCAACACCAAGTGTTCGCGGGCCTCTTTCATCCGGGACTACACCTACCAAGTCTCAGTAGATCACAAAGAATTGAGGCAGGGGCTGAATCGGTAGAAAAGGGGTAGGG
>QBLT01000119.1 GCA_003249105.1 Leptolyngbya sp. | reverse complement strand
GAAATGCTCCGCGCCGATCGAGACAGCTAATGGCCGAGCAATACGTGGTTGATGCCAGTGCCCTCACCATTGGGGGCCAAAACCGCCTGCCAGTTTATGACTCTCTCTACATTGCCCTGGCCCAGGGCTTGTCTAAGCCACTCATTTCAGACGACAAGCGTCAATGCGAGGTAGCAGTCGATATGGGTTTAGAGATCATAGCTATTACAGAGTTTTTGCTTCAGTAAATTAGGTAGCGTAGGCCACCATAACTCACTGAAACCAGTAAAAAGCTAGCCTGAGTAAGAGCGGGCAGGGATGGGCAAAAACATTGCAGAAAATTGCCTCAAAGGTTAGAAGGCCGGGTATCTGCATCGAGAGGATGCTCTGGGTAGGGCGGCGGTAGATCTGGTTTACCCTCAGGCAAAGCTTCAGGAGGTGTCTTTTCCTTCAGCGGGGCCTCTGCTGATTTGGGGTCTGCCACCTTGACATAGGGCGCTGAGATCTCGCCCTTGCGCTTAGACTCGTAGAGATCAGCCAGCCGATCTTGCATATCTTGCAGCCAGCTGTTGTGTTCGCTGCGAATGGTTTCTTCGGTATTGACTACAAGCTTTTCAAAGTTGTTAAAGCTTGCCTGCTCAGCCGCCGAGAGCGAGTACCACCAGGTGCGAATATCGTAGAGCGCGTCGGCAGACTGGTTATAGCCCATGAGGGTGACCTCTACCCGGCGATACTCCAGGTAGTTGACTAAGGCGGCGGCTAAGGTCGCCGTCACCGCGACCCAGCTTTGAAACCCGATCGCCGCCAGCAGCGTGCCAAAACCACCAAAAATGTAAACACTGGTCTGCAAAAGCTGATGCTGGCGATCGTAGCTGCGGGCCTTGCGCCGATACCAGTCAAACTGATCGTCTAGGCGGTACTTGATGTAGTTTTCTGGGTCTAAGTCAGAGGTGCGATCGGGCTCTTTAGGCAGACTGTCGGCTGCTTCATTAACCGCGAAAAAAAACTCCCAGACGTAATGGGTTAGCTGCTGACCCCAGTTCCATAGTCGGCTGACAGCCCAAAACACAACGCCCAGGCGTAGATGAGTCGGTCTTTGGTTTTCGTAGGGGAACAGAGCCCGCTGGTGCACAACACTGCCCTTCAACCGCTGGCTAATCTGCTGAATTTTTTCGGCTAGTTGTGTATTGCGATCGCTCTGATACTGCTTAACCTGAGTACGGTAATAAAAAATTTCCATTTTGAGAGCTTCGGCATTGCCCCGCAAAATCACCCAGCTATTGCCTCGACTAAACTTGACGGCAAAGGCTCGTAACGCCGTCATCGTAATGGGAATAATAATCAGCAGCAGATTGAGCACCCCTAGGCCAACATGCTGTGGCGGGCCGAAGATCAAACTCAAGGGCAGTTGGTTGTTGAGGTCTACTGGGCCTTCAGACGCAGCCATTTGGCGCAGCACGACGGGATGAACCACCGCCAAGACCACAACCAACAGGGCCAAAAGGGTAATCAGACGCTCGACGGCCAGAAACCGCTCCTGGGATTTGGTGGCATTTTGGCTGTAGACCCGATGCCTCTCCCAGGCGCTATTGAGCAGGCTCTGGGAAGCAGCATTGCCCTTAGGGGCAGACACAGAATCGGGGGGTTCTGACGGCAAAGCGGTCACGGCGAGACACCTCAGACGAGGGTAGAGCTGAAGTACTGCTGGAGGCGATCGCGCATCTGGTCGACCGGCAGCGATAAATCTATGATCTCTAACTTGCCGTTAGGCTGGTAGTGCTGAATCAGTTCGAGAATCACCGGATCGGTCTCAGGGGGTGATGTGGCGGTGGCCGCAGCGATCGAATCAGCAAGGCGTCCACTGCCTGACAGCACGATCGCCGGTCGGCCCGTCGCCAGGTTTTCCTTTAGGTCGATTAAGGCTATCTGGCCACCGTTGACCAAAACTGTCAGCGCCGGGCGGTCGACAGAAATTTGGGAGGCCAACTCGGCTAGCCAGGGTGATTCACTGCCCCACTCATCACCCGGTATGAGAAAGAAATTGGTGTGGTTGGGTTCTAGGTCATGACGGGAATCGTCGTGGTGGCGATCGCTCGGCAGGCGCGCCTTACCCTGGGGTACCACCCCAAGCAGAGGAAAACTGCCGCCAATGGCATGACGAGCTTGCCCCATCATGTGAATGACTCCGGTATCGGTGCCGCCGTCGAGCACCGTCAGGCCTAAGGATTGGGCCAGCGGTGCAAATACCTGATTAAAGACCGTTTGCAATCGCTCTACGCTCTCGTCTGACATCAAGCTAGCCCCTCCAATAATCACCAGAGTAGGCCGAGGCATGGGCACCCCCATGCAGTCTAGGGCCTCAAGACTCGTGGTGTGGTTTGGCAGCGACAGCACCTGAGCACTGTTGCCATTTTGAAAGGAGACGTTGCTCATTTCGGGAATAAAGGGGCGTAGCATACGGCGGCAACACCATTTAAGACAATATTTTAAGGGAAACGTATGCTATGCGTTTCACCGTAGAGCAACCCCCCACTCATTCGCCCAAAGGCTATGACAAACGCTGTAAACGCTGTATAGGGGCACAGCAGCACCCTATTCATAACAGGCATTATAGTCACTTCAGGTTGTAGAGGCACACTTGTGCCCAGAAAGGTTGTAGCCGCGCCCCCGGCCCCCCAATTGACGCGCCCACGATGAGCTTGCAATGGGTTAAAAAGGCAGCATATCCGTCAAGGGCTCTAGAAACTTTGACAGGCTCGCCACGGCTGCCCGCGTCACCGGCCAGCTATCCACCACCATGCCCGCCGACAGCAGCATCATATAGAGAATAGAGAATTTGAACAGGCCCTTGGCCAGGTCGCGCTCGCTCGGCTCGTGCAGCAATGCCCAGGCCCGCTGAATGAACATGACTCCCAGCCCCAGGGCGATCGCCGCATACACCGCGCCGGTGGCCCCCAGGGGAAAGGTCATCATCAGCGTCAGCGGCACCAGCACCAGGGTGTAGTACCAAATCTGCTGGGCCGTGGCCGCGTCGCCTGCCACAACCGGCATCATCGGCACGTTGACCTTGGCGTAGTCATCTTGAATCAGCATGGCCAGCCCCCAAAAGTGGGGCGGCGTCCAGATAAACACGATCGCAAAGAACAGCCATGCCGCCAGGGGTAAATCCCCTGTCACCGCCGCCCAGCCCACCAGGGGTGGAATCGCTCCAGCAGCGCCGCCGATGACAATATTCTGGGGCGACGATCGCTTCAGCCAGTGGGTGTAGACCCCCACATAAATGGCAATGCCCAGCATCGCCAGCCCGGCGCTGAGCAGGTTAGCCACCAGGGCTTGCAGACCAAAGGACAGGGCCGCCAGCACCCCGGCAAACACCAGGGCGTCGCGCACCTGGATGCGCCCGGCGGGAATGGGGCGGTGGCGGGTGCGCTCCATGTCGTAGTCAATGTCGCGATCGTAGACGCAGTTGATGGTCTGGGCCGAAGCTGCGGCCAGGGTGCCGCTCAGCAGCGTCACCATCAGCAGCACCGGGTCGACCTCACCCTGGCTCGCCACACACATGGCTGCTGCGGTCTCAATCAGCAGCAGGGGGATGATGCGGGGTTTGGTGAGCTGCACGTAGCTCTGCACAACGGCCCTAAAGGTTTCGTGGTGCCGAGTGGGGGCATTCCATGTGGTGGTCTGATTCATGCAAAAAATCCTAAATGGTTCTAAAAACCGTAGTAGTCAGCTCGATCGGCTCAAAAGAGGTGATATTAACCCCGTCGTGATGGCATAGCGTCAGGCCTCGGCGGTAGAAACTGTTGTGGAAGTATGGGGTTGTTCAGTGGTGCTCAGACGACTATCACCAGAGGGCGACTCTGAGCGATTCTGGGACAGATCGCTGCGCGCATCGCGCCAGGCCAGCACCGTAAAACAGACCAAAGTACCCACTAGCGCTGCTCCGAGGGTGTGGTGGGCCACCGTCAGCGGCTCAATCTGTAGCCGGAGTCGAAAGGTGGCAATGCCCATGACTAGCTGAAGCACCAGCAGCACGCTGACCAGACTGCCCAGTCGCCGCAGGGGATAGGTCAGCGCCGGGGTGCGCCACACTGTCCAGGTCAGCGCCAGCACCATGGCCGTGGTAGGCAAGATGCCCAATAGGTGGCTATTCATCACCTGGCACAGCTCCTTGAGCCCGAGGCATTGGTGGGCGGCCCAGCGTGACCCTACCAGCCCCCCCAGCAAACACTGGGTGTAGACCACGGCCAGCGCTGCTAAGCCCAGCCAGGGCAGGCGACCCACGGTGCCGGTGCTGCGGTAGGGCAGCAGGCAGCAGGCAATGACGAGCATGGCGCTAAAGAACAGCAGCGCCGTCCCCAGGTGGGCGGTGACGATGTCGAAGCGCAGCAGTTGGGTCACGGTCAGGCCCCCGAGCGCTCCCTGCACGCCAATGAGTGCCAGTGCGCCTACCGCCGCCCAGGGCAGCCAGCCGGGTACCTGCCGCCGGTACCACAGACTGAGGGCGACCAGCCACAGGGTGCTGAGCCCGATCAGGGCGGCATCGAGCCGATGGAACCACTCTAGGAATACCTGAAGGTTCATCTGCTGCTGGGGCACCAGTTGGCCGTAGCACAGGGGCCAGTCGGGGCAGGCCAAACCCGCATTCATCACCCGAGTGGCGCTGCCGACGGCCATCAGGGCAAGGGTGGCCAGGGCGATCTTCCACACCAGGCGGCGAATGCGATCGACCGGCGTGGGGGCGGCGTTAGTGCTGGGCCACAGCGCTTCACGGGCCGTAGCCGGGGATAAGAACGAGGGGAAATTTGCGGCCATGCCATCTCCAGCGGTGAGCAGTGCGGTCTGGGGACGGGCTTCGGACGGCGGTTTGAGGTGTTGCCTCCAAGCTGCTGCGCCGAGCGAAGTCCCGTAGTAGTAAACACTCAGGCATAGGATTACAGAACTAAACACACGCCGTAGTTCTCATACCTGGGTAGTTGCTTACCACTTTAGAGAGGTCAACCCTTGATCTGGCAAAGCTTTAGGGTTTTCTTTGGGATTTGCACGGTGCCCTAGGGGGCTATATATAAACTGGCGTTGTGCCGTAGCAAGACACACAACGTAATCTATTGTTACTTTTGGCGCTAAAGGTTTGGGACGATGCTGGGGCAGTAGGCGGTGGACGGGGGCGATCGCCGCTCTGCCTGCCCAACTCTAGCCGCCAGGTGGCACCCAGATGACACAATGGGATGTCCCTCCGTTTGGCTGCATTGGCTCCAGTGAGGCAACGTTTTGGCCTCAGTGGCCCAGCCCAGCTGACAGCTCCATTTACCGATCGCAACGAGTACCCTACCCATGAGCGCCCCCCTCACCCTTAACCTGTCCCAGGGATCTGTTCGCTTTGCTTTTTCTGTGGAAGCGGCCCAGTCCCTCAAGGCCTCCCTAGACGAGCTGATGACCATGCTGAAAAGCGCTGCTGCCCAAGGGGGAGACACCAGTCGTCGGACTCCACAGCCGCCGATAGAATATCGCCACAGCGGCGAAGTGTTTCTAGAGGTGTTTTGCAACCCCAACATTTGGCCGAGCCCCTTTGCGGCCAAGGTGCTGCTGACCCTGCGAGACGATCGCATTCGCGTCACTACCGAGGCTGAGCTGTCGCAGATCTACGATGACGTGATCACCTACCTGGGCTAAGGGGTTTATTTAGGAGGTGATTAGGTCGCCTCCCTCTACCCCAGGTGGGATAGTAGTCTGAGATGCCACATCCTTCGGAAGGGGCGCGATAGAATATGAGCGCCAAAGACCGCTGGAGCGGCATTGGTTGCGTTTAGAACGGTCTGTTTGACCGTCAAGCGCTTGATTTGGAGTTTTTAAGGCAGCAAGCTATGTACCCTGATGACCTGTCTCAAACCTTGCAGAAGGGAATTCGCGTTACCCTCGGGGCTACCGCATCGTTAATTGAAGCCCTACAGGATCCCGAAACCTCAAGTCAAAAATTTTCTGAACTGGGTGGCGATGTCAACCGCCTCACCGAAGAGCTAGAGGTCAAAGGCGAGATCACCGAGCGCGAGGCCCGGCAGTTCGTCGATGGGTTGCTCAGCCAAATGCCCAACCCCTTTGGCGGTTCTAATTCGGCGGCTAGTGAAACCACGATTATCACCGTGGCCAGCCCCGTGGTTGACACTGCTGTGCAGAGCGATTTAGAGGCACTGACCCTAGAGCTAGCGGCAATTCGCCGCGAGATTGAAGCGCTCAAGGGCTAGGGCGGGCATGGTTGGCACTGCCCCATCATCGTCAAAGGGCAAAGCTGAAGCTCCGGCGATCGCCAAGGACAGTGACCTGGCGATCGCCGAGCGCGAAATCTACTTCGTCAGCGGTCTCGGTGCCGACTGGCGGGTGTTTCAGCGTTTGCAGCTGGAGGGCTATCGTCCAGTGCATATTCTCTGGCAGCGGCCCCAGCGCCGCGAGACCATTGAACAATATGCCCAGCGACTCCTCGAGCAGGTCACCACCGAAAAACCGATTTTTGTGGGGCTTTCCTTTGGCGGACTGATGGCGATCGAGATGGCGAAGCTGAGCAACCCAGCCCAAGTGATCGTGATCTCTAGCGCCACTACTGGGGCACAAATTCCAGCCTACTTTAAGGTGTTTCGCTGGCTGCCGGTGCAGCTGGTGGTGCCCTTTAAACAGCTGCTGTGGGCGGTACACGGGCTGCTGAACTGGCTGTTTGGCCTCAACAATCGCGACGACTGCTCGCTATTTAAGCAGGTGTTGGTCGATACCGATCCCTGGTTTCTCAAATGGGCGATCAATCGAGTGGTGAGCTGGCGCAATCAGATGCTACCCGAGCATCTGGTGCATATTCACGGCGATCGCGATCGCGTCTTTCCCTTTGGCTACCGCAGTGCTGATGTGGTCGTGCCCGGTGGCGGCCATCTGATGGTGCTAAACCGGGCTGAAGAGCTGTCTCAACTGCTGATGGCGACTCTGGCCACTAGCCCTGTGGAGAGCTAGAGCACTGTTGAGCCAGACTGGGTGGGCGTAGGAGGCGTTTTGGGCCGTTGGAGCGTTAGATTCGGAAGCTTGAGCTGGTCGAGGGCGATCGCAAACTCCTGTTCATCCACCCCCAGAGGCGTAGGGGCGGCGGTAAGCTCACGGTGCTGCGGATTGGGCAGCAGGCGCAGCCAGGCGTGGGTGAGCTGGTGGGTGACGGAGTCAGCGGCGGCGGCCTCTAGCACCAGGGTCGGCATCCAGAGTTGCCCGAGCCCCTGGTTCAGCAGTTCGCCGTTGATGGCGGCTGTACGACGCTGAAACAGCATTTTGCAGGCGGCGGGTGCCTGGCGCAGGCAGCGGTGGCGATCGCGCAGCGCCCTAGCCCAGGGGGCGTGACCCAGCCAGGGTAGCACCAGTGGCAGGGGCGACCAGGGGGAAATCAGCCAGCGATCGCGCCGCCAGCGGCCTCGCAGGGTCCGATCGCTCACTCCCTCGGGGGCCAACACCGCCAGGCTTGTTACCTGGTCGGGGTAGGTGAGGGCGTACTGACCCGTTACCCAGGCCCCCAGCGAATGGCCCACCAGCCGAAAGCGATGAATGCGCAGGGCGCTCAGCAGACTGTGCAGGGCTTCCACCTGGAGGGCTATTGAGTAAGGTGTTTTGCCCTCGCGCCACGACTCGCCAAAACCCAGCAGGTCGGGAGCCAGGCAGTGGTACCGAGGGGCTAGGCGCTGCATCACCGGTAGCCACTGGGTGCTGTCGTGCCACGACCCGTGCAAGAAAATTACCGTTTCTGCCTGGGGTTTGCCGCCCTCATGCCAAAACACGTTGCCGCTGGGGAGCTTCATGCGGCCAGTGCGAATGGGAATCTCGGCGGGTAACGGCATAGTGACTCGATGGGTAGATGGCACCAGGGTAACCGGAGGGCGGTGCTCCATCCGTCAAACCCAGCGAACTTACCCAAAAGCTTAGGCTAAAACCGTTTCTCCCTTAAAGAAATCTTGCAAATGCTGCTGGTGGTCGTGGGAGAGGCGATCCCACGGCAGCTCGTCGTGGCTAAAGGAGGACGCCTCCAGAATTTCACGGGGATCCGCCGGATAGGGCTTGCCCGTCACCTGCACCGCCACCGTCACGCACACCGAGTGAAACCGAGGGTCGCGCCCCGGCTGGGAATAGACCCCCACCAGGCGCTCTAGCCCCACGGTCTGGAGCCCGGCCTCTTCCTTCAGCTCGCGGGCGGCGGCAGCGAGCACATCTTCGCCCCAGTCAACAATGCCGCCGGGCAGGCTCCACAGGCCGTTGTCGCGGCGACGCACCAGCACAATGGTGCCATTGGCCATCAGCGGAATGACGCAGGTACCGAGAATGGGTCGGCGCAGCAGCAGCCCCATCAGGGTGCGTAAAATATGGGCGAAGTAGGCCATGGGCTAGAGGGTGTCCAGGTCGGCGAGCACCTCGTCGGCGTGGGTTTCGGCTTTGACCTTGAGGTAGGTTTTCTCTAGGTTGCCGTCGGGGCCAATGATGAAGGTGCTGCGGGTAATACCCATATATTCTTTGCCCATGAACTTTTTCAGGCCATAAACGCCGTAGCGGCTGGCCACTTCGCCACCCTCATCCACCAGCAGCGGAAAAGGCAGGCTGAACTTGTCGATAAATTTGCTGTGGGACTTGGCGTCGTCGGTGCTCACCCCCAGCACGATCGCATCTTTGCCCTGGTAGTCGGCGTAGCGATCGCGGAACCCACAGGCTTCTTTGGTGCAGCCGGGGGTGTTGTCGCGGGGGTAAAAGTACAGCACCACGCGCTGGCCCTTGAGGTCAGCCAGGCTATAGGTTTTGCCGGTAGCATCGGGTAGGCTAAAGTCGGGAGCGGGGTTGCCAACGGAAAGGGTCATAGTCGATCTTGCAAATGAAGGGACGATTCGTGCCATCGCTAATTGTATAGCGGAGGTTAGCGGCTCAGGTGCTTGCCGCCTACGCAAAAGAATTATTCAGCTCGCCGATGGATGTGAAAAACGGAAGATTGATCGGTTGGCAGTAGCAGCAGGTCGCTGATGTTGACGTGGGGCGGGCGAGTAACGGCAAAGACAATCACATCGGCTACGTCGTCGCCGGTTAGGGGTGTCATGCCCTTGTAGACGCCCTGAGCGCGATCGCGATCGCCGCCAAAGCGCACCACGCTGAACTCAGTTTCGACCAGACCAGGGTCAATGTTGGTGACTCGTATTGGCGTGCCCAGCAGATCGAGCTTCAGCCCCTCGGAGAGGGATCGGACGGCGGCCTTGGTGGCGCAGTAGACGCTGCCGCCGGGGTAGGTCTGCCGTCCGGCGATCGAGCCCACATTCACCACGTGGCCGCGCCCGCGCGCCACCATGCCCGGCACTACGGCCCGCGTCACGTAGAGCAGCCCTTTGACGTTGGTGTCGATCATGGCCTCCCAGTCGTCCAGGGGCGCTTCGTACTGTTTGTCGAGCCCCCGGCTGAGCCCAGCGTTGTTGATCAAAATGTCGATCGCCTGCCAAGAGTCGGGCAAGGTTGCGATCGCCTCGCTGACAGCCTCCGGCTGGCGCACGTCCAGCGCTACCGTCAATACCTCGGTGCCATGCTGCTGCTGAAGTTCGACGGCTAGAGCTTGCAGCGGTTCCAATCGGCGGGCGGCTAAAATCAGCCGTGCTCCAGTGGCCGCGAGCTGGCGGGCGCAGGCGGCCCCAATGCCGCTGCTAGCGCCGGTAATTAGAACGGTTTGGTTTGCGATCGAGGTGACCATAGCAGAGAAAATAAATGCCGATTGTCCATGCCGCCTTGGCAACAGCCCCAGCCCTAGATTAGGGAATTGCTGCCAAGGCAAATTTTAGGGTTGTGTAGAATGCGCCATCGCGCCAGCGTAACGCATCAAGCTCAGGGCTTGGTGCAAGGCTCCGCCTAGGCGAGAACTTAAACGACAAGAGCCGAGCGTTTTGCCGCTGCCCAAGGGCGCAGTCCGGCGCTCCTGCGTGGGTGGGAGCCGCTGCCAAAATCTCTAGGGGGCTGGCTCTGGATTTTTCACGCTGGCATCGATCTCATCGAGAGTTTGCAGCACCAGTCGCTTGGCCTGCAACTCCCAGCCCAGCTTTTGCACCTGAAAGGCCACGTAAAAGCCAATGCCTGTGGCAATCAAATCTAGCGGTTGCTGTCCCGAAATACCCAGCAGTAGCCCCAGCCCGCCAATGCCCCAAAAGGGCAGGGCCACGGTCTGGCGGTTTTCTTCAATCAGCTTGGCAACAAAGTTGCTGGGAATGCTTGCCGCCACCTCCTCCCGCACGGCCTGCTGCTGGGGATAGGGGACGGCAAAGCTAAACTTGCGGCGCAGTTTCTCAATCTTGCGGGCGTCGGTGCTGTACTCTATCAGCTCGTCTTCTGCCATGCGAATGAGCTGCTCAGCTTGGGTCATAGGGCTTGTCCGAATTGAGGTACGAGGAGTTGAGCGTGAACTCACAACAAGAGCCAATAACCTTTAGCCCCTGCCACCGGGCCAATTATCTCACTGTAATGACGCTCGTAGCGGTAATGTGCTTGAAAAATGCTGGTTCATAGTGATGTCTCAGCCGAGTTTATGGTGAAACACGCTTTTAAGGAGTCAGAAGTAGCCTCAAAAAGGATGGTTTAGTTAGATTCCCCTTAAGCCAAATTTTCCTCAGCTTGGGTACGATTTTTTGTGTAGGTGCGATCGAAATACCTAAGATTTTTACTTAACCCCGATGCATATTTCAAAACTTAGTTTAGAGCACCCAAAGTTTTGTAAAAATTGTTGCGTTTCAGGTGAATTGAGCTAGTCTGGAACGCTAGAAAGATCTTCGCAACGTTTTCTTTTCGGTGTTCTGATTAAATGCAGTGCATTTATCACCAAGCACTGAAGGTATTTGCGTTCATAGTTAGCGATCGCAGTTCACCAAGTAGACAGGAGAACCGTATGACAAGAGGTCGTGATACATCCAGGGACGGTTTTGAGAATAAGGTAGAACAATTTCTTTTCACTAATTTCAAATTCTTCTGGGATTTTGTTCAACAATTTGACTTCCTACATCGCTGGCTAAACAAGCTTCTGATTAACTATGTTGTTTACAAGCTGCCACCCCGGCCTCACCCCTTTAGCACAAGGTCTCCCTATACGTCTTGGGAATCCCTAACGGACAGACTTTGGACAGGTCGGCATCTGCCCCCCGCCCCAGAATTTAACCAGGAGGAAAAACTGCCGTCTCTCGACGACTTAGCGGTTTTGTTTAAAAAACGAGATGGCAAAACTATCTTTTCGGAAAAATCAACCCTGCTGTTCCCCTACTGGGTGCAGTGGTTCACCGATGGATTTCTTAGGGTAGATCCTGAAAATCGGCTTAAAAACACTTCAAACCACGAAATTGATTTATCACCTGTCTATGGACTAAAACGCTCTACAACCGAAAAACTCCGATCAAAGCAAGGTGGCAAATTGAAAAGCCAAATTATTAACGGTGAAGAATATCCCCCTTTTCTATATGCAGACCCTAAAAACAATATCTTTAAAGAAGAATTTGAGGGCATTTATGTGCCTTTAAGAAGAGTCCAAGAAGAGGTTCCTGCCGAGAAGAAATCCAACTTTTTTGCTATGGGAGTGGAGCGAGCCAATGTACAGATTGGCTATGTCATGCTAAACACCCTCTGTTTGAGGGAGCACAATCGGCTGTGCGATTTGCTCGCTGAGAACTATCCTGATTGGGACGATGAGCGTCTCTTTCAAACGGCCCGGAATATTCTAGTAGTCACCATATTGAAAATTGTTGTGGAGGAATACGTTAACCACATCACGCCCTATCATTTCGATGTGATTGCTGATCCGACTCCATTTAGCCACGAAAGCTGGATGCGAACAAACTGGATGACTGTGGAATTTAGCCTGGTTTACCGCTGGCACAGTGCTTTGCCTGAAGAGCTAATATACGACGGCCAAACCATTCCTATGGAGTCCACATTATGGAGTAACGATCTATTATACAATCGCGGCTTAGGGGCCTTGTTTAACGAGGCATCTTCTCAGCCTGGGTGCCAGATTGGGTTGTTTAATACGGCTGATTTTCTGCTGCCGGTTGAGCTCGCTAGTATTAATTGGGGTCGTCAAACTCAAATGGCGAGCTACAATGACTACCGCGAAAATATCAATCATCCCCGCTTAACTAACTTTGACCAAATCACCGGTGACGTAGAAGCTCAGCGACTGCTCAAGCAGTTGTATGGTGAGGTTGAAAATGTTGAATTTTATGTGGGGCTTTATGCTGAAGACCCCCGAAAGAACTCTGTTATTCCCCTACTGATCGAGCGACTGATTGCCATTGATGCCTTTTCAGTAGTGCTGACTAATCCTTTGCTTGCCCCCCGAGTGTTTAACGAAAATACCTTTTCCCCTGTAGGTTGGCAAGAAATTCAAAAGACTCAAACTCTTTCTGACCTTGTACATCGCAATGTACCTGATCATCATCAGCGGTACCGGGTTACCTTTGACCGCAGTGCTTAGCAGTCTGCTCTGGGGGCGATTAGGGTTCTCGCTTAGGAAACTGTATGCACGAGGGAGTGAGAGACCATTCTCGCGATTGCGGTGAATCATTTGGCCTATTTTTTAGCTTTGCTGGAATTAGTGTATCTATTGGTAGATGAGGTTTTGTGAAAGTCTGTCATTTACTCCGTGGCATTCCCTAGTAGAGCATCGACTTCTGGGGAGCATTAGCCAGACTCAAAAAAATATGAGCAGATTTCGAATTTGAGAAATCTGCTCAATGGAATTGAGCTCAGCTGACCGAATTTTACTCAATTTATCCGGTTGATTCTAACGAAATCTGACTTTTCTAATCGGGATCACTCCACTTGTTGGGATGACCAAACCAGCTCCAGGGACGCCCTTGAGGCATTTGCTTATCCAGGGTTTCGACCACATCGGTCATAGTACTGTTGGCGGCTACCCAACCCCCATTGACATCGGGAAAATCTAGCTGACAATTTTCACACTTCTTGCCGTTATAGAACCGAATTGGGCACCAGAACGACTCCACATTCCTCAGCATTTCTGCCCCGAGGGCATAAACTCCGGTCATCCAATCGCAGTAGAGGCACCAGATTAAATCGTGACCGACCAAACCTTCAAACTTTTGCCGACTGATGTTGATCCACTCGCTGTGGTCATAGTTGCGGAACCCTAACAGCTTCACAAGCAAGGGATAGAGTAGAACCTCTGCCGCCCGGATGCCAAAGAATAATGGCAGCGACAGGCTAGTTACCCACAGAGCCGCATTGTTGCGCCACCAGCCGTAACGCTGGTTGAGGTAACCAACGATGCGAGGGCCTTTGAGGGCCTGTCGGTGCATTTGTTCGTGGCCTACAATCCACAATTGCAGGGCGGCTATCTGCCCGATTAGGGTTGCGCCCAGGCCCAGCCAGCCAGCGGCTACGGCACCCATAATCCAGGGCAGCCAAATTAATAACCCCAGGGCAACATCTAGCCAGGGGGCCTGAGTAAACTGGCGGGAAAGCAGTTGCCCCGATTTACCCAGCTTTGGCAAGAGGCTGAAGAACCCTGATAGCGCGAGTTCGACCAGCAAAGTAAAGGCCAGAATTGAAAGAAATGCATGCATGGCGGGTTCAATGGCTGTAGAGATTGCTAAGCAGGAGACAATGTCCTATCTACGAGAATTGCCTGAGAGTATAACCTCAGACAATCGGGGCCGCTTAACTCTCATCTCTATTGGTCAGACGCTACGCAAAGGATCCGATCAGCAATAGCAGAGGGTTTGATCGCAGTTTTAGAGACGTACGACAGGGCTCAGCTGTCTTTACCCAAGGCCCCTGGAGCACCGAGTAGAGTCCTCTGGGGCGAGCAGGTGACAATCATAATCACCAGCGTGAGAATGTAGGGGGCGGCGTTGAACAAGTAATAGTATGAGTCAATGCCCACTGACTGAAACGCTGGCCCTAGCGCCTGGGCCCCGCCAAACAGCAGCGAGGCCCACAGACATTGCCAGGGCTGCCAGCGGGCAAAAATGACCAGGGCCACCGCCATCAACCCCTGGCCGCTGGAGATGCGCTCGGTCCAGACGCCGGGGTAAAACAGCGACAGGCTGGCTCCACCAATGCCCGCCAAAAAGCTGCCCGCCACAATACTGGCCATGCGCACCCAAAAAATCGAAATCCCCATGGCCAGGGCGGCATCGGGGCTATCGCCCACGGCCCGCACGTAGAGGCCCCAGCGGGTTGACTTAAAAAACCAGCTCATCAGCGGCACGATCGCCACCCCCAGCAAAAACAGCGGGCTGATTTGCAGCGCCGACTGCACCTGGGGCAGGCTGCTCCAGCCGCCCGCCGCCAGCGTGGGTAGCTGAGGAGCCTGGGGCTGAATGAAGGGTTTGCCAAAAAAATTGGCCAGCCCGCCGCCAAAGATAATCATGGCGATGCCCACCGCCACATCGTTGACCCT
>QBLT01000118.1 GCA_003249105.1 Leptolyngbya sp. | reverse complement strand
GGCCTGGGGTGTGGGCTGGGAGGTGTGGTTGGACGGCATGGAGGTTACCCAGTTCACCTATTTTCAGCAGTGCGGCGGGATTGACTGCCGCCCGGTGTCGATCGAGCTGACCTACGGGTTGGAGCGATTGACGATGTATTTGCAAGAGGTAGATGCGATCGCCAAGATTCAATGGAATGATCAGCTCACCTACGGCGATATTTATATGCAGGCAGAGGTTGAGAACTCGACCTACAACTTTGAGGCCTCAAATCCAGAATTGCTGTTCACACTGTTTGATTTGTACCAGCAGGAAGCAGAGCAGCTAATGGATCGAGGGCTGGTGCTACCAAGTTATGACTATGTGCTGAAGTGCTCTCACACCTTTAATCTGCTAGATGCGCGAGGCGTAATTTCGGTAACAGAGCGCACCCGATACATTCGCCAGGTACGGGGACTAGCTCGGCGAGTGGCGCAGCTTTACCTAGAACAACGGGAGAAGCTAGGGTTTCCTCTGTTGGCAAGCGAGCAGCAGAATGTAGCTTAAAAAATTGCTTTGACGAAGCAGGCGTCTCCACAAGCTGCGGAGACGCCTGCTTCGTTTGCTGCGGGTTATCAGCTGATGTGTTAAGCAGATTGTCGCAGCACCGTTGCCAACGCGTGTAACAGGGTATCGACATGCTTTGGCTGACTGTTGTAGCCCATGAGGCCAATTCGCCATACTTTGCCCCCAAGCTCTCCAAGGCCACCGCCGACTTCGATGTCGTAATCGGCCATGAGTTGACGACCAACGGCTTTGGCATCGACGCCGTCGGGTACGCGTACAGTAGTTAGGGTCGGTAGCCGCAGGGATTCTTCAACATGACAGGTGAGGCCAAGGTCCGCTAGCCCTTGCCAAAAGTAGGTGGCGGTTTGTTGATGACGCTGCCAACGAGTCTCTAAGCCTTCTTCGACTAGCAGACGCAGAGCTTCGCGCAAGGCATAGGTGAGGTTAACCGGCGCGGTGTGGTGATAAACCCGCTCTGGCCCCCAATATTTCCGCAGCAGGGCGGCATCGAGATACCAGTTGGCGACGGGTTGGCGACGGCGCTCTAGCTTGGCGACAGCTCGAGGGCTCATGGTGAAGGGGGAAATACCAGGGGCACAGCTCAATCCTTTTTGGCTACAGCTGTAAGCCAGATCAACCTGCCATTCGTCGAGAAAAATTGGCACACCGCCTAGGCTGGTGACAGTATCAACCAGCAGCAAACAGTCATGGTCGGCGCAAGCTGATCCTAAACCTTCAAGAGGTTGGCGGACTCCGGTGGAGGTCTCGGCATGAACGATCGCCAACACCGCAGGCCGATGTTCCTTTAAGGCGGCGGTGAGTTCGTCGAGGGTAAAGGCTTCGCCCCAGGGTCTGTGAATGGCGACAACGTCAGCTCCGTAGCGCTGGGCCATATCGACTAGGCGGTGGCCAAAATAGCCTTTGACAGCAACCAGAACGCGATCGCCCGGTTCAACCGCATTGGCGATCGTCGCTTCCATCGCAGCAGAGCCGGTACCGGCCACGGCATAGGTAAGCGGGTTAGTTGTCTGCCAGGTATAGCGCAGCAGATCTTGAACCTCATCCATCATGGCTAAGTAGGCAGCGTCTAGGTGTCCAATGGGCTGCTGATTCATAGCGGCAATGACACGGGGGTCAGCATTACTCGGCCCTGGCCCTAACAACAACCGTTCGGGCACCGTTAGGGGGGACAGAGAGGCTGGCGGTGCCAGCCGGACAGACGGATTAGGGGATAGAGTGGTTGCCATGGGTAACACCGAAGACAATGGATTACTGAGCCGAATGAACAGACTGACCCCATTCTCCTATGGATGCGGCACTCATTAGTGGGAAGCACAGCGGTAGCCCCTTGGCATCCTAGCCTGGCCTACACCTCGCTATCTAAGGCTTTTAGCCAAACCACAAACACAACGCCAGAATTTTGGGGATAATTCACGGCCTCTGGCGGCAGCCAGGGCGTGCCTCTAACAGGGCTAACTAGATCGATATACCCCCCCATGCCCTGTACTAGGTCTTGCACAATTGCCAAACCTAGCCCCGTGCCCGGAATATCGCCGTGGGCTCGCACACCGCGAAAGTGACGGGTAAACAACTGAGGCTGATCGCCCAGGGGAATGCCTGTACCGGTATCTCCTACAGCAATACCCTGAAAAATCTGTCGGCCCATCCGCTGCACCAACCCTGCGGTAACCCAAATTAAAGATCCGGCAGGGGCATACTTCAAAGCGTTGTCGAGCAGGTTGTGGAGTACTTCTCCCAGAGCGGCAGCATCAAGCCAAACCCTGGGTAAAGGTGAGGGAATATGGTGTACCAGGTGCAAGCCCCGCTCATGGGCCAGGGGGGCAATGGACTGCACCAGCGGCAAGGCGACCTCAGCGATCGCACCGGGCTGTACCTTGAGCGATCGCCCCAGACCGTGCCCTGGCACTGCAACTAGAGCTTCGAAGGGTTGCCCCTGAGTCGTTGCCAACCTGCTACTTAAAGTGTCTTCGTTGCTGTCAATAGTCACGCTCCATTCACTAGGCGAGCCTGGTAGCAGCAACCGACCCGCTGGCGGAGTAGTAGCCTGCTCTAGGGTTTCATCCCCTTCGGCCACGGCAGCATCAAAATGCTGAGCCAGATCTTGCAACCGGCGACTCTCACGCACAATGCCTTCAGCGATCGGTCGGTTGGCATCATCGGGGGGTAACCGTTTGACCATTAATTTGCCAAAGGTCTGTAGAGCTGTGAGCGGATTGCGAAACTGATGTAGCAGATCGTGGAAGGTTTCGGACTGGCCAGCCTGGTTCAGCTGACGCTGGTTAAGCTGACGCTGAAGCCATTGGCTACGCTGATCCATCACATAGGCGATCGCCAACGTACTGGCAACCTGTTCAGCCCGTCGATAGTCATCCGCTGTCCATGGCAGCGCTTCGCGGGTACTGACTATCATGCCTAGCACCACGCCATCGTGGGCCAAGGGCAGTATCAAGGGATATGCGGTCAGGTCGGTTTCCGCCCCCTGCCGCTGTGTTGACGGTTCTATGCCAAACGGCATCGAGAGAAAACCATTCTCTGAAGCAATGTGGGTTCTCGATGGTAGCCCAACCGAGCCCCGATCTGAGGCAGCAGATTGCTGAAGCGACGGCTCTGACGAGGTGACTGGAGATTGATTGCTGCTATCACCTTCTTCGGTTGTGTTAAACACCGCCGCTAGACCATCCCGCAGGTCATGCCATAGGTCAGCGGTTTCTGGATAAGCCACCAGGGGTATTAGGGTAGGGTTTATCGTCTCAACGGTGGCTTCGGCCAAGTACACGACCGTAGAAGCAGCCCCTAACGACTGAGTCAGCAGGAGCACCTGGGACTGACATAGAGTAACAAATTCAGAGCTAGGAGAGCCAATCATGGCAGCGCAACATAAGAGTTTGACGGAAGAAAAATTAAAGTTTTGTCAATTTTTTAACAATTCTGTTCAGGCCCGACCTCCTCAGACACCCCTGTATCCTTTATAGCTCTTGGTGTTTGGAGGTTTTAGGCTGATTTTTAAGAGAAGTTGAAATTCTTATTTTGAGCCTATATACTTGGCCTGGTTAACAAATTTTGTAACCGAAACTACATCCAAATATCCACTGAGAGGGAGGTAGGCAACTTGGCAAGGAGACGCAAGCGTAAGAGTCGTCGTCGCTTAGAAGGCCGTCGCATTTTAGAAGCTGTTCCTCAGTATAGTATTGAGAGCGGCAACGAAAAACCGGTAACAGCAGCGCGGAATTTTATTCATTCCGAGGGCATTGCCCCCCCAGCCCTGCTGCTAGTTAAGCGGAATGAGCACACCACCGACCGGTACTTTTGGGCCGAGAAGGGTTTGTTTGGTGCTCAGTATGTAGAAGAGAACCATTTTCTCTTCCCCAGTCTGAGAGTGCTGCTCGGCGAAGAAGAGGAAGAAGAAGAGAATGCCTCAGTTTTAGAGACCTTGACTCACTAAGGTAAGGGTTTTGATAGCGGACGTCTGCTCTAACGATGCCGCCATCAGAGTCACCCTCTACATAGAAAAAGCTAGCTTTAGGGCTAGCTTTTTTTTGCTTCAGCGGTCAAAACCTTGCTCTAGGGCAATCAACTCATCGCGGTGGGCCGTGACCACAACCTTAGCAAGCGTCCCCTCTGATAGACCATTGACCGTAGCATCGGGCCGGACTTCTAAGCAAATCTTCTCATCGCGATCGGCACCACGCCAGTAGAACCAGCCTGCTAGCGGGCTTAGCACTAGCAGGCCCAAAAATGTAGCACCATAGGCTGGCCATAGATTAGCTAGTACCAAGGCAAAGCAGAGGGCGCCTATGGCGGCGAGCAGAGTTAAAAATCCGGCCAGAAATAGGCTCGGACGTACTCTCCCCTGCAGGGTAATGCGTTGGGACTCTGCTTCGGCCGCAATGACGGCATAGGCCCGCGATTCAAAGTAGGTCGTCAGGTCTTGCAGTAACATCAGAGGTTCAGCAGGACGCGTTAGCGTCAGGGTTTCGATGCGGTCTTTAGTAGAGGCACGAATAAAAAAAACTAACCCCACTATCATTAGCAGGGTTAGCAACAGAGTTGAATAGAGAACTGTGTTAGTCACGCTAGGCCATGCAAAGCTACCTCTCTAGGGTACGGAATGTTGGATCATTCAGGTAGGCATTGCCTCTCTGATTCATCGATGGGGCGCAGAGTAGGCTGGGCTTTGGGCGCAGGCGGGACGAATCGGGTCACCCATATAGGTTTTCCAAAATTCGGCCAGTTCCTCGGATTGAAGCCGCCAGTCAGGATTCAGTCGGTACATGCGGCGGGGGCGACCCCGACCTTCTACCTTTTTCCAGTAGCCATCAATGGCATTTTCGTATTCTAAAAACTTAAGTGCCCCGTAGAGCACTGTATCTGACAGACGATAGTGGGGGTACTGGTGGGTTAGCCGCTGGATCAGTTCGGTGCCGTAGGAATCTTGCTGGAGCAATACCGATAACACGTAGCAAACGGCAAGCTCTTTATTGAGGTAAATTGGCGGTGGATCCTCGAAGAACTGATAAATATCCTCAAATTTCATGGGATCGCTCCAGGTGTATTTAAAGTTTGCCTGCCCTAGGACAGGACAGAGTTAAAAGCAACCTATTAGCAGCCGACAGATTTGTAGGTTAATTCTAAGCACAGGTGATCCCCACAGTATCGAAGTGGGGGCAGATGGTAACTATCTGCAAATTTTTTTAGACATTATTAAATATTCGCCACCAAAGATAATTTATCTGGATCCTTTTTAAGACTAAGACTCTCCCGAAGTGCGGCGATTTAGGAGCTGATCGCCGCTATCCTCTAAGGGATTGTTCAACTTACCAGTTTGAAATAGAACCTGCCCGTCACGCACCGCTGCCAGATGAATCTGAACTGGCCCTGCCGTGAAAATGTCGGTAGCCGCGATCGCCTGAATCTCAGCAACTTGACCTGACTGCTGCACTGTTTCTAAAAAGTTGAGTACTGTCTCGGGCCGATTGTCGGTCACCTGTAGCGTGTCGCTCACGACCCCATCCTGTCGGGCCCGAAACTGAGCCGCCGCCAGCAGCAGGTTGAGCCGCTCGACTAGCTGGCGATCGCCTAGGGGAGGGGGGTCTAACGTGACCGTTGCCAATCGCTCGCCTAGGGCGTAGACCTGCTGATTAGGCGTAGCGTCAATAAAGACCTGTACGCAAGGTTCCCCCTGCTGTACCACACAGGGTTCGCCTGTAATGTAGTTGGCCGCAGATAGCAGTCGTACCACATAGTCTTCGCCTGTCGACAAACGATCAATCAGCGCCTCGACCTCGCGATTGCCAATCAACAAAATTTGCTGATCAATCAAGGCACCAGGGGCAATTGCACGCGATACTAAGCGGTTAGCCTCCAGCAAAAAGCCTGTGACAAACTCCTCGGCCTGCTCTCGATTCTCGGCACGCCCTTGACCAACCAAAATCTCCTGGTTGCGGTTGAGCGCAATGTTGCCGCGAAACAGCCCTTGGTATTGCGTTTGCAGAACAGCCACCTGCTGCTCTAAAAAGTCTTGCTCGGCCTCTAGGCTAGTCAAGCGCTGCTCGCGCTGGGCGATCGCCCGATCGCGTTCGGCAATCTGCTCATCTAGTTCGGCAATGGCTCGATCGCGATCGGCAATCTGTTCGCCAATAGTAGCCTGCTGCGCCAGCAGGTTGTCGCGCTGAACCCGCAGAGCATCCGTCGATTGGCGCAGGGCGGCAGCCTGCTGGGATACTGCATCAAGTTGGCCCAGAGTTTGGCGGAGTTGCCCCTCAGTCGCTTCCTGCTGAGCTACAGCCTGGTTGAGCGATTGGTTAATTTCCTGTAGGCGAGCCAGCGCCCGCTGCCGTTCGTCCGTCGCCGACTCCAGATCGGCCTCTACGCTCTCTTGGACAGATTGAGCTTGGGCTAGATCGGCTTCGGCGCTGGCTAGATCAGCCTGAATTTTGCCCAACTCGAACACGCCAGTACGTAACTGACTGCTCACCCCAAACAGCAGTGCCAATGTGGAGGCTGAAATAACGCTGCCAGTCGCAATGCTGACCAAAGTAGCCGTTTGCCGGGGACGCAGATTGAACAAGCTCAGCCGTGCTTTGCCCACCCGCGTTCCCACGCGATCGCCGAGGGTAGCGATAAAGCCCCCCAGAATCAAAACCGCCAAAATCAATACGTAACCAGAAACCATGCACCAGCCACAGGGGAGTTTGCACTTACTCTACTGCATGGGTTGAGGCCCCGTACGACCCAATGTCGTCGGCAGCTAAATTGGCTCCCAAGCCTACCACACCTAAACAGTCCCAAACTAAGTGAATTGCTGACTTAGATTGACTGGATCATGGACAGTAATTTTCTTTTTATATATGGAGATCATGCCTTCCTGACGCAGATCGCCCAACAGACGGGTCACGGTGACTCGGGTTGAACCAATGGCCTCGGCAATAGCTTGGTGAGAAAGCTTTAGGTCGATGGTGATGCCATCCTGGCTGGGCACGCCAAAATCGCGGCAGAGAATCAGCAAGAAACTTACCAACCGAGAACCCATATCCCGGTGGGCCAGGGTCTCAATCATCATCTCAGTTTGCAAAATGCGAGAAGATAGACCTCTCAGCATCAGCAAGGCCAGTTCAGGGTTCTCTTCTAACGCCTGCTCAACCTGCTCAATGGGTACTGACAGCAGTTCTACCGGAGTAAAGGCCACAGAGTGATAAAACCGATCGGAACGATTGCCTGTAATGAGCGACAAAACTCCGAATACGCTGTTCTCTCGCAGCAGGGCAACCGTAATTTCTTCTCCAGCCTCGTAAACCCTAGACAGTTTCACTGCCCCCTTTAATAAAAAGTACACCCGTTCAGCCGGATCTCCAGGGAAAAAAATTGTCTTCCCGCGCTCATAGGATTCGACTACAGGGGGAAACGCTCCTCCAGATAGCTGACGAAAAACATTGGCAAGGGGCTTATCTTGGGTCACTACCATAACGTTCTGCTAAGAGCATCACAGACATCTGCGCTGAATTTACCGTTTTGCCATCGCTATGACAGCTAGACCCACAGCACAGACCGCTTTGGGCATAAAGCATAAAGCAGTCTGAGTGGTCTGGCACACTAACTAATGCAAACGTTCCATGACTTTAAATCACTTAACCTCAACTGCCAGGCTGGCGTTTGTATAGCAAGTTACTTTATTGCGTTTGAGGCTGATCTTAAAGCCCCCAAAGTGGTTTCAAAGCATTGGTTAAGAGGGTGAACACCCCCCCGGCGAGGCCGAGGGCAGCATGGCCAAAGAACCTAGACCGTCGCCCTGGGTGAGAAGGCGCATCAGCGGTGCAAAACATTAGGCCGGAGGGGCTTGGGCATACCCGACTTTTTTTGTCGGGTATATTTGACCAAGTATTGTTGCCAGTGTTACCTTTCCAATAACCGAGTGAAATCAACAACTGCTCCTCAAAAACCTCAGAGAGAACGCCATGACGCAGTCTATCGAACAAGCGATCGCCGCCAAACCCACCTTTTCGGCGCTGAAATGCCGCGAATGTGGTGAAACCTACGACCTAGGCGCCAAGCATGTGTGCGAAGACGTGTGCTTTGGCCCCTTAGAGGTCGCCTATGACTACGATGAAATCCGCCGACGGGTCACTCGCAGCACTATCCAGGCAGGGCCGCTATCTATCTGGCGCTACAAAGACTTTTTACCCGTCAGCACCGACAACCCCATTGATGTGGGGACTGGCATGACTCCCCTTGTGCGGGCAAACCGGCTGGCGCGGCAGCTAGGGCTAAAAGAACTCTATATAAAGAATGACGCCGTCAACATGCCCACCCTGAGCTTTAAGGATCGGGTGGTATCGGTGGCACTAACTCGGGCAAGGGAACTAGGCTTCACAACCGTTTCCTGTGCCAGCACGGGCAATTTGGCCAACTCTACGGCGGCGATCGCTGCCCATGCCGGCCTTGACTGCTGCGTGTTCATCCCAGCCGACCTAGAAGCGGGCAAGGTGCTGGGCACCCTGATTTACAACCCTACGGTAATGGCCGTGCAGGGCAACTACGACCAGGTCAATCGTCTGTGCTCTGAAGTGGCCAACACCCAGGGCTGGGGATTCGTCAATATCAACCTGCGTCCCTACTACTCCGAGGGGTCTAAAACGCTGGGCTATGAGGTCGCTGAACAGTTGGGCTGGCGCTTACCTGACCACATCGTCGCGCCTTTGGCATCCGGATCACTGTTCACCAAAATCTACAAAGGCTTCCAGGAGTTTGTCAAAGTCGGCCTGGTTGACGATAAGCCCGTTCGCTTTAGCGGTGCCCAGGCCGAAGGGTGCTCCCCCATTGCCCAAGCCTTTAAAGAAGGCCGCGATTTTGTAACTCCGGTCAAACCCAACACCATTGCCAAGTCCATCGCCATTGGCAACCCCGCCGACGGCATTTACGCTCTCGACATCGCTCGCAAGACCAACGGCAACATTGAGTCAGTCACCGATGCTGAAGTTATTGAAGGGATGAAGCTACTAGCCGAAACCGAAGGTATCTTCACCGAGACCGCTGGCGGCACCACCATCGCGGTGCTTAAAAAGTTAGCAGAAGCCGGTAAAATCAACCCAGATGAGTCTACCGTCGTCTATATCACCGGCAACGGTCTGAAGACCCAAGAAGCTGTACAAGGCTACATTGGTGAGCCCTTTACCATTGAGCCGAAGCTCGACAGCTTCGAGCGTGCCCTAGAGCGCTCTCGCACCCTCGACCGGCTGGAATGGCAGCAGGTACTGGTATAAGGGTCAAGGCATGAGGCTCAAGGTTTAAGCAGCTAATTTTCAGCTTAAGCCTTGCCTCTTATTTCCTATACTCTTACTGACCAATCGACCTTTTTTTCCGATTTATTTACTACACCCATGGCTGTCAAAGTACTAATTCCGACTCCACTGCAAAAATTCACCAACAACCAGGCTGCCCTTGAATGTAGTGGTGGCAATATCGTAGACCTGTTGGATGACTTGGAGAGCAACTGCCCCGGTATTAAAGCCCGGCTTTGCGACGACTCTGGTGAGCTGCGCCGCTTTGTCAACTTCTACGTCAACAGCGAAGACATTCGCTTTCTTGACGGTAAAGAGACTGCCCTCAACGATGGCGATGAAGTCAGCATCGTCCCTGCGGTAGCCGGAGGGTAACTTAAGGTTGATTTTTGACAAAGAGGCTGGCAAAAGTTTCTGCCAGCCTCTTTGTTGTTTATATAGCTTACAAAGGACTACAGACGAGCAGCCGTTCTGGCGATGCTTATACCGTTAAGCCGGTTCTAGAAGACGGCGATCACGGGGTAAAAGCTCTAAAGGTTGAGGGGTTCCAGGGTTAATCAGTACGCTTGGAGCACTTGCCCCACGGCCTAGGGGCTGTGGTGAGCTACATCAAACGGCTTTAGGGCAAGGGCGGCTGTGCCTCATACATTGGCATAGCTATCATTCAAAACGAGTAGACCCACCCCAGTGCAAGGCTTGCAGATTTTCTTATATCCGGCAATCTCAGCAGCCTTGGCCATAGGCACTAAGCAAGATCCGGAAAAAAAAAGAGTAGGTGATATGTAACGAGTCGAGGGTGGGTAGTCTATTCAAAGAAGCGAAACACTTTACACCCCAGCTTCTTAAGGAGACACTTAACTCATGAAAACTTCTCTTAAAGCCAACCTGCTCAAGCACCTGATCGGCAAGAAAGAAGAAGGCGGCTTCACTCTCATTGAGCTGCTTGTTGTTATCATCATCATCGGTATTCTGGCTGCTATTGCTCTGCCTTCTTTCCTCAACCAGGCCAACAAAGCCCGCCAATCTGAAGCCAAAACCTACGTTGGTTCTGTAAACCGTGCTCAGCAGGCCTACCGCCTAGAAAACACTGAGTTTGCACCTGATATTACTACCCTAGGTATTGGTATCGTCGAAGATACCACATACTATGGGTATGCAGTCACAGCGGCTGGAGAGGGTGGCACCTACACAGACGGTACTAGCAAAGATGTTGGTGTTAAGTCTTACCAAGGAATCGTTCAGTTAAAGCAGCCTGCTGGTGAAGACGCAACCAGTGTAGCTGTATTATGCGAAGCTGAGGAAGCTGGAACTGATCCAATTGATGCACCAACCACTAACTTTGATTCGGCGGAGCCTACTACCACCGACGCTGACCCTGAGTGCGCGGGCGCTAAGACACTTTAGTTCAAATCTTTTAATACAGCGCTATTAGTTTAGTTAGCTGAACGGTTTACTAATTGAAAGCTCAGGAGGGTACCCAACTTTCCTGAGCTTTCTTCTGGATGGCAAAAAAGCAATGTTTGGTTGTATTTTTTGTTCAATGGCTTTAATGCTGCTTGAAAAAGGTTTGGAGCACTGCTTTCCCATGACTTTATCAATTAGCTTAAGAGGTGAGCCTCGGCGCTGGTTCAAGACTTTGGCAATGGTCGCACTACCGATTTTACTTTTGGTAGCTCTGATATCACTGCAGCGCCAGCGCCTAACGGCTTTACAAAATAGCAGTGTTGCTAATCAGGACCTTGCGCAGCAAGATGAATCCAAAGCGGCATCTTTAGCATTAGCGCAAAAAATGCCAAGTTTTGGGTTCGACAACTTATTAGCTGACTGGTTTTTTCTCCAGTTTTTGCAGTATTTCGGCGACGATGAGGCACGAGCCTCAACCGGCTACAGTCTCAGCCCAGAATTTTTTAGAGTCATTATCCCAAACGACCCATACTACCGGTTGTTTTACGTATTTTTATCAGGAAGTACCAGCAATTTTGCTGCCCAACCTCATACTGCTGTCGAGATTGTTACACAGGGTCTAAAGGCGTTAACTCCGGCCTTTCCTGCCGATGGCTTTTACATCTGGCGCTATCGTGGCGTAGATGAATTACTCTACCTAGGCGATGGTGAAGCTGCTCAGCTCTCTTATCAAACCTCAGCAGATTGGGCACGACAGTCATCTCACCCAGATGCCCCATACATTGTCGAAAACTCCCAGCGGACGGCGGAGTTTTTAGCCAATAATCCCCTTAGCAAACAGGCCCAGGTAAATGCCTGGGCCAGTGTCTTGGCCAATGCCTTTGATGATGCGACTCGCCAAAAAGCCATCGATCGAATCAATGCCCTCGGCGGCAGCGTCATCATTAGCGAGACCGGCGAGATGAGGCTTCAGTTTCCGCCCGACGATTAGCGACTACTTACAATTGGCCGCAGTCAGCGATCACTACCGGCTCAGAGGTTTGGCCGCTGCGGCTGCCCACCTGCTCCATGGTGCTAACGACGTCCATACCTTCGACGACGCTGCCAAAGACGACGTGCTTGCCGTCGAGCCAGGGGGTTGCCACGGTGGTCAAAAAGAACTGCGAACCATTGGTATTGGGGCCAGCGTTGGCCATGCTCAGCAAGCCGGGGGTGGTGTGCTTGAGGGTAAAGTTTTCGTCGGCAAACTTCATACCGTAGATCGACTCGCCGCCGGTGCCGTTGCCGCGAGTGAAATCGCCCCCCTGACACATGAAATCAGGGATGATACGATGAAAGCTAGAGCCTTTAAAGTGCAGGGGCTTGCCCGAGGTGCCCATGCCTTTTTCGCCGGTGCACAGGGCACGGAAGTTTTCGGCGGTTTTAGGGGCGACGTCGGCCCGCAGCTCCATGACAATGCGGCCTGCGGGGGTGCCACCGATAGTGATGTCAAAAAATACTTTGGGATTGGTTGCTTCAGTCATAGCTAGTTCTTAAAAGGGCAGGGTTAACCTTTGTCATTAACCCATAGTTTGGGCCAGGTGAACACCTGCTTGCAATAGCAGAGCAGGATGCTGTTTCACTATAACGATGAAACCCGTTGCTGGGTCAGCAACAAGGTATACGTGCACTTGTTGGCAGCATTTCACCAAGGGTCTACAGCGGATGGCGATCGCCTACATGCCGAATTTGAGGCTAGCGATGGGGTGCTAAGGGCGACCCCACTCTAGATACCGAATGGCAGATTCACCGCCAGCATCTTCAACGATGACGGTGATGGCTTCTGAGTAACCAGGGCCTGCGATCGCTACATAAGCCCAGCCCAAATCTGTCGGGCGCTGCTCAGGCAACTGCCACTGCTCCATGGTGACGATTAGCTCTACATCGGTGGGTGGCTCATCGCCGTATTCGATCATGGCTTCGTAGGTTTCGCGCAGGCGATCGGGCGTTAGGTCTAGGCGCAACTCTGGAGACAAAAGCATACACGCCTGCTGAAAGTCGCCACTGACCAATGCCTTGGCGAACCGCACCGCCAACTGCGCGGAGGGAGCATCGTGGTTACAGTCCATCCCTAAGGTCTCCGATGACGGGAATTTCCTCCATACACAGAATCCTTGGGTTCTTGAAGAACCCAAGGATTCTGTCGCAGTAATTAATCCACGCCTTCGATCGGGGCAAAGCCCTGGCGCTGCACGTTTTCGCTGACGTGGCGGGGCTCTAGAAATTGCAGCAGGTAGTCGGGGCCACCAGCTTTAGAGCCCACGCCCGACATCTTGAAGCCGCCGAAGGGCTGGCGGGAGACGATCGCCCCCGTAATCCCCCGGTTGATGTAGAGGTTGCCGACGGCAAACTCATTCTGTACCCGCTCAATGTGGGAGGGAGTGCGGGAGTAGAGGCCGCCCGTTAACCCATAGTCGGTATCGTTGGCAATACGCAGGGCATCGTCGAAGTTCTGCGCCTTGATCACCGCTAGCACGGGGCCGAAGATTTCTTCCTGGGCAATGACCGCATCGGGCTTCACGTCAGTAAACACCGTGGGGCCGACGAAGTAGCCATCGGCGGGCGTCGGCATCTCTAGGGCCAGGGTGGCTTCGGCCTTGCCTTTCTCAATGTACTCCTTAATTTTGGCCTGGGCGTTGGCGTCGATCACGGGACCAACTTTGGTGCTGGGTTTCACCGCTTCGCCCACGTTGAGGGAGCGGGTGGCTTCTACCAGACGATGTACAAAGGTGTCGTACACCGAGGCCACCACGATCGCCCGAGAGCAGGCCGAGCACTTCTGGCCGCTGTAGCCAAAGGCGGAGTAGACCACGCCCTGCACGGCCTGATCCAAGTCCGCGCTTTCGTCGATGATGATGCCGTTTTTGCCGCCCATTTCAGCAATTACGCGCTTGAGGTGGCGCTGGCCGGGTCGCCACTGGGCCGCGTCGGCGTAGATGCGGCAGCCCACCTCGCGGGAGCCAGTGAAGGCGATCATATGGACATCGGGGTGGTTGACCAGGTGAGAACCCACGGTGGAACCGCGCGCGGGCAGATATTGGAACACACCGGGGGGCATACCCGCTTCGATCAGTATTTCGGCGATCTTGGCGGCGATTACGGCGGAGTTTTCGGCGGGTTTGAGGATGGTGCAGTTGCCGGTGACCAGGGCAGCAACGGTCATGCCAGTGGCGATCGCCAGCGGAAAGTTCCACGGCGAAATCACCACCGCAATACCGCGAGGGAAGTAGCGGTAGCGGTTGGTTTCGCCGGGGTAGTCGTAGGCGTAGCCGCCGTCGAGCCGCTCCATTTCGTCGGCGTAGTAGCGGCAGAAGTCGATCGCCTCGGAAACTTCGGGGTCGGCCTGACCCAGGGGTTTGCCCACTTCGTAGACCATCCAGGCGTTCAGCTCGTGGCGGCGCTCTTCCATCAGGTCAGCGGCGCGGCGCAGGATGGCTCCCCGCTCTTTGGCCGGGGTGGCGGCCCAGGCGGGGAAGGCGGCTTTGGCAGCGGCGATCGCCGCATCGGCCTGCTCTTGACTGGCTAATCCCAGTTTACCGACCAGTTCCGCTGGCTTTGAGGGGTTCACCGAATCCGCCGTGGCCTCAGTATCAACCGCTGCACCATTGATGATCGGGTTGTAGCGCCGACCGAGCTGGGCGTGGACGGTCTTGAGGGCTTCGGTAGCT
>QBLT01000117.1 GCA_003249105.1 Leptolyngbya sp. | reverse complement strand
CCATTACTCCCCAACCCCCACAGCCTGATTAAACCGCTCCATCTCCGGGCTAACTTCGCCGTAGATATCGGCAATGTGTTCCTGGCAGCAGTCGATGGCAAATTCGTCAAGTTCGTCGGCCTCAACGCCAAACATAGTTTCGAAGGTGCTGAAGGTCACTCGGCAAAAGCTGGGGCGATCGGGGTAGATGGTGCAGAGGCGATCGCCTGCGTTGTAGTGAATGCACCAGCCGTCTTCTCCGACCATGCTCAGATACAGCGCTAGCTGATCGGGTTCGAGGTATGAGTCGAGGTCGGGGCGCTCGTCGGGGGCCAGGAAGCAGCAGGCTCCGCAGGATTTGACACATTGCCAGGTGGCCATAGGGGTTCCTTTGGCCGTCGCAGGCCTAGCGTGGGAACGGCAGCGGGTGCTGCCTTAGAATTTTGTTAAGTTATCTAAAATAGGGACGGCGTTAGCAGGTAAAATAAGCTCCGATAAGCAAGCTTTACGCCAAGCTCAGAGCGGGGTCTGTAGCTTTTCTATGGGCAAAACTCCACTTCTGGGATTGAATGAAGTTTATATCAGTCCAGTCGCCTTGTGTTGGGAGGTTTCATGAGCTTTCTGAGTGGTTTTTTGAGCAATATTAATTTCGAGCTCATTGCCCAGCTGACCATGCTTGCCATGATTGTCATCGCTGGCCCAGTGATTGTGTTTCTGCTGTTTTTGCGCGGCGGCGACCTCTAGAACCCAAATTCTGGAATCTAGAAGCAGCGCTTGGGGATGCCTCTCGGCTAACCCAGGCGCTGTTTTAGTATGAATTCTGCGATCGCCAAATCCATGGGCGTCGTCACCTTAAGGTTGGTCTCTTCACCGGGCACCACCTGCACCGGCAGATCGCATTTCTCAAATAGGGCGGCATCGTCGGTGACGCTCCAGCCTTGGTCGATGCCTTGCTGATGGCACTGCTTCAGCAAAGCCACATCAAAGCCCTGGGGAGTTTGGGCAGCCCAGAGGGACTCGCGATCGGGGGTGGTTTCAACCCGCTGGGCGGCATCCACAACTTTAATCGTGTCTTTGACTGGCACCGCCGCCACCAGGCCGGGGCAGGTGGCTAGAGTAGCGGCGCAGCGATCAAATAGGTCGGGGGTGGCCAGGCAGCGCGCGCCGTCGTGGATCAGCACGTGGGTAGCCTCGTTAGGCAGCGCTTGCAGCCCGTTGTAGACCGACTCCTGACGGGTTGTGCCGCCGTCGATGAAGGCAACGGGTTTAGACAGATTGAGCGCGTTGGCAATGGTTTCTAGGGTGGGGCGATCGCCCGCCTGGCAAATCACCCCGATCCAGACCACAGTCTCGGCCTGGGCGGCGGCTTTCAGCGTCCAGGCGATGATGGGCTGACCGAGCAGATCGAGGAGCACTTTATTGCGATCGGCCCCCATGCGGCGACCGCTGCCAGCGGCGGGGATGAGCACATGAACGGGGGGCATAGACACAGGGCAAAACCATAACGGGCTGGGCAAATTGGGGAGTTTTTATCCCCTAGGGTGAAATTTAATTCATTTTGTAGGCCAGATATCCCCTAAACCTTGGCCAGGTTCCACTACAATACTTGCGAACAGGCATGGACGTAACATATGCGGGTACTGGCTCTTGTTCCAGGAGAAACGGAGACTCAGCTGAGCTTCTTTCCGATCATTAATCAGATCAAGGATAGCTTCGCAAACGCTGAGGTATCAGTAGTTGCGCCCCCTAGCGCTACGGCTATCTATCAGCTCTCAAAGGGGGTCACCGAGGTAGTGCCCTACAACTTTGAGGCCAGCAACAGCCCTGCTGACTGGGCCAACCTGTTAGGGATTGTGCGCGATCGCGAGTTCGACGCCGCCCTCACCCTGACCGATTCTTGGTCTATAGCCCTGCTGCTGTGGCTGAGTGGCGTGCCCACTCGCTTGGGCTACAGCGGGTCTGCCAACGATCTGCTGCTGACCGCAACGGCTCCCCGCGCCGCTGAGCCAGGCCACCACGGCGATCTGCTCAAGCTGATCAACGTTACCGGCGCACCGCCTGCCCTCACGGTAAATGTGCCCCGCAAAGACTTGACCGCCGTAGACAACCTGCGCCAGAGCAATGGGCTCTCAAATGGCTATGTGCTGGTCTACCCCGGTGCCACCGGCAGCGGCACTACCTACCCTACCGAAAGCTGGATCGCCATCCTCAAAGACTTTCAGCAGCGACAGCCCGACCTGCCTTTGGCCCTGCTGCAAACCGATGATGCGGCACCCCAAACCGTTGCGATCGCCAGCGCCGTGCCTAATCTAAAGATTTTGCGACCCGAGACCCCAGGACAGACGGCAGCCTTGATTGCTGCCGCTAACCTGTTAGTGGCGGTAGAGGGGTATCCCCTAGCGCTGGCGATCGCCCTCAACGTCTATACCCTAGGTCTATTCTCTGGCGATCGCAGAGTCCAGGCCATCACCGCCGGCGAAGACCGCTTGGTCGCCCTAACCTCCTCCACCGGCACCCTGGCCGACATTACCCCCGACCAGGTGCTCAAAAAAATCTGGAGCGAGGGCGCATGATGGCTTAGCTATCTAGGGTTAGCTCGGCCCTAGCCGTCCCATAGCCTCCACATCTACTATGTCAGTGGGCCACTCTATTACCCCAACCGTGTCCAGCCATTAGAGAGTTACACCTATGGATAAGATCAAAGAGCAGGCCAACATTGTTAGCCAGCTGCTGTTTTCCGCCGACACGGGCGACATCTACAAGAAAACCCTGACCCGCACCTGGGAAATTTTGCGCGAATTGGGCCTGCTGCTGTGGCTGATCGTTTGTCTAACCTTTGTAGGGGGCGAATGGTTTTACCGCACTGCGGTTGGTCTAGGGCGCAGCACCCGCGCCTGGTACATCAGCCTCAGCGAAAAAGACCCCAGCACCGAGCCCCAGTCGATCACCTCTACTGGTCAGGCGCTGCTCGATACTGTGCAGTCCAGCACGTCTTATCTTCTAGCCCAGGCTCGTCAGCAGCTAGGCATTCCAGAACCAGAGCCGCTGCCCGCCGCTCCGCCGGTTCCTGCGCCCCCGGTCACTCCTCCATTTCCAAGCCCAGCCGAGCCTCCCACCCCCAGTTGGCCACCAGCTCCAGCTGAACCCCCAACTCCAGCTGAACCGCCTTTTCCAGTTGCGACTGTGAGCGCCGACCTTGATGAGGACGATGATTTAGCTTAGGGAAGGGGAGCGCTAGGCCAACAATCTCAATTCGTCTGAGGGGGCTAACCGTGACTTTTGTCCTCTAAGACTTGTTTCCAACCCTGCATCAGCCGTAGTGACTTAAGGTCGCTGCGGCTGATGCGTTAACGGGGTGGACAGGCAGCATAAACGGCCAGAAATTTCTACAATAGCCAGCAGGATCCACGCCCTCAAATACCCCTAGCCATGCTCCAGCACTATTTATTTATTGGCTTTAGCGCCATTTACTATAGCCAGAGCACCGCCAATCCCCAGCGGCGGCCCCACCTGTTTGCCTCCCTAGCGCTGCAGGAGGCTGAAGGCAGCCGCACCGTCGCCCACATTCGCTCTGCCAAGGCTGCCGAGATTCCCCTCTGGCTTAGTGAGCAGATGCAGCGCCACGTCAGCGACGAGATGCGCCACGCCCAAATCTTTACTAAAGCCGTTGAGCGCGAGGGCTACTTTATCGACTTAGACAGCGAAGCGGCCCAACAGTCGCTCTCTAGCATGGGCGAGGCCTCCATGCGGCGCTATCACCAGGTCGATGATTTGGCGGCAGCCCCCTTACCTCACCTATTGGCCAGCGTGCTGCTAGCCGAAGAACTTGGTGTGCGGGGCTTTCGCTGCATTCTCAAGGCTCTGCCCGACCATCTTACCGCCACTCGGGCAGCGCTCGAATCAGTCCTCAAGGATGAGGAACGCCACGTGCAGTATCTCACTGACGCGCTGCGCTATTTTCGCGCCACCTCAGTCGTCGATGCCTACCGCCGCGACATTGAAAGCAAGATGTTTAAAGATCTGGGTAAAGTGGTGGAATTTGTCACCAAGCCCGCTACAGAACGGCCTAGCCTGGTACAGCCTGGTCAAAAGCCAGAGCTATCCCTGGTGTGAGCGCGCAGGAGGCTCAATATCTAAGGCTACGGCATCTATGGGTTGAACAGCTTGGGCAAAGCGGCAGTGGCCCAAGGATAGATCAAACAGATGAAACCCATATTCTCGTGACAGGGCCTCAAAAACCTTGAGCCCGCGCACGCTGTTGCCTCGACTGTCAAGGGGCGGCGAAAATACGGCGATGCCAGCCTGGTTTGGCACGACGGCTAGAATGCCGCCCGACACCCCACTCTTGGCGGGTATGCCAACTCGAAAGGCCCACTCTCCGGCGAAGTTGTACATGCCGCAGGTATACATGACGCTGAGAATGTCGCGCACGTGCTCGGCCCCCACCGCGCGCGCTCCGGTGATGGGGTTGACGCCCTGGTTGGCCAGGGTAGCGGCCATCACAGCCAGGTCGTGGGCTGTAACCAGCACCGCACACTGCTGAAAGTACAGGTCGAGTGCTTCATCGATGGGCTGGTCGATCATGCCAAAGTTGAGCATCAGGTGAGCCATGGCCCGGTTGCGGTGACCGGTGGAGCGCTCTGACATGAAGGTAGACACATCAACAAATACCTCGTCGCCAACATAGCGCTGAAACATAGCCAGCAGTCGATTGAGGCGTTCGGCGGGGTCATGGCCGGGGATCAGGCCGGTGGTGGCGATCGCCCCTGCATTCACCATCGGGTTATCTGGGCGTTTAGAGTCCTCATCCAGCCGAATTAGGGAATTAAACGGATCGCCAGTGGGTTCTACCCCCACCTTTTTGAGCAGTTTTTCGCGGCCATAGTCCTCCAGGGCCATGCCGTAGACAAACACCTTCGAAATCGATTGAATGGTAAATTTCTGCGCCACATCCCCTACCTCGTAGGCGCTGCCGTCGATGGTGACAATGCTAATGCCAAACCAGTCGGGGTTAGCCAGCGCCAGCTCAGGAATATAAGACGCTACTCGCCCTTCAGAAACTCCCTTAAACTCGTGGTAAAGCTGCTCTAAAAACGCTTGAACCTTGGTCATTGGGGGAGAGTGGTTGGGTTGGTTTAGGGCAAGGAGGCCTGAGCCTTGGGCGAGGGAACAGCAAGAATGCGACTACTTTTGCTCGGGGTGCTGAGCTTCTGGGCGGTGGTCGCCCAGATCGTTGAGCCGCCAGATCAACTGGTGCAGCCGACCAAAGTCGCGGTTGTTGAAGTGCATCACCAACCGAGGCAAAGCGACGGTTTCGTCTCGCTGCTCTTCGGGCAGGGCAGCAGACTTTTCAATTTTTCCCTTGGCCAAAACGTCGCCAAATTCTTGGTTGAGCAGATCGACAGCGCCCTCAGGAAGATCGCTCTTGAGCCGAATGATCAGGCGATCGCTGGTATAGCGGCAGGAATGGTACACCCGATAAAAACTGCTGATGGCGTGGCAGGCGTCATCGACGTTGTCGGTAATGGTGTACAAGCTGGGGTCGTCGGGGCTAATCAGCCCCCGGCTCAGCAGATGCTCACGAATGTAGTGATCCCACCCCTGCCAGTAATTGCCACCGGGGTGATCGACCATGACAATGGGCATCGGGTCGGCCTTACCCGTTTGAATTAGCGTCAATGATTCAAACGCTTCATCTTGGGTACCAAACCCCCCTGGGAAAAGCACTAGGGCATCGCTCTCGCGCAGGAAAAACAGCTTGCGAGTAAAGAAATATTTGAAATTGATCAGCTTCGGATCGCCTTCCATCACCGGGTTAGCGCCTTGCTCGAAGGGCAGCTGGATGTTTAACCCAAAGGATTGCTCTGAGCCAGCCCCGGCGTTACCCGCCTCCATAATGCCGCCTCCGGCACCGGTCATCACCATAAAGCCCAGCTCAGTTATCTGCTTGGCAAACTTCTCGGCTAGTTTGTAATCGGGGCTAATCGCCCCCGTCCGAGCCGAGCCAAAGATAGTAATTTTGCGGATATGCCGGTAGGGGTAAAAGATTTGAAATCCCTGCTCCATGTCCAGCAGGGCAAAGTTTAAGATTTTCCAGTCGAGTCGGTCGGCCTCCCGCCCCATCATGCGCAGAATGGTCTCTAGCACCTGGCGAATGAGCTTGCCATGTTCGAGGTGAGGCAATTGCTCAAATATCGTAGCCAAATCGGTCTGAACGCTAGAGGGTAAATTTGAGGGAAGCGCAACCATACGCTGTTGAGTCCTTATAGGCAGCATCCTATTCTAACGACAATTTTGCCCCCTGCCGTGCAAAAACCCTCTAGCGAGAGACTAACGCTAGAGGGCCATGTCCGATATCAACAAGCTGGTTGACTAAACCTGTGACTCTACGCCTTTACTGGCGCTTGGTTCAGAGGTTGAAGCGATCGCCTCTATCGGGCAGTATGGCCAGTCTTGAGCTCCAGGCAAAGAGAAGTGGGCCTAGAGATACTTTTCAAGGGTGTTGGCCAGGGTGGTTTTGGGTACGGCACCCACCACCATGTCAACCCGCTGACCTTCTTTAAAGATCATCAGGGTGGGGATACTGCGAATACCGTACTGGCTGGCCACGCTCGGGTTCTCGTCGGTATTGACCTTAACAACCTTAATTTGGCCGTCGTACTGCTCAGCAATTTCCTCGACTACCGGGGCTACCATACGGCAGGGGCCACACCAGGGGGCCCAAAAGTCAACCAGTACGGGAACGGTGCTTTCGAGAACTTCTTGCTTAAACGTCGAGTCTGTTACCTGAGCGGCTGCCATGCCTAGTGTTCCTTGCCGTTATTAACCACACGCAATCTTATCATAGCCAACCCCCGGCTTCTTGGGCGAGCAATCAATATCTGCCGAGGGGATGGGCACTGCTTAGCTAAGCTAGCCATATTTCAGCGTTTTTGGGCCGAAATTCCTTTAAATAAGGAACCGCCCAGACCAATGGCCTGGGCGGAGTGTGGTGTGAGGAGTGAACTGAAACGAAAGGTTTCAGTACCACTTTATTGTACTGTGGACACTTGAAAATCTGCCACTGCTTGATGACATTCGCAACAAATTTATGGTAACTACAAATTATTTTTGCCCTTAGCAGCCCGCCCAGCAGTTTAAAGCAGGCTGGGCGGGTGTCTTGGATTGCTGCAAACGGCCCAATAACTGTTGAGGACTCCATTCTAGCTTCAGCACTAGCCGCAAATATCGACGTTAAACAATATTTTGTAACCCAGTGTTTCGACCTGGATTGCCCAGCTAGGTGATGGCCTTGATTGATTTTTTTGGCGGTCGTTTGCTCTGCCTGCACCACCTGGATAGCAGCCTCAGTTTTATCGCCATTTTGCGCTGAGTCACCTAGACCATTCTAGATGTCTTCCAGCGGATTTATGGCTCAATTACTGATTGTTTTTCCAATTGAGGATCGATCGGCCTTTTAAGCAATAACTGCTTGCCAAGCTTGGCCTAGGCCATTAATGCTTTTCTTGATTTGACGGGATTAAAACAAGAAGTACCGCTGAGCCATGGGCAGGACTTCGGCCGGTTCACAGGTGAGCAGTTCGCCATCGGCCCGCACTTCGTAGGTTTCGACGTTGACCTCCATGTGGGGCTGATAGGCGTTGAGCTTCATGTCGGCCTTGCTAAGGCTGCGGCAGTTGGCCACAGCGGCGGTGGCTTTAGTTAGCCCAATGTGTTCAGGAATGCCTAGATCCATCGCGGCTTGGGAGATAAAGCTGAGGGAGGTGGCGGCGATCGCCCCCCCAAAACTGCCAAACATAGGCCGCATATGGACTGGCTGCGGCGTCGGAATGCTGGCGTTGGCATCGCCCATCTGCGCCCAGGCGATCAGGCCGCCCTTGATCACAATCTCGGGTTTTACCCCAAAAAAGGCGGGTCGCCACAGGCAGATATCCGCCAGCTTGCCCGCTTCGATCGAGCCCACGTGGTTGGCAATGCCGTGGGTGATCGCTGGGTTGATCGTGTATTTGGCCACGTAGCGCTTGGCCCGGTGGTTGTCGTTGCGATCGCTATCTTCCGTCAGCGGCCCCCGCTGCGCCTTCATTTTGTGGGCAGTCTGCCAGGTGCGAATCACCACCTCCCCCACCCGGCCCATGGCCTGGGAGTCGGAGGAGATCATGCTGAAGGCCCCCAGGTCGTGGAGAATGTCTTCGGCGGCGATGGTCTCACGGCGAATGCGCGACTCAGCGAAGGCAATGTCTTCGGGAATGCTGGGGCTGAGGTGGTGGCACACCATCAGCATGTCGAGGTGCTCGTCGAGGGTGTTGCGGGTGTAGGGGCGAGTGGGGTTTGTCGATGAGGGCAGCACGTTGGCCTCGCCGCACACTTTGATGATGTCTGGCGCGTGGCCGCCGCCAGCCCCTTCGGTGTGGTAGGTGTGAATCACCCGATTCTTGAAGGCGGCGATGGTGTCCTCGACGAAGCCCGCCTCGTTGAGGGTGTCGGAGTGGATCGCCACCTGGACGTCGTACTCGTCAGCCACTCCCAGACAGGTATCAATGGTGGCGGGGGTAGTGCCCCAGTCTTCGTGGAGCTTGAGGCCCATGGCCCCGGCTTTGATTTGCTCCACCAACCCTTCTGGCTGAGCACTATTGCCCTTGCCCAAAAAGCCCAGGTTCATAGGGAAGGCGTCGGCGGCTTGCAGCATGCGCCACATGTTCCAGGCACCGGGGGTGCAGGTGGTGGCGTTGGTGCCGGTGGCAGGGCCGGTGCCGCCGCCGATCATGGTGGTAATGCCGGAGGCGATCGCAGTGTCGATCTGCTGGGGGCAAATGAAGTGAATGTGGGTGTCGATGCCGCCAGCGGTGACGATCATGCCTTCCCCCGCTACGACCTCGGTGCCGGGGCCGATGATGATATCGACATTGTCTTGAATGTAGGGGTTGCCCGCCTTGCCAATTTTGTCGATTTTGCCGTCTTTAATGCCGATGTCGGCCTTGACAATGCCCCACCAGTCAAGAATCAGGGCGTTGGTGATCACCATGTCCACCGCGCCCGCGTCGCGCCCGATCGGCGACTGCCCCATGCCGTCGCGGATGACTTTGCCGCCGCCAAATTTCACCTCGTCCCCGTAGGTGGTGAAGTCTTGCTCGACCTCAATAATCAGCTCGGTGTCGGCTAGGCGGATGCGATCGCCTACCGTCGGGCCAAAGGTTTCGGCATAGGCACGGCGGTCCATGCGATAGCTCATGGGGACTCCTCAGTTGGGGCGAATCTAGCTAGAACCACTCTAGAATGCGGGATTTCCCTGGTTTGGTCAATTGGGCTACGGTTGGTGGGCGAGATTGAGGGCTTCCCCAGGGCAAAAGAACGAAAAGTGAAGAGCAAAAAATGAAAAAAGTACCCGGTAGGCTTGAATGCTGCTGCCTTGGGCCGTCCTAACCCAGACTTCACCTTGGGGCATTCCGCTGCCAAGCAATCCTTTGGTTCAGAGATTTGCCTCAAGATGTGTTCTGAGCAAACTGAACCTCAGCAAGAGAACACCATTTTGCCAAAGGATCAAAAAAAATAGCCCGAAGGAAAATTCCCTCGGGCATAGATTCGATACGATCCGCGTTGCGACTCTGCGGGAAGCGCAGTTGCTCTAGCTAGCCAGGTATTCACGGATATCAGACTGGCGCTTGCGCAGTTTGGTCAAGGCTTCTCGCTCAATTTGGCGCACCCGCTCACGACTGATGGAGAGCAGATCGCCAATTTTAGCCAGGGTCATCGTCTTGCCGTCGGCCAAACCAAAGCGCAGGGAAAGCACCTCTCGCTGCTGAGGGGTTAGATCGCCCATCAGCCGCTCTAGGTCTTGGCGCAGGGATACCTGAGTAGCGAAGTCCTCTGGAGAGGGACCGTCGTCTTCGAGCAGTTCGCCCAGTTCGGTGTCCTGGTTATCGCCCACTTTGAGGTCTAGGGAGAGGGGCTGACGAGACTTTTCTAGATAGTCGCGCACCTGCTTGGCGGTCAAGTCGCACTCGATCGCTAGCTCAGCCACCGTAGCCGCTCGACCGTAGCGCTGGGACAGCGTGCGCTGGGCTTTCTTCAGCTTGTTGAGCTTTTCGGTGATGTGAATCGGTAGGCGGATGGTGCGGCTTTTCTCCGCGATGGCGCGAGTGATGGCCTGACGAATCCACCAGTAGGCGTAGGTGGAGAACCGATAGCCCTTGGTGGGGTCAAACTTTTCTACCCCGCGCTGCATACCAATGGTGCCCTCCTGAATCAGGTCGAGCAGATCAACGTTGCGCTTGATATATTTCTTGGCCACGGAGACCACGAGGCGCAGGTTGGCTTCTACCATTTTGCGCTTGGCTAGGTTGCCGTCGCGCACGATCGCCTTGAGCTCAGACAGGGGCATTTCAACGGCGCTGGCCCACTGTTCCAGGGTCAACCCATGACCGGCAGTCTCTTCTAAAGCCTGCCGCTTGGCCTCTAGGGCCGATAGCTTTTGCACCTGCTTACCCAACACGATCTCTTCTTCGTGGGTGAGCAGAGGCACCTTACCAATTTCTTTCAGGTAAGTGCGAACTAGATCGGTGGAATTTTGCACAGTTCTCATAGCGGCACAGTGGGGAGGGAGCGACGGGGAACGGCAGGGCTCAAAGCCCAAAGAAGCAGCGTTGTCTGACCTAGAGGCGACAACTGGTCGGCCTAGCGGCGATCGCGTACTGGTACCGGAATGGGCTCAGCCTCTAGAGCCGCTTCCTCAGCCTGACGCTTGAGAATAAGACCGGCAGCAACGGCGGCAATACCAACTTCTAAAAGGGGGCCAACAACGCTCATGGGTAAAAAGTTATTAATGGAATATGTAAACAACTGTAACATTTATGAAGGGGGGCGTGAATGGTCATTAATACTCAGCCCGCCTTGACCTTGCGGGCTCTTACCCTTTAGGTTAAAGCGATTGACCAGGGCGTATTGCATTCCAGAAGACATATTTCTGAGGTAGCCGAAGGGGAAATTCTTAAAATCTAAAAAGAATGTTAATAAAACTCTGAGAAGCTACTTAAAGGTTTACTCAGTCTGAGCTGTTTTAGGCAGAGAGAGAAAGCTGCGATCCCTGGGGAGTCTTGGTCACATCGATACGGGTTTGAAAGGCTGCCCGAAAATGGGGAATGTGGGTAACGGTCAGAATGCAGGCAAAGTCGGCGGCGATCGCATTAATCGCCGCAATTAGGCGATCGCACCCCTGCTGATCCTGGGTGCCGAAGCCCTCATCGATGATCAGCAGCTGTAGCGCCAGCCCCGATCGCTGGGCTAGCAGCCGGGCTAGGGCTAGCCGCAGGGCAAAGTTAACCCGAAAGGCCTCGCCGCCCGAGTAGGTTTCGTAGGGTCGGGTGCCCCGAGCGTCGGCAATCAAAATATCCAGCGTGTCGATTACCCCTTGGCCCCGCTTAGTGGCCCGCTGGGTGACAAACTGCACGTGGAGCTGGTGGGCGCTGAGGCGGCCCAGCAGATTGTTGGTCTCGGCTTCCAGCTGGGGCAGCAGGTTTTCGATCATCAGCGCCTGGATGCCGTTGTGGCCAAAGGCCTGGGCCAGCTCTTGATAGACCCGGTGGCGCTGACGTACGGCGGCGAGTTCTTGCTGCTTTTGGGCAAGCCCCTGGTGGAGCTCGACGAGGTGCTGGCGAGCCTGACCCAGGGCACCGAGCTGGGCCAGCAGGGCATCGCGCTGGTGCTGTCGAGCGCCGATCGCCCGCTCTAGCTGTTCAAGATCCTCCGCATCGTAGGCTAGGGCCTGGTGCTGCTCCTCTAGGGCGGCGATCGCAGCGCTCAACTGCTCTAGCTCCTGGTGCTGCTGGCGCTCCTGGGCCTGAAGCACCTCGATCTGGGCCTGGCGCTGGGGCCGTTGCTGACGGGCTTCCTCTAGCTCACGGTGGCGCTGTCGCCAAACCTGGGCTGCTAGTAAGGACTGGCGTACCTGCTGGTGATGGTCAATGCGGTAGTTGATCTGCTCCAGGGCTGTTTGGGTCTTAGCGAGGGCCTGCCCCTGGGGGCCATTTGGGAACTGGGCCAGGTCAGCCTCAAGGGTGGCTTGGTCGGTCTCAAGCTGCTGCCGCCGCTGCCCGAGCTGCTGTCGTCGACGCCGGGCCTGGGCCAGCTCGTGGTGCTTGATTTCAGCCCAGCGCAAGCGATCGACCTGGCCGCGTACCAGGGCGTGGTCGCGATCGTCGTAGGCCAGCTGGGCGAGGGTTTCGTTGAGCTGGTGCAGCTCGGTGCGCAGGTCGAGGGCGTACTGGTTCTCAGTGAGGGACTGCTCTAGGCGCTGCTGCTCGGCCTCTAGAGCCTGAAGCCGCTCGTGAACAGTGGCCTGGGAGGCCATTTGAGCGGTGAGCTGACCCTGCTTTTGCAGCACTGGAGCGTAGGCCTCCAGTTCGGCTTCGACCGCGCGATACTCCTGCCGCAGCACCTGAATTTCGCGCTCAGAAACGGCCAGCTGCTCGCGAATCACCCAAATCTCTTCTTGCAGCTCTTGCTGCTGCTGGCGATGGCGACCTTCGACGAGTTTGCGATGGTGGGCCTTGAGGGCGCGATCGCACAGCGGGCAGACGGCCTCGGGCTGAGCCAGCATGCCCAGCTTTTGGCCAATTTGAGCAATCTGGGTTTCGCAGGCGCGCTGGTTAGACTGGAGCACCTCCATAAAGCTGCGTCGCTCCAGCCCCTTTTCGCGCACCTGCTCCTGGTAGGCCCGGCGCTGCTCCAGATAGCTCAGGGTTTTTGACACCTCCTGGGCGGTAGCTACTAGCTGGGGCGGATTCCCCTGATCCTGCTGGAGCTGCTGGGCGGCGGCGGCGAGTTCTTCTAGCCGGGTTTGCAGCCGGGTTTGGGCCTGATGGAGCCCGGCCTCTAGCTGTCGGCGGCGCTGCTGTAACGGTTCGGCCTGAAGCTGGAGCGCGTCTAAGTGTTTGAGACGGGCTTTGGCAGTGAGAAACTGCTGGCGGGCCGCATCAACAGCTTCGCTTTGCAAAAGAGCCGCATCTAAGTCGGCGATCTGGGCCTGTAGGGCCGCCAGCTGTAGCTGAGTTTGACTCAGGCGCGTGCGTGCGTCTGTCGATTGGGCTTGCCACTCAGCCTCTAGGCTCTGACGCTGGGCCTCTAGGGCCTGGTAGCGTTGGAAGTGCTGATTGAGCTGGGCATCTTCCGCTTCTAAATCCGCCAGTTCAGCTAGGCCAGATTCAATCTCGGTGGCCTGGGCCAAACGTTGGTCCTGCTGGTGCTGCTCACGGGTCAGCGCCGCCAGGGAGGTTTCGGTTTGATGCAAAAGAGCGGTCAGGTGCTGCTGCTGCTGCCGCTGCATCTGAAGCTGTTGGGCATAGGCCGAGTGGGTTTGCTCAAGGGTGCGAAGCTGGTGCTGCTGCTGGCGATCGCGCTCCTGGGCCTGATCGATGTCGTGCAGCTCTTGCTGGAGCTGGGCCTGGCGCTGTAGGGTCGGTTCATAGTCGGCCAGGGCAGCGGTGAGTTCGTCGAGCTGGGTTTGACGCAGGCTGGCCTCGGCCTTGGCCTGACGGGCCTGCTCTTTAGCCCCCTCGGCCAGGTGATCGTACTGGTGCAGCTTGAGCAGGTCGGCCAGAATTTGTTTGCGATCGCCGGGCCGCTTCAGCATAAAGTCGTCGGCCCCGCCCTGGCGCAGGTAGGCCGAGTGGATAAAGGTGTCGTAGTCGAGGCGGAGGTGGCGGCAGATCAGAAGTTGGGTGGCCCGCACCCCGCGCTGGGTCAGCACCCGCCAGCCCTCCTCGGTATGTACCTGAAACTCTAGACTGGTGCCCTGGGTGCGGTGGCGGCTGCGCATCACCCGGTAGGTGTGCTCCCCCTGGTGAAACTGAAAGGTCACCTGGGCCTCCATCTCGCCCTGGTGAATGACGTCGTCATCGGCGGCGACGCGGCTCTGGCCCCACAGCGCCCAGGCGATCGCCTCTAGCAGCGACGACTTCCCCGCGCCGTTGGGGCCAGCCACGCAAACCACATGCAGCCCGTTGAAGTCGAGACAGGCATCGCGGTAGCTCAAAAAATTCTTGAGGGCAATGTGCTTGGGAATCATGGGTACATTAGCACCATCATTCCCAGCCTACAGTACAGGAAAACTTTAAGTACACCTGTATCGTGAAAAGCCGCCAGGTTACAGACAAAAGTGGCTGATATGAATGCTCATATCAGCCACTTTTGCAGATTCAAAATACGGAAGCGGTGGGATTTGAACCCACGAGGGAAGGTTTACTCCCCTACCTCCTTAGCAGGGAGGCGCTTTCGACCACTCAGCCACGCTTCCAAGAAGTAGTTCTTCGTTAGTTTAGCAGACAGTCGGCCGAGACTTGAAGCAACCCCAGGACTTTTTATAGCATTGGCCCCTCTGTTTTGCCTAAGCGCCGCGGCTGGGTTGCATTTGGGGCCACAGATAGACCAAGCCTGAGGCCAACGTCAGCGCCACCGCCGCCCAAAAGAAAATCTGCGCTGGCCCAGCCC